>NZ_JBEXXO010000009.1:219806-289594 GCF_040630435.1 Streptomyces sp. NPDC005803 | reverse complement strand
CCCAGGGCACGTCATGCATCTCCGGGACCTGGGCCATGAAGATCAGGATCGCCAGGGCGTGCCGGGCGCCCGCCGCCTTCGTCACTCCCTGTGACGACGGAACCCTGCACGGCGGGGCCAGTGCGGGGACAAAGTAGTCTTGAGCCCATGCCCGAACGCCGTACCGTCGCCCTTGTCACTCTTGGCTGCGCCCGTAACGAGGTGGACTCGGAGGAGCTCGCAGGCCGCTTGGCAGCGGACGGCTGGGAGCTCGTCGAGGATGCCTCCGATGCCGATGTCGCCGTGGTCAACACCTGTGGATTCGTCGAGGCCGCCAAGAAGGACTCCGTCGATGCCCTGCTCGAAGCCAATGATCTGAAGGACCACGGCCGCACCCAGGCCGTCGTCGCCGTCGGCTGCATGGCCGAGCGCTACGGCAAGGACCTCGCCGAGGCCCTGCCGGAAGCGGACGGAGTCCTCGGATTCGACGACTACGCAGACATCTCCGACCGTCTCCAGACCATCCTCAACGGCGGCATCCACGCCTCCCACACCCCGCGCGACCGCCGCAAGCTGCTGCCCATCAGCCCGGCCGCGCGCCAGGACGCCGCCGTGGCCCTGCCCGGCCACGCCCAGGAGGCCGCACCGGCCCCCGCCGATCTTCCGGAGGGAGTCGCGCCGGTCTCCGGCCCGCGGGCGCCCCTGCGCCGCCGGCTGGGCACCAGCCCCGTCGCCTCCGTGAAGCTGGCCTCGGGCTGCGACCGCCGCTGTTCCTTCTGCGCCATCCCCTCCTTCCGCGGCTCCTTCATCTCGCGGCGGCCCTCGGACGTGCTGGGCGAGACGCGCTGGCTGGCCGAGCAGGGCGTGAAGGAGGTCATGCTGGTCTCCGAGAACAACACCTCGTACGGCAAGGACCTCGGCGACATCCGCCTCCTGGAGACACTCCTTCCGGAACTCGCGGACGTCGACGGGATCGAGCGCATCCGGGTCAGCTACCTGCAGCCCGCCGAGATGCGGCCCGGTCTGATCGACGTACTGACCTCGACGCCGAAGGTCGCGCCCTACTTCGACCTGTCGTTCCAGCACTCGGCCCCCGGCGTGCTGCGCGCGATGCGGCGCTTCGGTGACACCGACAGCTTCCTGGAGCTGCTCCACACGATCCGGAGCAAGGCGCCGCAGGCCGGCGCGCGCTCCAACTTCATCGTGGGCTTCCCCGGCGAGACCGAGGCGGACCTGGCGGAGCTGGAACGGTTCCTGACCGGCGCCCGCCTCGACGCCATCGGCGTCTTCGGCTACTCCGACGAGGACGGCACCGAGGCGGTCGGCTACGACGGCAAGCTGGACGCCGACACGATCGCCGAGCGGCTGGCACACATCTCGCAGCTGGCCGAGGAGCTGACCTCGCAGCGGGCCGAGGAGCGCGTGGGCGAGACCCTCCAGGTGCTCGTCGAGTCGGTCGAGGCCACCGAGGACGAGTCGCGCGCCGTGGGCCGCGCCGCCCACCAGGCGCCCGAAACGGACGGGCAGGTGCTCTTCACCGCACGCGAGGGACTCGTCCCGGGCCGTATGGTCGAGGCAAAGGTAGTGGGCACCGAAGGCGTGGACCTGGTGGCCGAATGCTGTGAACGTGCGGAGGTGGCCAGATGACGGGAGCCCCGGCATCCGCGGCAGGCGGTTCCGGCGCGACGCCGGTCCGTGGCGGAAAGCTGGGTGCTGCTGCCGTCAATCAGGCCAGTTTGTGGAACATCGCCAACCTCCTCACCATGGCCCGGCTGGTGCTGGTCCCCGGCTTCGTCGTGCTCCTGCTCCACAACGGCGGATACGACCCGGCCTGGCGCTCCTTCGCCTGGGCCGCGTTCGCCGTCGCGATGATCACGGACCTGTTCGACGGGCATCTCGCGCGCACGTACAACCTGGTCACCGACTTCGGGAAGATCGCCGACCCGATCGCCGACAAGGCGATCATGGGAGCGGCGCTGATCTGCCTGTCGTACCTCGGCGACCTGCCCTGGTGGGTCACGGGTGTGATCCTCTTCCGTGAACTGGGCATCACGCTGATGCGGTTCTGGGTGATCCGGCACGGTGTGATTCCCGCCAGCCGCGGCGGGAAGATGAAGACGCTGGCCCAGGGGATCGCCGTCGGGATGTACGTCCTGGCGCTGACCGGTCCGCTGGCCACACTGCGCTTCTGGGTGATGGCGTTGGCCGTGGTGCTGACGGTCGCCACGGGCCTGGACTACGTGCGACAGGCCGTCGTGCTGCGGCGCCAGGGGATCGCGGCGGAGAAGACAGCCGTGGCCCAGGAGGCCGCTGAGGCCGCTGAGGCGGCTGAGACGGCGCTGGAGGGTGCCGAGAACGAGGGGCGGGCCCCCCGGAGCGCCGGGACCGCCGAGACGGCCTCCGAGGGCGCCAGGGGCCCGGGGCGGGTCTCCGGGAACCGCGGAGCCGCGGAGGCCGAGCGGTGACAGCCGCGGCCGAGGTGCTGCGGCTGCTCGTCGGGCGGGGTGAGACCCTTGCCGTCGCCGAGTCGCTGACCGGCGGCCTGGTCGCGGCGGAACTGACTTCCGTCCCCGGCGCCTCACAGGCCTTCCGCGGGTCGGTGACGGCTTATGCGACCACCCTCAAGAGTGAAGTCCTGGGCGTGGACACGGCGCTTCTGGCGTCGCGGGGCGCTGTGGACGCCGAGGTCGCGCGCCAGATGGCGGCCGGCGTACGCCGGGCGCTCGGCGCGGACTGGGGCGCGGCGACGACCGGCGTCGCGGGCCCCGAGCCGCAGGACGGCCAACCGGTGGGAACGGTCTTCGTCGCAGTCTGCGGGCCCGGTGACGCCGGGAAAGTGGCCGCGCTGCGGTTGAACGGCGGACGGGCGGACATCCGTAGAGAGAGCGTACGGAGCGTGCTCGAACTGCTCTCCGGCGAACTCTGCGGGTACGCGAGCGCACAGGATACGGAACACAACGGGGAGAATTGATGTTTGCAGCCCTGAGTGAACACGACATCGCTCCCCGCACGGCCGCAGCGCTAGGCGGTACGGTGGGGCGTGAAGGATGCGGCTACGCGGTCCGAGGAGGGAGCCACCGATGATTCTGCTCCGTCGCCTGCTTGGTGACGTGCTGCGTCGGCAGCGCCAGCGCCAAGGCCGTACTCTGCGCGAAGTCTCCTCGTCCGCCCGAGTTTCGCTCGGCTATCTCTCCGAGGTGGAGCGGGGGCAGAAGGAGGCATCCTCCGAACTGCTCTCCGCCATTTGCGACGCGCTTGATGTACGGATGTCCGAGCTCATGCGTGAAGTGAGCGATGAGCTGTCCCTGGCCGAACTGGCCGAGTCGGCAGCGGCCAGCGATCCGGTACCTGTACCGGTGCGCCCCATGCTCAATTCCGTCTCCGTTTCCTCGGTGACGGGTGTACCGACGGGGCGGGTGACCATCAAGGCACCCGCGGAAGCGGTGGATGTCGTCGCCGCCTGACCCGCTCGGTTCGGTGTGAAGCCGGAGCCCCGGCCCTCCCCTCAGGGGTGGGCCGGGGCTTCTGCGTGTCCGGCCGCGTGCCGTGCGGCTGGAGAGCCTTCTGTGCGTGCGGGCGAGGGGGCGGCCGGGTTCGGGCTCGTGCGGCGTCCGGCCCGAGTGGCCTGCGGGCGATGTGCGGCTGGGCTGGGGTTTCCGTGCGTCCGGACGATGTGCGCCGGCTGGGTGTCGGCGGGCTTTTGGTGGGCAGGCGCATGGATGAGACCGGGGAACGAATGCTTCGAGCACTTCCCCGAATGACTGTTTTGCTTCGTTTGTGCCATCGTGGTTGGTGCTGAACGGAACGGATACCAGATCGGAGACGTGCATGTCTGTGGTGAAGAGCCCCCTGTCCGAGACCGACCTCAAGTCCGTGGGTGAGGCGCTGCAGGGCGCCCTGGTGGACCTCGTCGACCTCTCTCTGGTGGCCAAGCAGGTCCACTGGAACGTGGTGGGGCCTCGTTTCAGGTCCGTGCACCTTCAGCTCGACGAGGTCGTCGACACCGCCCGCCAGCACTCCGACACGGTGGCCGAACGAGCCTCCGCGGTGGGCGTCAACCCGGACGGGCGCTCGGCGACGATCGCCAGGACCACGGCCATCGACTCCGTGCCCGAGGGCTGGGTCAAGGACGTCGACGCCGTGCGGACCCTGGTCGACGCCCTCGGCGTCGTGATCGGCCGGATGCGCGAGCGGATCGAGGTGACGGGCGGCCCCGACCCGGTCAGCCAGGACATCCTCATCGCGCTGACTGCCGATCTCGAGAAGCACGCGTGGATGTTCCAGGCGGAGAGCGCCTGACCGGATCGACCGTCCCCGCCCGGCAGGTTTCCCCACCTGACCGGGCCCCCCTTCCACCGGTCTGCCCGGATCGGGCGGAGGCCGGACCGTATGACGTGAGGAGTGTGCGATGACCGACGACAGCGCGAAGGACAAGGTCGCAGGCAAGGCCAAGGAAGCCATGGGAAAGATGACCGGGAACCGGCGCATGGAGTCCGAGGGCAAGACGGACCAGGCGAAGGGCAAGGCCAAGGGCGCCATGGGCGAGGCGCGGGAGCGCGCTGAGGGCGCCAAGGACTCGCTGGCCCCCGACGACAAGGACTGAACGGCAGTGCGCGGAGCCCCCACCGGAAACGGTGGGGGCTCCCCTCTGGCACCGGCCCGCCGTGCGGATGCGGCGGCCGGTGCATGTCAGGGCGACGGGCGTGCGACTACTGCGCGGTGTGCGCTGGTACTGCGCCGGTGCGCTCTCCCCAGGGGGATCAGGCCGGACTAAGGTCTTCCGTTCGGATCAGGACGGAAGCGGCGAGTCCGGCAGGCTCCGAACGACAGGCCCCGGGTTCGGCCGAAGGAGGCAGCCATGGTGCGGCGATGGGTGCCGGCGCTGGTGCTCGGCGGTGTGTGGTGGTGGGCCGTGCTGCGGCTCGTGCTGGAGCCGCAGCACGCGGGCCCGGTCGAGGGGGCGGTGGCAGCGGGCGGGTGGGGGCTCAGCCTTCTGCCCGTCCACGTGGCCGAGACCGTACGGCCGATCGGGATATTCGACGCGGGGACGGGCCTGCTGCGGCGGTGCGCCGAGGGCGTGCGTGAGGCGGCCCGCAGCGGACGGCCATCGATTTCCGGCTCGTCGGCGCGGCAGTCAGTGATGTGCGGTGCGTCACGGCGAGGGCGGATATCCGGCGCGACCTGGGGTGGGAGGCAACGGTTCGGGCGGCCGTCGGCTCGCTTCGGGCGGCCGTGGGCTCGGTCCGGTCGCACGGATCCGCCCCGGCGTAGGGGCGGCCGGTCCTGGGCCGTCGGGAGGGCGTGGCGCGCTACCAGGGCATGGCGACGCCGCCGTTCGGGCGGAGGATCTGACCGGTCATGAAGGCTGACGCGTCCGATGCCAGATGCAGCACCGTGTGTGCGACGTCCCCGGGCTCGCCGACCCTGCCCAGCGGGGAGACGCGCACCATCATCGCCTCGACCCGGTGCTGCTGCTCCGCGTCGTGGCGGGCGGTCATGGGGGTGCGGATCCAGCCGGGAGCGACCGCGTTGACCCGGATGCCGTGAGGCCCCAGCTCCGTCGCCAGTGTCTTGGTCAGCTGGACCACAGCAGCCTTCGCCGCGCTGTAACAGAGCAGGCCCGGGCTCGCGGAGTCGACCGCGCCCGAGGCCATCGTGATCAGCGAACCGCGGGCGCCGCGCGCGACCATCGTGCGGGCCACTGCCTGGCAGGCGTGGAGAACTCCTTTGAAGTTGACCGAGAGCACACGGTCCAGGTCCTCGTCCGTGGTCTCCAGGACGCTGCTCGTATGCATGATCCCGGCGACGGCGGCCAGGATGTCCAGCTCGCCGGCGGCCTCGACCGCGGAACGGACCTGGTCGCGGTCGGTGACGTCGAGCGGATGGGTGTGGGCTTCGCCACCTGCGGCGGCGATCAGGCCGAGGGTCTCCAGGAGGCCCTTCTCGTCCAGATCGGCGCAGTGAACGGTGGCGCCCGCCTCCGCCAGCAGGACGGCGGTGGCACGGCCGATTCCGCCGGCGGCGCCGGTGACGAACGCGGAGCGGCCGGTGAGGTCGTACGCGGCGAGGGGCATGAACGGACCGTACGGGCGAATCTGACGGGCCGTCAATAATGGTGCGTCGCCGGCTTGCCCACTAGGGCTGTCCCGTAATCCCTGGTGGATCAGCGCGCGGCGTCAGATGCGGTGCATCGCAAGGCGGAGGAGCGTCCGCATACTGGATGTATTCGGGCGTTCCGACAACGCGGCGAGGTGCCGTAGCCGTCGTCGTGCGCCCGCCAGGGATTACGGGACCGCCCTTAGGGCGTGGGGCCCGCCTGGCAGTTCGGGCACCAGTAGGTGGGACGGGTGTCCTGGTCCGCCGAGCGGATCGGGGTACCGCAGCGCAGGCAGGGGCGGCGGGCCCGGCCGTAGACCCAGAGGTTCTCGCTCGGGCGGCGGGCGCGGGGCGCCGGAGCGGTGGTGGTCCGGGGGCGGGCGCCGACGGTGGTGGTGCGGACCGGCCGGTCGCGGTTGGCCTCGAGGAGTTGCTTGGCCGTGGTGACCAGGAGGGCCCTCGTGCGCTCGGGCAGCAGGCCGATGGGCAGCCAGGGGGTGGCTCGCGCCAGGAAGCAGAGCTCGCACTTGAAGACATTGCCGATGCCGGCCAGGTTCCGCTGGTCCAGCAGCGCTTCGCCGAGGGGGCGGGCCGGGTCGGCCAGCAGGTTGCGCAACGCGGTGTCGGCGTTCCAGTCCGGGCCGAGCAGGTCCGGACCGAGGTGGCCGACCACCTTCTCCTCGTCCTTGGTGCGCAGGAGTTCGAGGACGGGGAGGCGGTAGCCGACCGCGGTGTGGGTGGCGTTGGCCAGGATGGCCCGGATCTGGTGGGCGGGGCCGCCCCGCCAGCGTTCGTCGGGGGCGTAGACGCGCCAGGCGCCGTCCATCCGCAGATGGCTGTGGAGCGTGAGGCCGTCCTCGATCCGGGTCAGCAGATGCTTGCCGCGCGCGGAGACGTCGAGAACGGCCCGGCCGGTGAGGTCGGCGGTGGCGAACCGTGGGACGCGCAGATCGGACCGGGTGAGGACCTGACCGGCCAGCGCACTGTGCAGCCGCTTCGCGGTCTGCAGAACGGTGTCTCCTTCGGGCATACGTCCATGATGCGCGGGACCGCGGGTGCGAGCGCACGATCTCGTGACCGGGGGCGGGGTGGGTGCGCCGGTCAGGCGCGCAGGCGCAGGCCTCTCGGGGTGGCGAGGAAGCCGGCCGACTCCAGGGTGCGCCCGAGGGGTGAGGTCAGGGACGAGGCGCCGTTGGTGCGCTCGACCGTGACCGTGCCGAGCGCTCCGGCACGTGCCGCGGCCGCCAGGGCCGCCGCGGCCGCCCGGAGCGCGGGGTCCTCCGGATCGGTCGGCCAGGCCAGCAGCGTCTTGCCGCCGCGCTCCATGTACAGCGTCAGCTCGCCGTCGACCAGGACCACGAGGGAACCTGCCTTGCGCCCGGGTTTGTGCCCGGCTCCGGCCGGCGGCTCGGGCCAGGGCAGGGCCGCGCCGTAGGCGTTGGCGGGATCGGCCGCGGCGAGGACCAGGGCCCGAGGTTCCGCGCCGGGTTCCGTGCGGTCGCGGGCGGTGGAGGCCGCGCGGAGCCGGTCGACCGCCCCGTCCATGGCGAACTGCGCCGCCCCCAGCCCCTCCACGACATAGCCGCGGCGCGCCTGCCCGTTGTCCTCGAAGGCGGAGAGCACGCGGTACGCGGCGGAGAAGCCGCCCTCGACACCCTCGGCCTGGACCGCGCCGCGCGTCACCACGCCGTGCCGGTCCAGGAGCGTACGGGCCAGGGCGTGGGCCCGGTGCGTGGGTTCGGGTTCGACGGGCGGCAACAGGGACCAGCGGCCCGACACCGTGGGCGGCCCGGTGCGCGAGACCGGGCGTGCCGAGGCCGACAGGGAGCCGTAACGGCCGCGCGGAACACTGCGTTTGGCGCGGTGCGCGGTCGATCCGGCCGTCCGTCCGGAACCGAGGAGAGCACGCAACGGGGCGAGCGTGTCGTTGGTGAGCCGGCCCGACCAGGCGAGGTCCCAGAGGGTGTCCGCGAGTTGCGGGTCGGTGGAGTCCGGGTGCGTGGTGGCGCGGACCTGATCGGCGATCTGGCGGAAGAAGAGCCCGTACCCACCGCTGAGCGCCGTCAGTACGGACTCGTGCAGTGCGCTCAGTTCGAGCGGACGCGGGGGAGGCAGGAGGAGGGGCGCGCTGTCGGCCGGATAGAGGCAGAGCCAGCCGTCCTTGCCGGGCAGGGCGCCCGCACCGGCCCACACGACCTCGCCGGTGGTCGTGAGTTCGTCCAGGAGCGCGGGGGAGTAGCCGCTGACGCGGCTGGGCAGGATGAGCTTCTCCAGCGCGGACGCGGGGACGGGTGCGCCCTGCAACTGCTCGACGGCGCGCGCCAGTCCGTCGATTCCGCGCAGGCTGTTGCTGCCGAGGTGCTGCCACTGGGGGAGGAACCCGGCCAGGGCGGCAGGAGGTACCGGCTCCAGCTCATGGCGGAGCGCGGCGAGCGAGCGGCGCCGCAACCGACGCAGCACCGTGGCGTCGCACCATTCCTGGCCGATGCCGGCGGGGTGGAACTCGCCCTGGACGATCCGGCCGGAGGCCGCCAGGCGTTGCAGCGCCCCGTCGGTGACGGCGGTGCCGAGGCCGAAGCGGGCGGCCGCCGCAGTGGAGGTGAACGGGCCGTGCGTACGGGCGTAGCGGGCGAGGAGGTCGCCCAGCGGGTCCTTGACCGGCTCGGTGAACGCCTCGGGGACACCGACCGGGAGCGCGGTGCCCAGGGCGTCCCGCAGCCGGCCCGCGTCCTCCACGGCCGCCCAGTGATCACCGCCGCCGATCCGGACCCGGATGGCACGGCGGGCCGCCTCCAGCTCCTGCGCCCACTGAGGCTCGGCCCCGCGCTCGGCGAGCTCCGGGTCGGTGAGCGGGCCGAGGACCCGCAGCAGATCGGCGACCCCCTCGACGTCCTTGATCCGGCGGTCCTCGGCCAGCCACTGGAGCTCCTGCTCCAGCTCGGTCAGGACCTCGGCGTCGAGCAGTTCGCGCAGCTCCGCGCGGCCCAGCAGTTCGGCCAGGAGATGGGAGTCGAGGGAGAGCGCCGCGGCCCGCCGCTCGGCCAGGGGCGAGTCGCCCTCGTACAGGAACTGCGCGACGTAGCCGAACAGGAGCGAGCGGGCGAACGGGGAGGGCTCCGGGGTGGTCACCTCGACCAGCCGGATCCGGCGAGCTTCCAGGTCGCCCATCACCTCGGTGAGCCCAGGGACGTCGAAGACGTCCTGCAGGCATTCGCGCACCGCTTCGAGGACGATGGGGAACGAGCCGAACTCGGAGGCGACCTGGAGGAGCTGGGCGGCCCGCTGGCGCTGCTGCCACAGCGGTGTGCGCTTGCCGGGACTGCGCCGGGGCAGCAGCAGCGCGCGGGCCGCGCACTCGCGGAACCGCGAGGCGAAGAGGGCGGAACCGCCGACCTGGTCCGTGACGATCTGCGCGATCTCGCCCTGGTCGAAAACGACATCGGCGGCCCCGACCGGCGGCTGGTCGCTGTCGAGGGCGGCATTGGCCCGGGGAAGCGGCGCCCCTGCGGCGTCCTCCTGCGCGGGGTCGAAGTCGAGGAGGTCCAGACCCATCATGTCCGCGTCCGGGAGCCGCAGCACGATGCCGTCGTCCGCATGCATGACCTGGGCGTCCATGCCGTACCGCTCGGCCAGGCGGGCACTGAGGGCGAGTGCCCAGGGTGCGTGCACCTGGGCGCCGAAGGGGGAGTGCACGACGACGCGCCAGTCGCCCAGCTCGTCGCGGAAACGCTCGACGAGGATGGTCCGGTCGTCCGGCACATGGCCGCAGGCCCGGCGCTGCTCATCGATGTAGGACAGCACGTTGTCCACGGCCCAGGTGTCCAGGCCGGCGGTCAGCAGCCGCGCCCGGGCGTCCTGCGGGGACAGCCCGCCGAGCTCGCGCAGGAAGGCGCCCAGCGCCCGTCCCAGCTCCAGCGGACGGCCCAGCTGGTCGCCCTTCCAGAACGGCAGCCGTCCCGGCACGCCCGGCGCCGGTGAGACCAGGACCCGGTCGCGGGTGATGTCCTCGATCCGCCAGGACGTGGTGCCCAGTGTGAAGACGTCACCGACCCGGGACTCGTACACCATCTCCTCGTCCAGCTCGCCGACCCGGCCGCCGCCCTTCTTGGGATCGGAGCCCGCCAGGAAGACCCCGAAGAGCCCGCGGTCGGGGATGGTGCCGCCCGAGGTGACGGCGAGCCGCTGGGCGCCGGGGCGGCCCGTGACCGTACCGGCGATCCGGTCCCAGACGACGCGTGGACGCAGTTCGGCGAAGGCGTCGGACGGATAGCGGCCGGCGAGCATGTCGAGCACGGCGGTGAACGCCGATTCGGGGAGCGAGGCGAAGGGCGCGGCCCGGCGGGTCACCGCCAGCAGGTCGTCCACCTGCCAGCTGTCCAGGGCGACCATCGCGACCAACTGCTGGGCCAGCACGTCCAGGGGATTGGACGGAACCCGCAGGGCCTCGATGGATCCCTCACGCATCCGTTCGGTGACCACGGCCGCCTGCACCAGATCCCCCCGGTACTTCGGAAACACCACCCCGGTGGAGACCGCGCCCACCTGGTGACCTGCACGGCCGACCCGCTGGAGTCCGGAAGCGACCGACGGCGGCGACTCCACCTGGATCACCAGGTCGACCGCCCCCATGTCGATACCCAGTTCCAGGCTGGAGGTGGCGACGACCGCGGGCAGCCGGCCCGCCTTGAGGTCCTCCTCTACCTGGGCGCGCTGCTCCTTGGAGACCGATCCGTGGTGGGCCCGGGCGAGGAGCGGGGGCGCACCCTTCGCCGCGCCGGACTCCGCCATGATCTCGGCGGGCGAGTGGGAATCGGGCATCGTCTCGCCGGTGGCCCGCTCGTACGCGATCTCGTTGAGCCGGTTGCAGAGCCGCTCGGCGAGACGGCGGGAGTTGGCGAAGACGATGGTGGAGCGGTGGGCCTGGACGAGGTCGGCGATCCGCTCCTCCACATGGGGCCAGATCGACGGCTTGTCCGCCTGGCCGGAGTCGGAGTCGGTGGCGGGGGAGCCGCCGAGCTCGGCCAGATCCTCGACCGGCACGACCACCGACAGATCGAACCGCTTGGTGGAGGGAGGCTGGACGATCTCCACCTTCCGCCGGGGCGAGAGGAAGCGCGCGACCTCGTCGACCGGGCGGACCGTGGCCGACAGACCGATCCGCCGGGCCGGCCGGGGCAGCAGTTCGTCGAGCCGCTCGAGCGACACGGCGAGGTGGGCGCCCCGCTTGGTCCCCGCGACCGCGTGCACCTCGTCCAGAATCACCGTTTCGATCCCGGCCAGCGCCTCCCGGGCCGAGGACGTCAGCATCAGGAAGAGGGATTCGGGGGTGGTGATCAGGATGTCCGGTGGCCGCGTCGCCATCGAGCGGCGCTCGGCGGGCGGGGTGTCGCCGGAGCGGATTCCCACCCGGACCTCGGGCTCGGGCAGTCCCAGCCGCACCGACTCCTGGCGGATGCCGGTCAGCGGCGAGCGGAGATTGCGTTCCACGTCGACGGCCAGGGCCTTGAGCGGCGACACGTACAGCACCCGGCAGCGCTTCTTCGCCTCGGCGGGCGGCGGGACGGCGGCCAGCCGGTCCAGGGCGGCGAGAAAGGCGGCCAGGGTCTTGCCGGATCCGGTGGGTGCGACGACCAGGACGTCCGACCCCTCGCCGATCGCCCGCCAGGCGCCTTCCTGCGCGGCCGTGGGCGCGTGGAAGGCCCCCGTGAACCAACTGCGGGTCGCGGGGGAGAACGAATCGAGTGCGGAGCCGGTCATGTCCCCCATCGTGCACCCCACCACTGACAACGGCTGCGGAAACGACCGGCGACCGTCGTCGTGCACCCGTCCGTGGCTCTGACATCGAGGGGGCCCGGCCGTCCACCGAGCCGAGGTGCCGCAGACCGCGCGCTGCGAGGATCCGATCATGGCGGAGCGCCGGAGCGCCGGAGCGCCGGAGCGGGCGGAACGGGCGGACGGTCAAGGCGATGGCAGCAGGCTCAGCCGCCCGACCGTGATTTCACCCGGATCGTGGGGGTACCACCAGGCGCCTACGGGCACGCACGTGCAAGAACGAACAAGACCCGCCCTCACCTGCCCAGGTAGCGTCCCGGGCGTGGCAGAACAGAAAGCACCCCCTCAGAGCGCGGGCGGCCCGCCCCACGGCAGCGCCCCCGCCGCCGGGGCCAAGCCGGACGCGGCCGTCGTCCGTGACGCTCTCGGCGTCGGCACGGCCGTCGGTCTCTCCGGCTTCGCCTTCGGCGTCACCTCGGCCGGCTCCGGGCTGAGCCTGCTGCAGACCTGCGCGCTCAGCCTCCTCGTGTTCACCGGCGCCTCCCAGTTCGCCCTCGTGGGCGCTCTGGCCGCCGGTGGGAACCCCTACACCGCGGCGGCCGGTGCCTTCTTCCTCGGCGTGCGCAACGCCTTCTACGGCCTGCGGCTGTCGCAGCTTCTCGCGCTCCCGCGTGTCATGCGCCCCCTCGCGGCCCAGTGGGTCATCGACGAGACGACCGCCGTGACCTTGCCCCAGCCCACCCGGCGCGCAGCCCGTATCGGCTTCACCGTCACCGGGCTCACGCTCTACGTGCTGTGGAACCTCACCACGCTGGGCGGCGCGCTGGGCGCCGAGGCGCTCGGCGACACCGCCGCCTGGGGGCTGGACGCGGCAAGCCCTGCCGTCTTCCTCGCCCTGCTCGCACCGATGCTGAAGAGCACGACGGAGCGGGCCACGGCCGCGCTCGCCGTTCTGCTCGCACTCGGCCTGTTGCCGGTACTGCCCGCGGGGTTGCCCGTCCTGCTGTCCGCGCTCGCGGCGCCCGTCGTCCTCTTCCTGAGAGGACGAGGCAAGAAGGCGATGCCGGAGACAAGGACAAGGACAGAGACAGGGAAAGGGACAGAGGCCGGGGCAGGGTCAGGTACAGGGACAGCCGGGACAGGGGCAAAGGCGAAGGCGAAGGCGAAGGCGAAGGAAGTGAAGGACACACGAAAGTCCGGGGAATCGGGTCCCCCTTCGTCGGAGGAGGGCCGATGAACGTCTGGATCGCCATCGCGCTGACCGCAGTCGGCTGCTACCTCGCCAAGCTCCTCGGTCTCCTGGTGCCCGCCAGCGCCCTGGAACGCCCCCTCGTGGAGCGCCTCGCCGCCCTGCTGCCGGTGGCCCTGCTGGCCGCCCTGACCGCGCAGCAGGCCTTCGGCGACGGCCGGCAGCTGGTGCTCGACGCCAGAGGCGCGGGCCTGGCCGCTGCCGCGCTCGCCCTCGTCCTGCGCGCGCCCTTCCTCGTCGTCGTGGGGGTTGCCGTGGCCGTGACCGCCGGAGTGCGAGCACTCGGATAGGCCGCACACGGGGGTCGACGCCGCGGACCACACAGGCCGTCGCCAGCCCCGCCCGCGCGGGACGTGTCGCGGCGCCGCGCCCCACGGCCGCGGCAGGCCGGCGATCGACCGCCAACATCAGTTGAGGCCGCGACCGTACGCATGCAGCGTCTGCAGGGCCCTGAGCGTGACCAGGGGGCGCCCCTCCAGGGCGGTCCCCGGCGCCCACTGCCGCCAGGTCACCGGCCAGCCGCCGTCAGCCTGCTGCCCGGCCGCCAGATGGTCCAGCGCGCGATCCATCTCCGCCTCGGTGAACCAACGCCGGGCGAGGGATTCGGGCGCGCGGGCGTAGTCGTACGGAAAGTGCTGCTCACCCGGCGCGTACCCGGGCGCCACCGGGTACTCCGCGCGCCGCGTCGGGTCCAGGACGACGAGCCGCTGGTCGCGCACCAGACGGCCGAGCCGGTCGGCCGCGGCCTCGGCCCGTGGCCGGTCCGGCGCACCGTCGAGGAAGGCGACCGCCGCTTCGATCTCGTACGGATGTGACACCTCCAGGGCGTCGACGGCCGCCCAGCAGAAATCCGTGGCCCGGAAGAGCCAGGCGTGCCACACCGCATTGCGGTGGAGCAGCCCGACGACGGGCCCGGTGACCAGCAGCTCGGCCGGGGGGTCGTCCACGATCGGGATGAAGGGAGCGGCCGGGTAGCCGCGTTGCGAGGGAAGCAGTGCGGGTAAGGCCCCCTCCTTGGTGGACACATCGGTCAGGAAGCGGCAGATCCGCTCCACCCGGAGTCCGTCGCAGCGGTCGATGGAGTCGAGGACGCTCAGCGCGTGCGCCGTGTGCAGCGGCTGACTGACGGGGCCTCGCAGATCGGGTTCGAGCGCGTGGCCGTAGCCGCCGTCCTCGTTGCGGAAGGCGGCGAGGGCCGTCTCCACGGCATCCGCGCTTCCCCGCAGGAAGTGATGGGCGAAGCGGCGTTGCTCGAGGACGCGGGCCGTGAGCCAGATGAACTGCTCGGCACGATTGAGGGGACTTGTTCCGGTTCCAGCCATGTACCGACCGTAGGACGGTCAGCGCCCTCGGCGAGGCCGGGCGGCCCGGCTGCACTCTCAGGAGCGGGATACTGGTGGCATGCGGTTGACGATTTTCTGGGAACGGATGGCGGACCACTTCGGGGCGGGGTACGCCGATTCCTTCGCTCGCGATCATGTGATGGCCGAGCTCGGCGGGCGCACGGTGCACCAGGCCCTGGACGCGGGGTGGGAGGCGAAGGACGTCTGGCGCGGCGTCTGCACGGCCGTCGGCATCCCCGCGGACAAGCGTTGACGCACGGTGTGTCGGGCGGGGCTGTGCGGCAGCTGTTCATGGGTGTCGGTGAGCGGCGGCGGGTCGTGCTGCGCGGGACCGCGGGCGGTCGGCGTGGCTCCGGCTCCTCATGGCAGCCAGGCCGTGCCGGGCCCGGAGGGCCGGCCACACCGGCGGCCGGGAAGGGCCCTGGCGCACCGCTCCGCTTGGTGCGGGTCCGTACGGGCGGCGTAGCTGTGGAGCGTTGACGGACGGGGCGGCGGAGCCCACGCGACGGCCGGTACCCGCGAGGGCGAGCACTGAAGCGCGGTCCGGGTGGTGTGGTGTGCGGGACGTCACCGGGGTGCGCGACCGATGGTCCGGGCAGTAGGCGAGACTTGCTCCGTGGCACCGACAGACGAGACCGCTCAGACCCAGCCGCCCCTCGACCCGCCCGTCCCGCCGACTGCGCCACCGACCCCGCCGTCCGGCACCGGGCGCGCCCGCATGCCTGGCTGGCTGCCGCGTGCCATGGTGCTGGCCCTGGCGCTCTACGCCTGCTTCCGTCTCGGCAGCTGGGCCTTCGACCAGCTCATCGGTCTGCTGATCAATGTGCTGATCGCCTTCTTCGTGGCGCTCGCCATCGAGCCCGCCGTGAGCTGGATGTCGGCCCGCGGGATACGCCGGGGCTTCGCCACCTTCCTGGTCTTCCTCGGTGTCCTGATCGCCGGTGCGGGCTTCGTCGTGCTGCTCGGCTCGATGCTCGCGGGTCAGATCGTCGACATGGTGGAGGACTTCCCGAAGTACCTCGACTCGGTGATCAACTGGGTCAACCAGAGCTTCCACACGGAGCTCTCCCGCGTCGAGGTGCAGGACAGCCTTCTGCACTCCGACTGGCTGCAGAAGTACGTCCAGAACAGTGCGACCGGCGTGCTCGACGTCTCCACCACGGTCCTCGGCGGCCTGTTCCGGCTGCTGACGATCTTCCTGTTCTCGTTCTACTTCGCGGCCGACGGCCCACGGCTGCGCCGCGCGCTGTGCTCCGTCCTTCCGCCCACTCGCCAGGCCGAGGTGCTGCGGGCCTGGGAGATCGCAGTCGACAAGACGGGCGGGTACCTCTACTCGCGCGGTCTGATGGCGCTCATCTCCGGCATCGCGCACTACATCCTGCTGCTGGCGCTCGGAGTGCCGTACGCACCGGCGCTCGCGGTCTGGGTGGGACTCGTCTCACAGTTCATCCCCACGATCGGTACGTACCTGGCGGGCGCCCTGCCGATGCTGATCGCGTTCACCGTCGACCCCTGGTACGCGGTGTGGGTGCTCGGCTTCGTCGTGGTGTACCAGCAGTTCGAGAACTACGTGCTGCAGCCCAAGCTGACCTCGAAGACCGTCGACATCCACCCGGCGGTGGCGTTCGGCTCGGTCATCGCCGGCACGGCACTGATGGGCGCCGTCGGTGCGCTGATCGCCATCCCGGCCGTGGCCACGCTCCAGGCCTTCCTCGGCGCCTACGTGAAGCGGTACGAGGTCACGGACGACCCCCGGGTGCACGGGCGCCGTCAGTGGCGACGCGATGGATCGGTGTCCGTGCGGCTGCGCCGGCTCTGGCACGCCCCCGAAGCCGAGGGCGGGCAGGGGGAGGACGCGGAGGCGCAGGGCCCGCAGCCGCGTTCCTGAGGTGCGGGACAGACGTCTCCTCGATGGTCCGGGGTGGCCTGTTTGTCCGTGCGCGGAGCCCGCTCGTCCGCCCGGTGACGCAGCCGATCGCTCTCGCGGCGCCCCGCTGGGCGGTGACGTCCGCGGCCTGCCGACGTGCGGCACGAACCGCCGGAGCCGCATTTTCGGTCCGGTTTGCTCCCATATAGCCGATATTTGATAGGGCATCGCGCAAGCGAACTTGACTGCCCGAAGGGGCGATGCTAGAGCGCTATCCTGGGGACTGGTCGGTGCGGCGTGGTGCGCTTGACACCAAAATCGAACATCCATTCTCATGGGATTCCGGCCGGGTTTTTCCGGGCTCGGCCCGTGGAGTTATCCACAGGCCGGGAGGACGTCGAGGCCCATTGTCAGTGGCAGGGGTTAGCGTCTTTGACGTGAAGCGATCGACTCAAGCAAATCGGGTGGAACCCATGGCAGGAACCGACCGCGAGAAGGCGTTGGACGCCGCACTCGCACAGATTGAACGGCAATTCGGCAAGGGCGCGGTGATGCGCCTCGGCGAGCGGCCGAACGAGCCCATCGAGGTGATCCCCACCGGGTCCACCGCTCTCGACGTCGCGCTCGGCGTCGGAGGGCTGCCCCGCGGCCGCGTGGTCGAGGTGTACGGACCGGAGTCCTCCGGCAAGACGACGCTGACGCTGCACGCGGTGGCGAACGCGCAGAAGCTCGGCGGCTCGGTGGCCTTCATCGACGCGGAGCACGCGCTCGACCCGGAGTACGCGAAGAAGCTCGGCGTCGACATCGACAACCTCATCCTGTCCCAGCCGGACAACGGTGAGCAGGCCCTCGAGATCGTGGACATGCTGGTCCGCTCGGGCGCGCTCGACCTGATCGTCATCGACTCCGTCGCGGCGCTCGTGCCGCGCGCGGAGATCGAGGGTGAGATGGGCGACTCGCACGTGGGTCTGCAGGCCCGTCTGATGAGCCAGGCGCTGCGGAAGATCACCAGCGCGCTCAACCAGTCCAAGACCACCGCGATCTTCATCAACCAGCTCCGCGAGAAGATCGGTGTGATGTTCGGCTCGCCGGAGACCACCACCGGTGGCCGCGCGCTCAAGTTCTACGCCTCGGTGCGTCTCGACATCCGCCGCATCGAGACGCTCAAGGACGGCACCGACGCGGTCGGTAACCGGACCCGTGTCAAGGTCGTCAAGAACAAGGTCGCGCCGCCGTTCAAGCAGGCCGAGTTCGACATCCTCTACGGCCAGGGCATCAGCCGCGAGGGCGGCCTGATCGACATGGGTGTGGAGCACGGCTTCGTCCGCAAGGCCGGCGCCTGGTACACGTACGAGGGCGACCAGCTCGGCCAGGGCAAGGAGAACGCCCGCAACTTCCTCAAGGACAACCCCGACCTCGCCAACGAGATCGAGAAGAAGATCCTGGAGAAGCTGGGCGTCGGAGTCCGGCCCGAGGCGGATGCCACCGAGCCCGCCGCGGACGCGGCAGGCGTGGCCGCGGCTCCGGCCGACGGTGCGGCGAAGGCGGCGCCCGCCCCGGCCGGCAAGGCCAAGCCGGCCAAGACGGCGGCGGCCAAGAGCTAGACCGTGACGCGTCGTACGGAGTGGCCGGGCAGCACCGCCGACCCCGGTGCGGGCCCCGGCCCCGAATTCGCCGCCGGACACACGGCCGGATCCGACAACGAGTCCGACCTCTCCCACGAACCGGTTGTCAGGTCCGGCCGTGGCAGAGGTGCGGGCCCGGGCGCCGGATTCGGCGAGGGAGCGGGGCGCCGGTCCCGCTCCCGTTCCAGGGACAGCGGCTCCCCCACCTCGTCGAGGGCCGAGAAGGGGGAGCCGCGGGATCCGGTCGAGCAGGCGCGCAACATCTGTCTGCGCCTGCTCACCGGGACTCCGCGCACCCGCAAGCAGCTCGCGGACGCCCTGCGTAAGCGGGAGATCCCGGACGAGGCGGCCGAAGAAGTGCTGTCGCGCTTCGAGGACGTCGGACTGATCGACGACGCGGCGTTCGCCGGGGCTTGGGTGGAGTCCCGGCATCACGGCCGCGGCCTGGCCCGCCGCGCGCTCGTCCGTGAGCTGCGGACCAAGGGTGTGGATTCGGTCGTCATCGACGAGGCCGTCGGTCAGCTCGACCCCGAGCAGGAGGAGGAGACGGCGAGGGAACTCGTCGCGCGCAAGCTCCGCTCCACCCGGGGCCTGGAGCGCGACAAACGGCTTCGCCGTCTTGCGGGCATGCTCGCCCGCAAGGGGTACGGGGAGGGTATGGCCCTGCGCGTGGTGCGCCGGGCACTGGAGGAGGAGGGCGAGGACACCGAAGGGCTGGACGAGCCCTTCTGAGCGTCGGCACGAGTGTGCCTACTGCGCGTCGACGGCTTGGGGCGGTTGAGGGCTGCCTCTGTTCCTCGCTCCGCGCTCCTTGGCCCGCATTCCCCTACCAACCAACCAGCCAGCCACCCTGGCCTGTGGCACCTGGCACCTGGCACCGGGCTGGCGGCGCGCGGCCTTCTCAGCTTGGCTGGCTACGCCCGGCTGGCTACGCCCGGCTGGCTACGCCCGGCTGGCTACGCCTGGCTTCGACGGTTCGACCTGCCGCTGCCTGGCTCCGACGGTTCGACTGCCGCTACGCCTGGCGTTGACGGCGACTTGCTGCCGCGCCTGGCTTGCACGGCGACTTGCTGCCGCGCCTGGCTTGCGCGGCGGCCTGCTGCCGGACGAGGCCCGCGCGGCGACCTGTTGCCGCACTGGCTCTTACGGTCCGGCCGTCACTGTCCGGCGCGGGCCGCACGGCTGATCGTGGCGTCGATCAGGGCGAGGGCGTCGGCGGCGGTGCGCCCCGGGTAGCGGTTCCACGGGCCGATCAGCCCCGTCCAGCCCTGGGAGCGGAGTTCGGCGACCATCCAGGCGCCGGCTCGGTCCACGGTGTGCGCCGATCCGTAGCCCAGGCGGTGCGCGGTGAGCATGGCGCCACAGATGCAGCGGGCGCCCCGGGTGTTGCGGAGCCGGTACGGGGTGTTCTGCCAGCCCCATTCGGTCAGGATCTGCCGCGCATGGGCGAGGTGGACAGAGGGTCGGACCTCCGGCTGCCCGATGCGACGCCAGGCATGAAGGCGGTCGGGGAGCACCGCACCGAGACGTCCGGGAAGCGGGCGTCCGTGCGGCGCGGGACCGGGCAGCGCGCGGACCGTCTCGGCGATGAGCTGATCCACCGGCACGGACAGGAGAGCGCGCCAGTCGTCGGAGGGGGCAGGCCGCTCCTGGACGCCACCGGGTGAGGCGGGGCGCACGGGTTCCGGGACGGTGACGTCCCAACCCGTGACGATCTGCTGCCAGGCCTCGGTGTCATGGAGGCGAGCGGCCTGGGCGTCGAGTTCGTCGGGTGTGAGCGCGGTGGGGGGCATGGGTGCGGGCTTCCCGTCGTACGGAGGCAAGGCGATGCCGTGGCGGAGGCAAGGCCGTGCCGTAGCGGTGTGATGGCGATGCCATGGCGGACCTTGGCGTTGAGGCGAATGTCCATCCGGTCCGCGGTTCGCTCCACCGGAGCAAGGCCATACGGGTGTGTCGCTACGCATTCGAGGAATCCGCCGACTCCGTGTCTGCGATGAGGGGGATCAGGGGCGGTCGGGGACGATCGGGGGTGAAGAAGGGGACCAGGGGCGATCAGCAATGGCCCTCGGCGGTCAGGGGTGGCGAATCCCGGCCGCGAATCCAGGCCAGGGGAGTGCCGGGTTCGGGGGATAACCCCCCTGCGAAGACGCCGGAACGCTCCAGTGCACAGACATCTGTGCACAGAGCAGTGTGTGACGCATGCCAGAGAAGCCCGGTGGTACCGAGATCACGGAGCTGGCGGCCCTGAAGGCCCTCGCCCAGCCACGACGCCAGCAGATCCTCCAGCACCTCACCCTGCACGGCCCCGCGACGTCGGCGATCCTCGCCCGCGCCCTGGGCCTGAACACCGGGGCCACGAGCTATCACCTGCGCGAACTGGCCCGGTACGGGTTCGTCGCCGACACGGTGCCGCAGGAGCCGGGCGTACGCCGGGCACGGTGGTGGCGGGCCGTCCCCGGTGACCGCCGCTTTCCGCCGCCGTCCCGCCGGACACCCGGGATGCGGCTCGTCATGGACGAGCTGAACCGCCATGCGTACGCCGCCGACCTCGCACTGTTCGAGCGGCTCCAGCGCGAGAGCGGCGCCGCCGCAGAGGCCGGGGAGACCGACGAATGGGCCGACGCGCACGCGTACTCACGAGGCTCCCTGAAGCTCACGGCACCCGAGCTCCACGAGTTCTTCGAGGAGTACATCGCCCTCATGAACCGCTACAAGCGGCCCGACGACGAGACCCCGCCAGGTGCCCGCACGGTCCACACCCGCCTGCTCGCCTTCCCCGGTCCGAGCGAAGACGTCCGTGCCCCAGGCGAAGACCTCCCTGCCCCAGGCGAAGACGTCCCCTCCCCAGGCGAAGACGTCCCTGCCCCGAGCGAAGGCGTCTACCGCCCGGGCGGAGACACCCCCGGCCCCGACGGCGTCGTCTCCACGGATGACAACAGAAGAAGGACGGACGCGTCATGATGCTGCGCTATGCCCTGCGTACGGTCCGCGACCGCAAAGGAGGCTTCCTCGGAGCGCTGCTGGCCCTCATGTGCGCGGCCGCCCTCGTCACGGCCTGCGGCACCCTTCTGGAGACCGGCCTGCGCGGACGGATCGCCACCGAACGCTACGCCGCGACCCCGCTCATCGTCTCCGCCGACCAGAACGTCCACCGGACCACCGTGAAGCACAAGGGCAACGGGAAGACGAAGGCCAAGCACAAGGCCAAGCCGGTCGCCGAGCGTGCCTGGCTCCCCGCCACCGTCGGCGACCGGATCCGCGCCCTGCAGGGCGTGCGAGCGGTCGTCCCCGAACTGACCTTCCTCGCCGAGCCGTTGCCGGGCGGCCTGCCCGGCCGTACGGAAGGCGGCGGCACGCCCGGCTACGGACATTCCTGGGACTCCGCCCCCCTCACCCCGTTCGCCCTCACCACGGGCCGCGCCCCGGCCTCGGCCGACGACGTGGTGATCGACCGGGGCCTCGCCGAACGGGCGGGCCTGACGACCGGCGACCGGCTCACCGTGCAGTCCACCCAGGCGCCCCGCACCTACCGCGTCAGCGGCATCGCCGCCCCGGACGGACACGGCGAACTCCGGCAGCAGACGTCGCTGTTCTTCTCCACGGCGGAGGCCGAACGCCTCGCAGCCCGTCCCGGCCAGGTCTCCGCCCTGGGCGTGCTGCCCGTAGCCGGTACGGACACCGACCGGCTGAAGCAGCGGGTCGCGCAGGTGCTCAAGGGCACCACCGCCCAGGTTTCCACGGGTGACGATCGCGGGCCCGTCGAGTTCCTGGATGCCGCGGGCGCGCGCGTCAAGCTGGTCTCCATGGGCGGTGCCATGGGCGGGACCTCGCTCCTGGTCGCGGTGCTCGTGGTCGTCGGGACGTTCGCGCTCTCCATCCAGCAACGTCATCGTGAGCTGGCCCTGTTGCGGACGATCGCGGCCACCTCACGGCAGGTCCGCCGTCTGCTCGGCCGCGAGGCGCTGGTGGTGGGCGCCGTCGCCGGGGTACTGGGCGCCCTCGCCGGGCTGCCGCTGGCCGGCTGGCTGCACAGTCGATTCGTCGATTCGGGCGTGGTGCCGGCGACGCTGGAGCGGACGGCCGGAATCCTGCCCGCCTGCGCCGCTCTGGTCGTCACCCTTCTCGGCGCCTGGGCCGCCGCCCGTATCTCCGGCCGCCGTATCGCGCGCCTCCGCCCTGCCGAGGCCATGGCCGAGTCCGCCGTCGAGCGCCGCCGTCCGGCTCGGGGCCGAATCGCCGCCGGCCTGGTGCTGCTCCTGGCCGGCGGGGTACTCGTCGCCGTACTGGGCATCCTGCACACCGAGGCGGCCTCGACGCCGGTCACCTTCCTGGCCGTGGTGGTGCTGGCCACGGCCGTGTCGCTGCTCGGCCCGCTCCTGGTCCGGGTGGGCGCCTTCCTGTCGGCGGGCGCGCTCCGTGCCACCGGACACGTCGGCCGTCTGGCCACGGCGAACATCCGCGGGAACTCCACCCGGATGGCCTCCGTCGTCACCCCGCTCACCCTGCTCATCGGCATGACCTGCACGGTCCTCTTCGTCCAGCCGACCCTCGCAGACGCCGCCCTGGCCCAGGCCCGGGAAGGCACCCGCGCCACCTGGGTGTTGGGCGCGCAGGGCCCCGGCGTCCCGTCGGAAGCGGCCGAGGCCGTCCGGAGGACGCCCGGAGTCACCGCCGCCACGGAGGTGGTCCGCACGACCGTCCGGGTCGGGCTCGCCGCGTACCCGGCGCAGGGAGTCACCACGGCAGGGCTGGCTCGCACCTGGGACCCCGACGTGACGCGCGGGTCGATGGCCGCGTTCACCGCCGACTCCCGTTCGGCCGCCATCAGCGAACGGGCAGCCGGGCAGCTCCACCTGCGCCCCGGCAGCGCACTGAAGCTGAACCTGGGCGACGGCACCCCCGTCACCCTCACGATCGCGGCCGTCTACCGCCGCGGACCGGGCTTCGGCGACCTGACGCTGCCGCACGACCTGGTCGCCCGGCACATGGACAACCCGCTGGCCGCGACCGTCCTCGTCGCAGGTGACGCGAGCCGCGGCGAACTGGCCGCCGCAGTAGCGGAGTTCCCGGCCGTCGCGGTCCTCGCCCCGGCCGCCGCGGACCGGCTCCAGGCGGACCGCCGGCGGCAGAACGCCGAGGTCAACCTGCTCGCCATGGGCCTGGTCCTGGCCTTCACCGCCATCGCCGTCGTCAACACGCTGGCCATGTCGGTCTCCGAGCGGCTCAGGGAGTTCGCGCTCCTGCGGCTGGCCGGGGCGACCCGCCGGCAGGTGCTGCGGATGCTGCGCATCGAGACGCTGTCGGTGGTGGTCCTGGCCGCCGCCCTCGGTACCGGGATCTCGCTCGCGGTGCTGACCGCCTTCAGTATCGGGATGACGGGCGGTGCGGCGCCCACCGTGGTGCCGTTGGTGTACGCGACCGTGGTGGGCGCCGCCGCCCTGCTCGCCCTGATCGCGACGGCACTGCCCGGCAGGCTGGCCCTGAAGGCCCGCCCGGTGGAGGCCGTCACGAGCCGGTGACCGACGGCCCGAACCGGCAGGGCTCCCGGTCAGCGTGCGACCGGGAGCCCTGCCGGTTCGGGGGCCCTCAGGCCGCCCCGTCGCCGGTCACGCCTCGACGGGCAGTCCCGCCGCGCGCCAGGCCTGGAAGCCGCCGATCAGGTCCGTCGCCCGGTACAGCCCGAGCCGGTGCAGCGACTCGGCGGCGAGGCTCGACGCGTACCCCTCGTTGCAGATCACCACCACCCGCAGATCGTGACTCACGGCCTGCGCCGCGCGATGGCTTCCCTGCGGGTCCAGCCGCCACTCCAGTTCGTTGCGCTCGACGACCAGCGCCCCGGGGATCAGCCCGTCGCGTGCCCGCAGTTCCGCGTAGCGGATGTCCACGAGGAGCGCGCCCTCCTCGGCCGCCGCGCTCGCCTCCTGCGGCCCGAGCCGCTCGTATCCGGCCCGGACCCGCTCCAGGAGCTCGTCGATCCCGATCCGGTGGTCGCCCCCGTCGTGCCGTTCCTCGCTCACTGCCAGTCCTCCGGGCGCTCGGTCTGCTCAAGGCGGAGCACCGCTCCGGTGCGGCTGTAGCGCCGGATCCGCGGCAGCGGCGGGTAGTACGCGTGGACGGAGACGGCGTGCTCCGTGGCGGACCGGTTCAGCACCTCGTGGACGTGGTGGCGGCCGAACGCCCTGCCCTGACCGGCCGTCAAAGTCCGCGACCGGTCGAGGTCCTCGGCCAGCTCCAGGGTCTTCCAGCCGTCGGTGGGCAGCCGCGCCGCGAGCGAGTGCTCGTTCAGCGTGCCGGCCGCGGTGAGGAAGGCGCCGATCGAGTCGGCGTGGTCGTGCCAGCCGGTGCCGGAGCCGGGTGGCCATCCGATCAGCCAGGCTTCGCTGCCGCCGGGTCCGTCGAGCCGGATCCAGGTGCGGCCCTCGGGGTCGAGGGGGAGCGAGGCGACGAGCGCGGTGTCCGCGGCGGTGCGGCGGACGAAGTCGAGCAGTTCCGCGGCGCTCGGACCGGAGGCGGTCGTACGCACGGAAACAGGGGAGGGGGAAGCAGACACAGGGACCGTCCTGAGGGTTCGCGTGGGCGCCCCTGCCGTACGTCACAGCGCACGGGGAGCGGGAGAAGGCGATTCAGCAGGACGGGCGACACACGCAGCCCGCGTAGCGGAGCAGGTCCATGTGGACCCTCCGCCACAGGCGCACATCGGTGTCGGTCATGTTCCGGAGTAGACCATGTGCGCCTGCGGGGGTCAATTGACGTCCGCGGTCCGGTCGGAGCGTACGGACGTGAGGAGCGCGCCGCCGCGCGCCGCGTCCGCCGCCGCGAGGAGCTCCGCCGGCCGGACCCCGCCGAACGACTCCACGAGATGGCCGTCCGGCCGGATGAGCAGCACGGTGTGCGCGGGGGCGCCGGGATAGCTCTCGGCGACCAGCAGTTCCGCCTTCACGGGGAGGCCGTCGACGGTCTCGACGAGCCGCGGCATGATCCCGGCCCGCATCCAGTGCCGCCGGTCCCATACCCCGGTGCCCGGCGCCACGAGCACCACCAGCAGGTGCCCCTGCCCCAGCCGTTCCCTGAGCCGCACGGGCGTTCCGTCCGGCGCGGTGACCCGCACATCGGTGACCGGCGCACCGGGGGGCGTACCCACGGAGGTGTGCGCCTCGGCGCGTGGGGGCGCAAGGGGGGAATGGGAGTAGGAGGGGGGCGCACCGAGCGGTCCGCATCCCAGATGTCCATCGGTGAGCAGCGAGTCGTGCCCCCGTGCGCTCCCCGGGACCAGGGTCCGCAGGCCCCCGCCGCCCCGCAGTATCGGCAGCGACTGGTCGGCGGCGCGCAGCCGTGAGGCGACGGCGGCCCGCCGCTCGGCCTGATAGCTGTCGAGCAGGACGTCACTGGCTCCGTGATGCCAGGCCAGCGCCAGCTTCCACGCCAGGTTCTCGGCGTCCCGCAGCCCCTCGTCGAGCCCCTGGGTGCCGAGGGCCCCCAGCAGATGGGCGGCGTCCCCGGCCAGGAAGGCCCGCTTGACCCGCCACCGCCGGGCGAGCCGGTGGTGGAGCGTGTAGACGCCGGTGTCCAGGAGTTCGTACGGGGGTGTCTCGCCGCACCACCCCGCCAGGGTGTCCCGGACCCGGGTGACCAGCACGTCCGGTGTGACCAGCTCCCCGCGTGGCGGCAGCAGCCAGTCCAGCCGCCAGACCCCGTCGGGCAGCGGGCGTGCGGTGACCTCGGCGCCGCCGGTGCGCCAGGGCGGAAGCCGGTGCAGCACAGCCTCTCCGGGCCACGGCAGCTCGGTGCGCAGCGCGGCGACGGCATGCCGTTCCACCGCCGTGCGGCCCGGGAACCGGATGTCGAGGAGCTTGCGCACGGTGGACCGCGCCCCGTCGCAGCCGACCACGTAGCTCCCGCGCCACCAGGTGGAACCGGGCTCCCGGGTGTGCACCGTGACCCCGGCCGGGTCCTGCTCCAGCGTGTCGATCCGGCTGGGTCCCGCCGTCTGCACGAGCTCGTGCGCGGCCACCGCGTCCCGCAGCCCCCGCACCAGCGCGTGCTGCGGCACATGGACGGGGGCGGCCGGCCGGTCGCCGGCGGGCGAACCGGTACCGAGCGGCAGCTCCCGTACGAGCTGCCTGCGCCGCATGGACCGCCAGCCGGACCAGCGAAGGCCCTTGTCCTGGACCGCTTTGCAGCCGAGCCGTTCCACCAGGTCGGCGGTGTCCTCACGCAGCACGACCGTGCGGGCCGGGCGCGTCTCGTCCTTGCCCGGGTCCTCGTCCAGGAGCACGGAGGGCACGCCCTGAGCCGCGAGGGCGAGCGACAGCACCAGGCCGACCGGCCCGGCGCCGACCACGATCACCGGGTCCACGGCGCGGCCCCCGGAACACCTGCGGACGGACGCGGGGAGGCACACGACAGGACGGACGGGGCCGGGACGGCCGCCGAGGCGGAGGGCGGCGTCGAAGGAGATGCGGCAGCGGAGGCTCGGGGCGCGATCACAGAACGTATGCAACCTACTGCCGGTGCGTGCGTCAAGTGACACCGGAACGCGGCGAGGGGCGGTGGCGCGTGCGCCCCCGCCCCTCGTGGGCCTGAATCGACGAGTCGTCAGGAGGTGGTCCGGTCGACCGTTTCGAGCGACGGCGCACCGGCCGTCTCCAGTTCGCCCGCCGGGCCGGTGGCCACCACCGCGCCGGTGCTCTTCTTCCGCTGCCGCAGCCTCCGCTCCAGCCAGCTCGCGAACGAGGTGAGGGTGAAGTTCAGCGCGATGTAGATCACGGCGATGATCGTGAAGCACGCGATGGTGTTCGCGCCGTAGTTCGCCGCCATCGGCCGGACCGACGCCAGCAGCTCGGGGAACGTCATCACCGCGCCACCGAGGGCGGTGTCCTTCACGATGACCACGAGCTGGCTGACGATCGCGGGGAGCATCGCGGTGACCGCCTGCGGCAGCAGCACGAAGACCATCGTCTGGCCCTTGCGCATGCCGATCGCCTTGGCGGCGTCGGTCTGCCCCCGCGGGAGGGTCAGGATGCCGGCGCGCACGATCTCGGCGAGCACCGAGGCGTTG
The DNA here is from genome assembly GCF_040630435.1 of Streptomyces sp. NPDC005803. Classification (NCBI taxonomy): domain Bacteria; kingdom Bacillati; phylum Actinomycetota; class Actinomycetes; order Kitasatosporales; family Streptomycetaceae; genus Streptomyces; species Streptomyces sp. NPDC005803. Next base: position 262,605 of record NZ_JBEXXO010000009.1, on the reverse strand, counting down.
TAGAGCACCAGTCCGGTGACCACGGCGTACAGGGGACGGGCGTCGGTGCTGATGTTCGTGTATTCGGAGTACACCGCGTTCGCGATGATCATCAGGATCAGCACCGGAATGGCCCGGAAGAACTCCACGACCACACCGGACGGCGCCCGCATCCACCGGTGGTCCGAGAGCCGGCCGATCCCGAACAGGGCGCCCAGCGGCAGCGCGATGATCAGTGCGAAGAACGCCGCCTTGAGCGTGTTCTGGAGCCCGGGCCAGATGAACGTCTCCCACGGCTGGGAGCTGGTGAAGAAGGGCTTCCACTTGATCCAGTCGAGCTGGTTCTTGGAGGCCAGACCGTCGTAGATCCACCACACCACGGCCGCGGCAACGAGAACGAACAGGACCGTGTAGAGGATGTTCCGCTGCTTGGCGCGCGGTCCCTGGGCGTCATAGAGGACCGAAGTCATCGCTTCACCGCCACCTTCTTGCTCACCCAGCCGAGGATGAGGCCGGTCGGGAGGGTCAGGACGATGAACCCGAACGCGAAGACTGCCGAGATCAGGAGCAGCTGTGCTTCGTTCTCGATCATGCCCTTCATCAGGTACGAGGCTTCCGCCACCCCGATCGCGGAAGCGACGGTGGTGTTCTTCGTCAGTGCGATCAGCACATTGGAGAGCGGATTGACGACCGAGCGGAAGGCCTGCGGGAGGATGATCAGCCGCAGTACCTGGGCGAAACTCAGGCCGAGGGCGCGTGCGGCTTCGGCCTGGCCGACCGGCACCGTGTTGATGCCCGACCGCAGTGCTTCGCACACGAAGGCGGCGGTGTACGCGCTCAACGCCAGCACCGCCAGGCGGAAGTTGACATCCGTGATGTCGGACGCACCGAGACTGATGGCGAGCGTCGAATACAGCCCCAGCGACGAGAAGAGGATGATCACGGTCAGCGGAATGTTCCGGACCACGTTGACGTAGCCGGTCGCGAAACCGCGCATCAGGGGGACCGGACTGACCTTCATGCCGGCCAGCAGCGTTCCCCATATGAGGGAGCCGAGGGCGGAGTAGACGGTGAGCTGCACCGTCACCCAGAAGGCCCCCAGCAGGTCGTAACCTTCAAGAAAGTCGAACACGATCTCCCGCGCTTCCGCGTGTAGGAGGGCACGGCGCGCCGCCCTCAGTGGCGGCGCGCCCGGTCAGCCCTACTTCACTTGACGACGTTGCCGATCTTCGGGGCTTCTTCGTTCTTGTAGCCCGCCGGGCCGAAGTTGGCGTCCACGGCCTTCTTCCACGAACCGTCCGAGACCATCTTGGTGAGCGCGTCGTTGATCTTCTTCTTGAGGTCGGCGTCGCCCTTCTTCAGGCCGATGCCGTAGTTCTCGTTGGTCATCTTGAAGCCGGCCAGCTTGAACTTGCCCTTGTTGGCGTCCTGCGAGGCATAACCGGCCAGGATGCTGTCATCCGTGGTCAGCGCGTCGATGACCTTGTTCTCCAGGCCGGTCAGGCACTCCGAGTAGCCGCCGTACTCCTGGAGCTGCGCCTTCGGGGCCAGCTTGTCCTTGACGTTCTGCGCCGAGGTCGAGCCGGTGACCGAGCAGAGCTTCTTGTTGTTCAGGTCCTCCGGCGACTTGATCGAGGTGTCGTCGGCGCGGACCAGGATGTCCTGGTGGGCGAGGAGGTACGGACCGGCGAAGTCGACCTTGGCGAGACGCTTGTCGTTGATCGAGTACGAGGCGGCGATGAACTTCACGTCGCCACGCTCGATCGCGGTCTCACGGTCGGCGCTCTTGGTCTCCTTGAACGTGATGTCCGCGGCGTCGTAGCCCAGTTCCTTGGCGACGTACGTGGCGACATCGACGTCGAAGCCGGTGTACTTGCCGTCCGGGGTCTTGAGGCCGATACCCGGCTGGTCGATCTTGATGCCGATCGTGATCTTCTTGCCGCCGCCCGAACCGGACGCGTCGTCCTTGTCGTCGGAACCGCAGGCGGTGGCGGTCAGGGCGAGGGCGAGCACGGCGGCCGAGGCGGCGGTGACCTTACGAAGCTGCATGGTGAGTTTCCCTAGAGTTGACGCGGTGTGAGTGATCGGCCGGTGTCGAGACCGGCGTCGAAGGCTCCGTCAGTGGTGCAGGATCTTCGACAGGAAGTCCTTGGCCCGGTCACTGCGCGGGTTGCTGAAGAACTGGTCGGGCGTGGCCTCTTCGACGATCTTCCCGTCCGCCATGAAGACGACCCGGTTCGCCGCGGAGCGGGCGAAGCCCATCTCGTGGGTGACGACGACCATGGTCATGCCGTCGCGGGCGAGCTGCTGCATGACCTCCAGCACCTCGTTGATCATCTCGGGGTCGAGCGCGGAGGTCGGCTCGTCGAAGAGCATGACCTTCGGGTCCATCGCCAACGCCCGCGCGATCGCCACACGCTGCTGCTGGCCGCCGGAGAGCTGGGAGGGGTACTTGTCGGCCTGGGTTCCGACGCCCACCCGGTCGAGCAGGGCGCGCGCCTTGTCCTCGGCAGCCTTCTTGTCCGCCTTGCGGACCTTGAGCTGCCCGAGCGTCACGTTCTCCAGCACCGTCTTGTGCGCGAAGAGATTGAACGACTGGAAGACCATGCCGACATCGGCTCGCAGCCTTGCCAGCTCCTTGCCCTCCGCGGGCAACGGCTTCCCGTCGATCGAGATCGCGCCCGAGTCGATGGTCTCCAAGCGGTTGATCGTGCGGCACAGCGTGGACTTACCGGACCCGGAGGGCCCGATGACGACCACGACCTCGCCACGGGCGATCGTCAGGTCGATGTCCTGGAGCACATGCAGCGCGCCGAAGTGCTTGTTGACGTTGCTCAGCACGACCAGGTCGTCGCCGGCCGCGGGTGCAGCGTCCTCGGCGCCCTTGGTCACTGAAACTCCGCTCATCGGCTTAATGCTCCGTCCTCCTCGGTTGGGAAGGACCTTAGTGACGCAGTGCGACCAGCGTCATTACATCTGAGCGGAAATTGAGCATAACGATCCGGCGGCAACCGGACACTCCGTGTGAAGGGGACGCCTCGGGAGACCCCCGGGGCGTACCGGGTGCATAACGGAAACCCGGATGCAACGGGCGGGCACTTGACTGGCATACCGGTCATCGGGGTGGATGCCTTGGTACACCCTGACGCGAAACGCCCCGCTACGGGGAAGTGACCGGGGGAGCACGAGACCGTACCGACACCGGACCTCAGGAGAGGGGGGCCATGAGACTGCTGCTCGTAGAGGACGACAACCACGTCGCCGCCGCCCTGTCCGCGATCCTCGCCCGGCACGGCTTCCAGGTGGTGCACGCCCGCAGCGGCGAGGAGGCCCTGCAGGCGCTCCTGCCCACCGACACGGAACCCTTCGGCGTCGTGCTCCTCGACCTCGGCCTGCCCGACCAGGGCGGCTACGAGGTCTGCGGGAAGATCCGCAAGCGCAGCTCCGTACCGGTGATCATGGTGACCGCGCGGGCCGACGTCCGCTCACGGATCCACGGACTCAACCTCGGCGCCGACGACTACGTGACCAAGCCGTACGACACCGGTGAGCTCCTCGCCCGTATCCACGCCGTCAGCCGGCGCAAGACGGGCAACGAGGACACCGCCCCCACGCCGGTCGCCGCGCTGCGCCTGGGGCACGTGCACATCGAGCTGCCCACCCGCCGGGTCAGCGTGGACGGAAGTGAAGTCCAGCTCACCCGCAAGGAGTTCGACCTGCTCGCGCTGCTGGCCCAGCGGCCCGGCGTGGTGTTCCGCCGGGAACAGATCATCAGCGAGGTGTGGCGTACAAGCTGGGAGGGGACGGGACGCACCCTGGAGGTGCATGTCGCCTCCCTGCGCTCCAAGCTGCGGCTGCCCGCCCTGATCGAGACCGTGCGCGGGGTCGGCTACCGCCTCGTCGCACCGTCCGCGTAGAGGCGTACGTTCCCGTTGCGCACCCGGCTGCTTCCGCTGCTCATCGTCCTCATGGCGAGCGTCCTGCTCGCGCTCGGCTTCCCGCTGGCCGTCAGCGTGGCGGCGGCCCGGCAGCAGGGCGTCGTGATCGACCGCATCGACGACACGGCGCGCTTCGCCGCACTCGCGCAGTTCATCACCGAACGCACCAGCGGCTACGACGAACGGCGCCGCACCCTCCAGGGCGAGCTGGAGACGTACGACTCCGTGTACGGCATCCGCGCCGGCGTCTTCTACCGCGACGACTCCGCGATGGCCAAGGCGCCGGCGTCCTGGCGGCTCCCCGTCGAGGGCGAGGGCCGTGAGGCGTTCAAGGAGGCGCTGCTCGGCCGTCGCAGCCACGATCCGCCGCAGGTCTGGCCCTGGCAGGACGGCCGGGTGGTCGTCGCCTCGCCCGTCGTACGGGACGGTGATGTGATCGCCGTCGTCGTAATCGACTCGCCCACCGACCAGATGCGGGCCGCCACGCTCCGCGGCTGGCTGGTGATCGCCGCGGGCGAGGTCGTCGCGATGCTGGTGGCCGTCGGCGCGGCGAACCGGCTCACCGGCTGGGTGCTGCTCCCCGTGCGGACGCTGGACGTCGCCGCCCACGACATCGCCAGCGGCCGGATGCGCTCCAGGGTCGTGGCGTCGGGCGGGCCTCCGGAACTCAGACGGCTGGCCCGTTCGTTCAACGAGATGGCCGACAACGTCGAGGACGTGCTCGAACAGCAGCGCGCCTTCGTCGCCGACGCCTCGCACCAGTTGCGCAACCCCCTGGCCGCACTGCTGCTGCGCATCGAGCTGCTCGCCCTCGAACTCCCCGAGGGCAACGAGGAGATCGCCTCCGTGCGGACGGAGGGCAAGCGCCTCGGCCAGGTCCTCGACGACCTGCTCGACCTGGCGCTGGCCGAGCACGCCGGCGCGGATCCGCAGCTCACGGACATCGGCGCGCTCAGCTCCGAGCGGGTCGCCTCCTGGCGGCCGGTGGCCGAGGAGAAGGGCGTACGGCTGCGGGCGGACGGCATCGGGGCCGTCACCGCCTGGGCGGACCCCATCGCCCTGTCCAGCGCGCTCGACGCCATCATCGACAACGCCCTCAAGTTCACCCCCGCGGGCGAGGAGGTCCGCGTCACGGTCGCCTCCGACAGCGCGAACGTCACCGTCGTCGTCGCGGACGGCGGACCGGGGCTCACCGATCAGGAGATGGAGCGCGTCGGCGACCGGTTCTGGCGCAGCTCCCAGCACCAGAACGTCCGGGGATCCGGCCTCGGCCTCTCCATCTCGAAGGCGCTCCTCGCCGCGAGCGCCGGCTCGCTCACCTGCACGCGGAACGAACCGCACGGGTTGCGCGTGACGGTCTCGGTGCCCCGCAGCGGGCCGCAGGGCTGAAGGGGCCCCCGGACCGTCAGGGCTTGACCGAGCGGTAGTAGCGCTTGGCCCCTTCGTGCAGCGGCAGCGGATCCGTGTAGATCGCCGTCCGCAGGTCCACCAGCTGCGCGGCGTGCACCTCGCGACCGATCCGGTCCCGGCTGTCGATCACCGTCCGGGTGAAGGCCTCCGTCATCGCCGCGTCGGTGCGGTCCGTGGTCACCAGCACGTTGGCGACCGCGACCGTGGGGACGGCCTGCCCCTGCTGCGCGTTGCCGTAGGCGTCGGCGGGCATCACGGCCGAGCGGTAGTAGCGGGTGGACCCGCCGGCGGCCTGGAGCTGCTTGATGAGCGGGTCCTCCAGCGGGACCAGCCGGATCGCGAACCGGTCCGCGAGATCGGCCACCGCGCTGGTGGGCAGCCCGCCGGACCAGAAGAACGCGTCGAGCCGGCCGTCCTCCAGCAGCTTCGGCATCGTGTCGATGCCGGCCGGCACGGCCGTCACGTCGGCGACCGGATCCAGTCCCGCGGCCGTCATCAGCCGGTCGGCCACCAGCCGGACCCCCGACCCCGGCTGTCCGACCGCGACCGTCCTGCCCCGGAGATCCGCGACCTTGCGGATCTTCGAGTCCCGCTTCACGACCAGCTGTATGTAGTCGTCGTACAGGCGGACACAGCCGCGCAGCCGGTCGGCGCCCGGCTTGCGGTCCCGGAGGTACGTGGCGACGGCGTCGGTGGTCGCGATCGTGAAGTCGGCCTTGCCCGTCGCCACCCGGGCGATGTTCTGCTGCGAGCCCTCGCTGGTCCGGAGCCGTATCGACACTTCGGGCAGATCCTTGGCGAGCGCACCCTCGAGCCGCTCGCCGTAGCGCTGGTACACGCCGCTGCGCACCCCGGTACTGAACGTCAGCGTCCCGTTCGGCGCCGGGTCCCTGAGGGGGAGCAGCCACCAGAGCAGCAGTCCGAGCACGACGACGAGGGCGGCGCCCGCGCGCAGCGAGCGACGCCGGCCGATTCGGGACAAAGCCAGGAACATGGCGGCGATCCTGCCAGGTGCCTCCCGGCCCTGGCCAGGGGCGCCCTCGGATCTCCCGGCCTTCGCGGGGGCCGGGGCACGGCCCGCGAGCCGCCCGCGGCGGGAGGCGCCCGTGCAGCGCCTACCCTTGTCGCATGAGCAGCGGCAACCGGAGCGAAGCAGTGGACGTCAGAAAAAGCTATGAGGTGCGCACCTACGGGTGCCAGATGAACGTCCACGACTCCGAGCGGTTGTCGGGACTGCTGGAGGACGCCGGCTACGTACGGGCGCCCGAGGGCTCCGACGGTGACGCCGATGTCGTCGTCTTCAACACCTGCGCGGTGCGGGAGAACGCCGACAACAAGCTCTACGGCAACCTCGGCCGGCTCGCCCCGATGAAGACGAAGCGCCCCGGGATGCAGATCGCGGTCGGCGGCTGCCTGGCGCAGAAGGACCGCGACACCATCGTCGAGCGGGCCCCCTGGGTCGACGTCGTCTTCGGTACGCACAACATCGGCAAGCTGCCGGTGCTGCTGGAGCGCGCCCGTATCCAGGAGGAGGCGCAGATCGAGATCGCCGAGTCCCTGGAGGCGTTCCCCTCGACGCTGCCGACCCGCCGCGAGTCCGCCTACGCCGCCTGGGTCTCGATCTCCGTCGGCTGCAACAACACCTGCACCTTCTGCATCGTCCCGGCGCTGCGCGGCAAGGAGAAGGACCGCCGGACCGGCGACATCCTCGCCGAGATCGAGGCGTTGGTCGCCGAGGGCGTCTCCGAGATCACCCTGCTCGGTCAGAACGTGAACGCGTACGGCTCCGACATCGGCGACCGGGAGGCGTTCTCCAAGCTGCTGCGCGCCTGCGGGCGGATCGAGGGCCTGGAGCGGGTCCGCTTCACCTCGCCGCATCCGCGCGACTTCACCGACGACGTGATCGCCGCCATGGCCGAGACGCCGAACGTGATGCCGCAGCTGCACATGCCCATGCAGTCCGGCTCGGACACGATCCTGAAGGCGATGCGCCGCTCGTACCGGCAGGAACGCTTCCTCGGCATCATCGACAAGGTGCGGGCCGCGATGCCGGACGCCGCGATCTCCACCGACATCATCGTCGGCTTCCCCGGTGAGACCGAGGAGGACTTCGAGCAGACCATGCACGCGGTCCGCGAGGCGCGCTTCGCCAACGCCTTCACCTTCCAGTACTCCAAGCGCCCCGGAACCCCCGCCGCCGACATGGACGGGCAGATTCCCAAGGAGGTCGTCCAGGAGCGGTACATGCGCCTGTCCGCCCTCCAGGAGGAGATCTCCTGGTCGGAGAACAAGAAGCAGGTCGGCCGCACGCTGGAGGTCATGGTCGCGGAGGGCGAGGGCCGCAAGGACGGTGCCACGCACCGGCTCTCCGGCCGCGCTCCCGACAACCGTCTGGTCCACTTCACCAAGCCGGACGATGACGTGCGGCCCGGCGACGTGGTGACGGTCGAGATCAGCTACGCGGCCCCGCACCACCTGCTCGCCGAGGGCGCGCCCCTCGGAGTGCGGCGGACCCGCTCGGGGGACGCCTGGGAGAAGCGCACCGCCGCGGCGGCCGCCAAGCCGGCCGGCGTCATGCTGGGCCTGCCCGGGATCGGCGCCCCGGCACCGCTGCCCGCGGCCTCGACGCCGGGATGCGGCTGCGACTGAGCGGCGAACGCGGCCTGGGCGCGGGGCGGCGACCGACGGCGGTACGGCTCCCTGCGCGGGGCCGGCGGCCGCCCAGTACGCTGCCCCTCATGCTTGTCGCCGCCGCTGTCTGCCCCTGTCCGCCGCTGCTGGTCCCCGACGTCGCCGCCGGTGCCGCGCCCGAGCTCGACGGGGCGAGGACCGCGTGCACCGACGCCCTGGGCGTCCTCGCGGCCTCCCGGCCCGATCTGCTGATCGTGATCGGCCCGGCGGACCTCGCCGGCCGTGGCCCCCACCCCGAGGGCGCCACCGGTGGCTTCCAGGAGTTCGGCGTGGACCTCGACGTACGGCTGGGTCGGGACCTGGGCACGGCCGTCGAGCGCCCGCTCGCCCCGTCGCTCGCGGTCGGCGCCTGGCTGCTGGCCCGCACCGGATGGGCCGGCACCCCGGTCGAGGCGCTCGGCGTGGGGGAACCGCTAGAGACCGGCCGCTGTGTCGAGACGGGGCACACCCTCGCCGCCCGCGCGGACCGGGTCGCGCTGCTGGTGATGGGTGACGGCAGCGCCTGCCGCACCCTGAAGGCGCCGGGTTACCTCGACGAGCGCGCCGCCGGATTCGACGCGGCGGCTTCGCGCGCGCTGGGGGCGGCCGACACCGACGCGCTGATCGCGCTGGACGAGGCGCTGGCGTACGAACTCAAGGCCGCGGGACGCGCACCCTGGCAGGTGCTGGCGGGGGCCGCCGAGGGAGCCGGCCTGGAGGGGCGGCTGCTGTACGACGACGCGCCGTACGGCGTGGGCTACATGGTCGCGACCTGGTCCTGACCGGACGAGGACCGGGGCCGCGCGTACTGACCGGACGAGGACCGGGGCCGCGCGTACTGACCGGACGAGGACCGGGGCCGCGCGTACTGACCGACGAGGCCGGGGCCGCGCGTACGGCCCGTACGAGGGCGCGCCTGCGCGTACTGACCGCGCGCAGACGCGGGCCGCGCCCGGTGCACGCACGAGACCGGACCGCGCGTACCGACCGCACGAGGACGGGCTGCGCGTACGGCGGCCGTGGAGCGGTGCCGATGCCGCTCCACGGCCGCCGTGACGCGCTGCGGCCCCGCGGCGGTCAGGGAGCGGGCGGCGTGCTGCCCGGAGGGGGCGGCGTACCGCCGCCGTCCTTCTGGGACAGCCGGTCCACGGCTTCCTTGGCCTTCTGCGTGCCGGTCACGATCTTGTCGCTGTACTTGCCCTTGGTCTTCGCGTCCACCGTCCGCGCGGCCTTGTCGAGCCCCTGGTCGATCTTGTCCCCGTGCTGCTGCGCGAGGTCGCTCACCTTGTCCTTCGCCGGGCTCAGCTTCGCCTTCAAATTGTCCATGAAGCCCATCGGACACCTTCTCTGCTGGGGGCTGCGTGCGCGTGCTCTCTCCGGTCCCGATACCCGCCTGACCGGCCTCTACTCGTCCTGCCACGGCCTCGGCGGCCAGGGAGGACGAACGGCGGAACCGTGAGAAACCACCCATATGGAGACACCATTTTACTCGACGGCACGTGACGGCGGGTGACGGGCCGGCCACCGCACGACCCGTGCGTCACCCATTCGGTATCGGCCCCGAGGTTTGCGAGACTGTGGCAGTGACAAGCCCAGCTCCCGCACCGCGGGTCATCGCCGTCGTCGGTCCCACCGCAGCCGGAAAGTCCGACCTGGGGGTGTTCCTCGCCCAGCAGCTCGGGGGCGAAGTGGTCAATGCCGACTCCATGCAGCTCTACCGGGGGATGGACATCGGCACCGCCAAGCTGACCGTCGCCGAGCGCGGCTCGGTACCCCACCGCTTGCTGGACATCTGGGACGTCACCGAGGCCGCCAGCGTCGCGGAGTACCAGCGCCTGGCCCGCGCCGAGATCGACCGGCTGCTCGCCGAGGGCCGCACCCCCGTGCTGGTGGGCGGTTCCGGTCTGTACGTGAAGGGTGCGATCGACGCCCTGGAGTTCCCCGGCACGGACCCCGGCATCCGCGCGGCGCTGGAGGCGGAACTGGCCGAGCGCGGTTCCGGAGCGCTGCACGAGCGGCTCGCCGCGGCCGATCCCGAGGCAGGCCGTGCCATCCTGCCGAGCAACGGCCGGCGCATCGTGCGGGCCCTCGAGGTCATCGAGATCACCGGCAAGCCCTTCACCGCCAACCTCCCGGGTGACGACGCGGTCTACGACGCCGTCCAGATCGGCGTCGACGTGGCCCGCCCCGAGCTCGACGAGCGCATCACCGTGCGGGTCGACCGGATGTGGGAGGCCGGACTCGTGGACGAGGTGCGCGACCTGGAGTCGCACGGTCTGCGGGAAGGGCGCACCGCCTCCCGGGCGCTCGGCTACCAGCAGGTGCTTACCGCGCTGGCCGGGGAGTGCACCGAGGACGAGGCGCGCGCCGAGACCGTGCGCGCCACCAAGCGCTTCGCGCGCCGCCAGGACTCCTGGTTCCGCCGTGACCCGCGCGTCCAGTGGCTGAACGGCGCCGCGGAGCACCGTGAGGAACTCCCGGGCCGGGCGCTGGCGTTGGTCGAGCGAGCGGTTACCGCCTGATCGCAGGACGGGGGGCCGGTGACGTGCGGGCACCTTCCGAGAGGCGGCGTTGTCGGTGGGTGCTGACAGGGTGCGGGCATGACCGATGACGGGAGCCGCCCGCCTGACGCGGAGCCTGAGCGGGTTGCCTGCGGCGGCCCGGGAACTGCTCCTGGGAACGGACTGGGGGTCCCTCCAGCACGCCTACGGCTCCCGCGAGGACATACCCGGCGCCCTGCGCTCCCTCGTGGACGAGGATCCCGAGGTTCGGTCCGAGGCGCTGGCCGCGCTGGACATGGGCGTGCTGCACCAGGGCTCGCTGTACACCGTCACCGCGCCCGCGGCACTGTTCGTCGCCGCGATCCTCGAGCATCCCGTGGGCCTCGCCGAGCACGAAGGGCACTTCCCGTGGGATGACGGGCCGCCGCGCACCTGGCGGGCCGCCCGAACGCGGGCCGATCCTGCTCAGAGCCTTCGCCGGTGGCTACGACCCGGCCCGCCCGCTCACTCCCGCCCGACGCGGTCTGTCGCGGGCCTTTGCGGACGCCGACGAGTCGACGGGCGGCATCGGCGGGAACGCGTTGTGGTTCCGCGCGGCCGGGCTGCCCGACAACCGGGAGGGCATCGCCGCGTCGCTGTGACCTTGCCCGTCGCCGCACTCACCCATGACGCTCCCCACCTGGGGTCACGCACTGACCTTCTCCATCCAGGCCGTCTGCGAGCCACGGTCACAGCCCGTCAGCCGCGAGAGCCGGCGCATCGTCAAGCCCGGTCGCCAGGAGGCCGGCACGAGCAATCCCCGGTCCTCCAGCGGTCATCAAGCCCGGTCGCCAGGAGGCCGGCACGAGCAATCCCCGGTCCTCCAGCGGTCATCAGGTTCACCACCGCGCCGCCGGGTCTCGTCGAGCCGTGTGGACCTGGCTACTTGTGCTTGGCCGTACCGGGGCGGACTGCGCGCTCCTGCCGTGCGCGGGAGAGCCCCGTCCGCGCTCGATGGAGGCTCCTGGGTGGGAAGCCGGGCTCCTCGGCCCGCTTGCCCCGGGCATCGCGGAAGCGGATGGGGCGGACGGGCCGGCAGCTCGACCGCCTGCGGCACTCGCAGCGCTTGAAGGAAGCTCCCCACACCCCGCGCAAGCTTGTTCGACATGGGGGAGATGGCTCCCTCCTCGGCCTGGTCGCGACCGGGCGATCGGGGCCCTGACCTGGGGCTATTGCTGGCCTCTTGCTGACTCGCCGACCAGCAGCAGGCGTCTGACCTGCATAAACCCTGAAGGGGGGCTATAACAGCCTGATCACGTGATGGCATCGGGAAGCCCTGCCCGTCAATTCGGCGACCTGCGGCGTGCCATCATCGAGCATCGATCGACCAGTGAAGTCCGAGTTGGGAGGGCGCGTGGCGATGGAGGCCGGCCCTCGCGACACAGAGCAAGACGCACCGGACGCGCACCACGGAGCAGGACACCTCAGCCCCGACGGGCCCGATGAGCTCGCCGTGACCCCTGAGGTCGAGGTCGAGCTGCGTCCCGCCCGGCGGATGCGCATCTGGCAGCTCGCGCCGATCGTCATGCTCGCCGCTCTGGGATCGCTGATGTTCGCCTTCCCGCTCGCCTTCGAGGTGGGCGACGGCGGCCCGGTGGTCGCGATGCTGGGACTGCTGATCAGCTGCTGCGCCGCCGGCTGGGGCATGATGGCCGCCCGCCGAGTCGGGTACGCCTGGCCGGGACTGCCGTCCCGGGGGTCCGGGGAGCGGGCCGACTGGCGGGTGATCGCGCTGTACGTGACGGTGTGCGCCGCACTGGTCGCGCTGGCCGTCTGGCGCGTGGCACGACTGCGGGGCTGACGGGACGCCGGGCGATGACCCGGCCGGCCCCCTCCCGTCCGGCGGGCCGGTTCTCCGCGCTGTCGGCGCGGCCTCGTACAGTTGTCCTGTGACCACCTCGCAGATCGCCTTCCTCAAGGGCCACGGCACCGAGAACGACTTCGTCATCGTTCCCGACCCGGACAACGCCCTCGACCTGCCCGCGTCCCTCGTCGCCGCGCTGTGCGACCGCCGCGCCGGCATCGGCGGCGACGGGCTGCTGCACGTCGTGCGGTCCGCCGCACACCCCGAGGCGCGGGCCATGGCGGGCGAGGCCGAGTGGTTCATGGACTACCGCAACGCCGACGGTTCGGTCGCCGAGATGTGCGGCAACGGCGTCCGGGTCTTCGCCCGCTACCTGCAGCGCGCCGGCGCCGTCGGGGAAGGCGACCTCGCGGTCGCCACCCGCGGCGGCGTGAAGAAGGTGCACCTCGCCAAGAACGGAGACGTCACCGTCTCCATGGGCCGCGCCCTGTTCCCCGGCGACGGCGTCACCGTCACCGTCGGCGACCGCAGCTGGGACGCCCGCAACGTGAACATGGGCAATCCGCACGCGATCGCGTTCGTCGACGACCTGGCGCACGCCGGAAACCTGTTCAGCGAGCCGTCCTTCGCGCCCGCCGCCGTCTACCCCGACGGGGTCAACATCGAATTCGTCGTGGACCGCGGGCCGCGGCACGTCGCGATGCGGGTCCACGAGCGCGGCTCGGGCGAGACCCGCTCCTGCGGCACCGGCGCCTGCGCCGTGGCCGTCGCCGCGGCCCGCCGGGACGCGGCGGACCCGGCGGTGACCGGGGCCCCGGTCACGTACACCGTCGATCTGCCGGGCGGCACCCTGGTCATCACCGAGCACCCGGACGGGGAGATCGAGATGACCGGAGCGGCCGTGATCGTGTCCGAGGGCATGATCGATCCGGCCTGGCTCGAAACGCTCAGGGGATAGTGCTTCGCTCGAATGGGTGATCCGTTTCACGCTGGGCGAGAGCCGGACTCCGCCACGTGGTGGGGTCGGTAGCATCAAGCACCGGCCCGGAGGCGCGACCGCACCTTTGCACCGCCGGTCGACGTCGCCGGAGGTGCCCCCATGAGCGCAGAGGCCACCAACCCAGATGCTCCCATCCGCAGGCGGGGCCGTCCCCGGATCGATCTCCGCAGGCTCGGCCGGGTCGCCCTGCTCGGCCCGGTCTCCCGGGACCGGCTGCCGGACGCCATCGGCCACGTCGCCGAGGCGCACCGGGTCCACCACCCCGACGCCGACCTCTCCGTACTGCACCGTGCCTACGTCCTCGCGGAGAGCTCGCACCGCGGACAGACACGCAAGAGCGGCGAGCCGTACATCACGCATCCCCTCGCGGTCACCCTCATCCTCGCCGAACTCGGGGCCGAGACCACCACGCTGACCGCGTCCCTCCTCCACGACACGGTCGAGGACACCGAGGTGACCCTGGACCAGGTGCGCGAGCAGTTCGGCGACGAGGTCTGCTACCTCGTCGACGGCGTGACCAAGCTGGAGAAGGTCGACTACGGGGCCGCCGCCGAGCCGGAGACCTTCCGCAAGATGCTGGTCGCCACCGGCGACGACGTCCGGGTGATGTCGATCAAGCTCGCCGACCGTCTGCACAACATGCGCACGCTCGGCGTGATGCGCCCGGAGAAGCAGGCCAGGATTGCCAAGGTCACCCGTGACGTGCTGATCCCCCTCGCGGAGCGGCTCGGGGTGCAGGCGCTCAAGACCGAGCTGGAGGACCTCGTCTTCGCCATCCTCCATCCCGAGGAGTACGCACACACCAGTGCCGTCATCTCCGCCGCGACCGGCACGGCGGACCCCCTCGACGCCATCGCCGGCAACGTCGCCGCAGTGCTGCGGGAGGCCGGCATCCCCGCCGAAGTGCTCATCAGGCCACGCCACTTCGTCTCCGTGCACCGCGTGCGCGTCAAACGCGGCGAACTGCGCGGCAGCGACTTCGGACGCCTGCTGGTGCTCGTGGGCGAGGACGCCGACTGCTACGCCGTCCTCGGCGAGCTCCACACCTGTTTCACCCCGGTGATCTCCGAGTTCAAGGACTTCATCGCCGCGCCCAAGTTCAACCTGTACCAGTCGCTGCACACCGCGGTGGTGGGCCCGGACGGCGAGGTCGCCGAAGTCCTCATCCGCACCCACCGCATGCACAAGGTCGCCGAGGCGGGCGTCATCGCGCTCGGCAACCCGTACGCCGCGGACGGTACGGCACCGAGCGCCGAACCCGCCGACGGCGAACGGGCCGACCCCACCCGGCCCGGCTGGCTCTCCCGGCTGCTCCAGTGGCAGCAGTCCGCACCCGACCCGGACACCTTCTGGACCACCCTGCGCGCCGACCTCGCCCAGGACCGCGAGATCACCGTCTTCCGCACCGACGGCGGCACGCTGGGCCTGCCCGCGGGCGCCAGCTGCGTCGACGCCGCCTACGCCCAGTACGGGGACGCCGCGCACAGCTGTATCGGGGCCCGGGTCAACGGCCGCCTGGCCACCCTCAGCACCGTGCTCGTCGACGGGGACACGGTCCAGCCGCTCCTCGCCGAGGACGCCGCGTCCGGGCCCTCGCCCGACTGGCTCGACCACGCACGGACCCCCGCCGCCCGGATCGCCATCACCGGCTGGCTCGACGCCCATCCGCAGGACACGGAATCCGCAGCCGGAAGCCCGCCCGCCGGCAGCAGGCCCGGCCCGCAGCCCGCCCGCCCCACCGGGTCCGGCTCCGCCGGGACGGCCGGCCGCACGGTGAGCGCCGTGGTCGAGTCACCCGACACCACGGTGCGCCTCGCGGGCTGCTGCACCCCCGTGCCCCCCGACGACGTCACCGGATTCACGGTGCGCGGCGGCGCCGTCACCGTGCACCGGCTGGAGTGCCCGGTCGTGGCCCGGATGGAGGCCGTCGGCCGCGTGCCGGTCGTCGTGAGCTGGGGAGACGCGGCCGGCTGCCGGGTGACCTTGGTGGCGGAGTCCTTCGGACGGCCCCGGCTCCTCGCGGACCTCACCGAGGCGATCGCGGGAGCGGACGCGGCGGTCATCTCCGCCACCGTCGAACCCCCCAGCGAACAGCGCGTACGCCACACGTACACCCTGCAGCTCCCCGACGCCGCCGGCCTGCCCGCGCTGATGCGCGCCATGCGCGACGTACCGGGGGTGTACGACGTGAGCCGCGCCCAGCACCCGGCCGCCGCGCTCTGACCTCAGGGGTCCGCACGGTCCGCCTCGGCGGATCTTTCGGGTGGCGCGGTGCGCGCCGTCCCGGAACGGCGGGGGCGGCGCTGGTAGCCGTAGTCCATGCCGTTCCTCTCCCGTCGTCTGCAGGCCGCCCTGCTGGCCACCGCATCGGCCACCCTCGTCGCCGCCACCCTGCCCGCCCCGGTGCCCCTCGGTATCGGGGACCCCCTCTTCCCGCACCTCGGCAACCCCGGATACGACGTACTCGCCTACGACATCGGCCTCAGCTACGAAGGGCGCAACAGCGAACCGCTGGACGCCGTCACCACGATCACCGCGCGGACGACCGAGCCGCTGGACCGGATCAACCTCGACTTCACCCGTGGCACCGTGAAATCCGTCGAGGTCAACGGTCTGCGTGCCGGGTTCGCGACCGAGGACGAGGACCTGATCATCGAGCCACCGTCCGGCCTCCCGGCGGGAGCGCCGCTGCGCATCACCGTCCGCCACACCAGCGACCCCTCGGGCGAGCAGGACAGCGGGGGCTGGGTGCGCACCGCAGACGGGCTCGCCATGGCCAATCAGGCCGACGCCGGACACCGGGTCTTCCCCGGTAACGACCACCCCGCGGACAAGGCGTACTTCACCTTCCACGTCACCGCCCCGCAGGATCTGACCGTGGTGGCCAACGGTCAGCGCACCGGGCGGGTCCGGCACGGCGACCGCACCACCTGGACGTACCGCACCGGACACCCCATGGCCACCGAACTGGCCCAGGTCAGCATCGGCCGGTCCACCGTCGTCGAACGCACCGGACCGCACGGGCTGCCCGTGCGCGACGTCGTGCCGGTCGCCGACCGGGAGAAACTGGAACCCTGGCTGAGGAAGACCCCCGGCCAGCTGGAATGGATGGAACAGCAGGTCGGCCGCTACCCCTTCGAGAACTACGGCGTGCTGGCCGCCGACACCGAGACCGGGTTCGAGCTGGAGACCCAGACGCTCACCCTCTTCGAACGCCGGCTGTTCACCGACGTCACCTTCCCCGAGTGGTACGTCGACTCGGTCATGGTCCACGAGCTGGCCCACCAGTGGTTCGGCGACAGCGTCTCTCCGCGGACCTGGTCCGATCTCTGGCTCAACGAGGGACACGCCAGCTGGTACGAGGCGCGCTACGCCGAGGAGCACGCCGACCAGCCGCTGGAGCGCCGCATGCGCGACGCCTACACCCGGTCGGACGGCTGGCGTGCCGAAGGCGGCCCGCCGGCCCGCCCCGCCGCGCCGGTACCGGGCGAGAAGATCAGCCTCTTCCGGCCGGTGGTGTACGACGGAAGCGCACTGGTCCTGTACGCGCTCCGCCAGGAGATCGGCAGCGGCGCCTTCGACCGGCTGGAGAGGCTATGGGTCAGGACACACCGTGACTCCAGCGCCGCCACGGCCGATTTCACCGACCTGGCGTCCCGGGTGGCCGGACGCGACCTGACCGCCTTCTTCGACGGCTGGCTGTACGGGAAGAAGACCCCGCCCATGCCCGGACACCCGGACTGGCGCAGTACGCCACCGGCGGGGAGCGGGAAACCCGAGTGACGGACCGGGCCCGCCGTGCCAGTATCGACGAGTCGCCGCAGCGGCCGGACCGGAGGAATCCCCCAGCGGGAATCATCCCGGGAGGTCACGCGTTGTGACTGATGTAAACGATTCCTCTCGACGTAAGGATCCAATGACCTCCTCTTCTTCCCTTCCCCAGGACGCGCAGGACGCGCAGAGTGCCACGGAGAACGTCACCGAGAGCCTCACCGAAAGCCTTCGGGCGGACGCCCTGATGGAAGAGGACGTCGCCTGGAGCCACGAGATCGACGGAGCGCGGGACGGCGACCAGCTGGACCGCTCCGACCGTGCCGCCCTGCGGCGCGTGGCCGGACTCTCCACCGAGCTCGAGGACGTCACCGAGGTCGAGTACCGGCAGCTGCGCCTGGAGCGTGTGGTGCTCGTCGGTGTCTGGACCTCCGGCACGGTGCACGACGCGGAGATCTCCCTCGCCGAGCTGGCGGCACTCGCCGAGACGGCCGGAGCGCAGGTGCTCGACGCCGTCTTCCAGCGCCGTGACAAGCCCGACCCGGCCACCTACATCGGTTCCGGCAAGGCCCTCGAGCTGCGCGACATCGTCCTCGAATCAGGGGCCGACACCGTCGTGTGCGACGGTGAGCTCAGCCCCGGCCAGCTGATCCACCTGGAAGACGTCGTCAAGGTCAAGGTGGTCGACAGGACCGCCCTGATCCTCGACATCTTCGCCCAGCACGCCAAGTCCCGCGAGGGCAAGGCGCAGGTCTCGCTGGCACAGATGCAGTACATGCTGCCGCGGCTGCGCGGCTGGGGTCAGTCGCTGTCCCGTCAGATGGGCGGCGGCGGTTCCAGCGGCGGTGGCGGCATGGCGACCCGTGGTCCCGGTGAGACCAAGATCGAGACGGACCGGCGGCGGATCCGCGAGAAGATGGCGAAGATGCGCCGGGAGATCGCGGAGATGAAGACCGGCCGCGAGATCAAGCGCCAGGAACGCAAGCGCAACAAGGTGCCTTCCGTCGCCATCGCGGGCTACACCAACGCGGGCAAGTCCTCGCTGCTCAACCGGCTGACCGGAGCGGGTGTGCTGGTGGAGAACGCCCTGTTCGCCACCCTCGACCCGACCGTGCGCCGGGCCGAGACGCCGAGCGGGCGGATCTACACGCTCGCCGACACCGTCGGGTTCGTACGGCACCTGCCGCACCACCTGGTCGAGGCGTTCCGCTCCACCATGGAGGAGGTCGGCGAGTCCGATCTCATCCTGCACGTGGTGGACGGCTCGCACCCGGTGCCGGAGGAGCAGCTCGCCGCCGTGCGCGAGGTGATCCGAGAGGTGGGCGCGGTGGACGTGCCCGAGATCGTGATCGTCAACAAGGCGGACGCGGCGGACCCGCTGGTCCTCCAGCGGCTGCTGCGCAACGAGAAGCACGCGATCGCGGTGTCGGCACGGACCGGCGCCGGTATCGACGAGCTGCTCGCGCTCATCGACAGCGAACTGCCGAGGCCGTCGGTCGAGATCGAGGCGCTCGTGCCGTACACCCAGGGCGGACTCGTCTCCCGGGTGCACGCCGAGGGCGAGGTGATCTCCGAGGAGCACACGTCGGAGGGCACGCTGCTCAAGGCACGGGTGCACGAGCAGCTCGCCGCGGACCTCGCCGCGTTCGTACCCGCGGTGCACTGACCGCGGGACGGTTCGACAGCACCTGCGGACGGCCCGCTCCCTCGCCAGGGAGCGGGCCGTCCGTCGTCCGGGCGGGGCCGCTGCCGGTCGCCGGACCAGACGCTCCTGGGGGCCTTCGCCGAGGTCCGGTCCGGCGAGCCGGCCGGCTGTCACCGGTCCGCTCCGCCCGGCAGCCGTCGCCACGGCGGCCCGGAGCCCCGCGTGCCCCGGACGGCACAGGGGCCTTCGGCGGAAAGTATCCCGCCGAAGGCCCCTGCGCTGCCGTCATCCGCGCCCGGAGGGACGGCGATCCGTGCTCACTGCCCCGCGTACTTCTCGCTGACCGAGTCGTAGACGCCCTTGGCCTCCTTGCCGAGGCGGGGGCCGGCCAGCCAGCCGGCCGCCACCGGCCCGATGGAGGTGTTGGAGACCAGCGCGGGCTTGCCGTTCTGGCCCGCGGCGACCCAGCCGCCGCCGGAGGAACCGCCGGTCATCGAGCAGCCGATGCGGTACATGGTCGGGTCGTCCTTGGTGAGCGAGAGCCGGCCCGGCTTGTCCTCGCACTGGAAGAGCTTCTGGCCGTCGTACGGCGGAGCGGCCGGGAAGCCGGTGGCGGTCATTTCGGCGATCTTGGGCACCGCCGGGGCGTTGAAATCGACCGGCAGCGCCGAACCGACGGTCTCTTCCAGGGACTTGCCGGTCGAGCCCTTCTCCGGCGTCACGTGCAGCACCGCGAAGTCGTACGGAGCGCCGAGACCGCCGACCGAGGCGCCCTGGTCGATCCACTGCTGGGAGGTCTGCGCCCACGAGCCCCACCACACGCCGAACGGGGCGACCTTCTCCTTGGGCGGGTTGTTCCGCAGCTCGTCGGTCGACAGCCCGCTGTCGTTGTACGACGGCACGAACGCGATGTTGCGGTACCAGCCGCCCTTCTTGCCCGCGTGCACGCAGTGGCCCGCCGTCCACACCATGTTGGACTTGCCGGGGTGCGCCGGGTCCTTTACCACGGTCGCCGAGCAGACCATCGAGCCCTCGGGTCCGTCGAAGAACAGCTTCCCCGACTCCGCGGCGCTGGCGTGGTACGGCGTCTTCGCGGCAACGGCTCGGACCGGAACGGGCGTCGGGTCCGTCACGCCCTCGTCGCCGGAGATGTCGTTGTCGACCGGCTGCTCGGGAGCCTTGTCGGCGTCCTGCATCCGGTCCGCGTCCCAGAGGCCTTCGATGATGGGATTGATGTAGTCCTTGGCCTCACGCAGCCACTTGTCCTTGTCCCAGTTCTTCCACTCGCCGTGCTTCCACTGGTCGAGGTCGATCCCGTGCTCCTTGAGCCGGTCCTTCAGATCATCCGGGATGGTGATCTTGTCGTCCGACGTCTGGCCCGCGGAACTGCCCGGCCCGGTGCTCGCGTCGTCCTCGCTCGGCCCGCAGGCCGTCGCCGTGAGGGCGAGGACGGCGGTGACCGCCGCGACGGCGAGCACGGGAGAGGGGGAGCGTCGGGCGCTCCCCCCACGGCGTGCGGTGAATGCTGGTCGAATGAGTCGCATCTGGTGATCCCCCTGGGACTTCGTAACTCAACGCTTCCGTACTGCACTTCTGCACTGCTGTGCCGCCTACGGAACGGCTCCGGCGGACGGCGGTCCGGGTGCCTCTCCGGGCATGCCGCGGTGGCCGGGAGGTTGTCCCGGCGCCACGGCACGGCCCCCCACTATGCCGGTGCGGCTGTGGACGGTGCGCGGCAGGGCCTGGTTCCCGGCCCGCAAGGATCTTCGGACGTACCCGTGATCCTCCGCCCCCGGCGTCGTTGGTACGTACGGGGGACACGGAGACAGCGTTCACCCCCGCGGTCCGTCCTTGCGGAATCGTGCTGACGTGCAACGCAACTGTTACAGCAGGAGGATCAACAGCCGTGGCCGTGACCGAACCAGCTCCGGCACCACCACTCGCGCCGCACGAAGGCATCCTGCGCCGCCAGTCGCTGCGTGAATCGGCCGCCCGTACCTACGCGCGGTCCCTGCCGATCGTGCCGGTACGGGCACGGGGCCTGACCATCGAAGGAGCGGACGGGCGGCGCTATCTGGACTGTCTGTCAGGAGCCGGGACGCTGGCTCTCGGGCACAACCATCCGGTCGTGCTGGAGGCGATCAAGAAGGTCATCGACTCCGGTGCGCCGCTGCACGTGCTCGATCTGGCCACGCCGGTCAAGGACGCCTTCACCACGGAGCTGTTCGCCACCCTCCCGCGAGAGTTCGCCGACAACGCCCGGATCCAGTTCTGCGGGCCGGCCGGCACCGACGCGGTCGAGGCGGCGTTCACCCTGGTCCGCGCAGCGACCGGCCGCAGCGGTCTGCTCGCCTTCACCGGCGCCTACCACGGCATGACGGCGGGCGCGCTCGCCGCGTCCGGCGGCGCCGAGGACGTGCGGGTGACCCGGCTTCCCTTCCCGCAGGACTACCGCTGCCCCTTCGGCGCCGGCGGCGAGCACGGTGCGGAGCTCGCCGCGCGCTGGACCGAGAGCGTGTTGGACGACCCCAAGAGCGGAACCCCCGCACCGGCGGCGATGATCCTCGAACCCGTCCAGGGCGAGGGCGGGGTCAACCCCGCCCCCGACGGCTGGATGCGCCGGATGCGGGCGATCACCGCCTCCCGGTCCGTCCCCCTGATCGCCGACGAGGTCCAGACCGGCGTCGGGCGGACCGGCGCCTTCTGGGCCGTCGAACACAGCGGCATCGTGCCCGACGTGATGGTGCTGTCCAAAGCCATCGGAGGCTCGCTCCCGCTCGCCGTGATCGTCTACCGCTCCGAACTCGACACCTGGCAGCCGGGCGCCCACGCGGGCACCTTCCGCGGGAACCAGCTCGCCATGGCGGCCGGTACCGCCACCCTCGCGTACGTGCGGGAGAACCGGCTCGCCGAACGGGCCGCCGACCTCGGCGCCCGGATGCTGGCGAGCCTGCGGGGCCTGGCCTCCCGTCATCCGTGCATCGGCGACGTCCGCGGACGGGGTCTGATGATCGGAGTGGAACTCGTCGACCCCGAGGCCGCCCCGGTGGGCGTGGGCGGCGAGGCGGCGCCGGATCCCGTCCTGGCCAGGACCGTCCAGCAGGAGTGCCTGCGCCGTGGGCTCATCGTCGAACTCGGCGGCCGCCACTCCACGGTCGTACGCCTGCTCCCGCCCCTCACGCTCACCGACGAACAGGCGACGGCGGTCGTCGACCGTCTCGCCGACGCCCTGGCAGCCGCTGAACGCTCACCGCACCGCCGGACCGCGACCGGGTCGATCCGCTGACCCCGGACACCACCACAGGAAAGACCGCCGTGAACCCCACCCCCGCGCCCGAGGCCGACGGCCCTCCCTCCAGCCACCACCGGGGAGAGGCCGGAACCTCCGGCCACCTCGCCGTCGAGACGTCGACCGTGCCGCGCCAGAAGGAGGTGCCGCACGGTCAGTGGCAAGCCCACCGGACGGCGACGGCCTGCCCCGCACCGGCGTCCGACCCGCTGGACCACCCCGACCCGCTGCGCGCCGCCGACGCGGCGGGCATCGAGAACCTGCTGCGCTGCTGGGTCCGCGAATGCGACCTGCCCCGCCCGGACGGGGAGACCCTCCGCATCCCGCTCCCCGCCAGCGGCACCGCCCTGCTCGTCCCCCTCCGCCACTGGTCCGCCACCGGCTGGCACCGCTTCGGCCCGCCCCTCCTGGAGCAGGCCCCCGAAGGCGCGCCCGCCGCCGACGCCGTCACCGTCGCCGCCCTCCTGGGCCGCGAGGCCGGCCACCACGAGAGCGCCGACATGGTGGGCAGGGTGGCCGACTCGGTCCGGCGGACCGCCGGGTTCATCGACGGACAACGGCGGCGGCCCACCGCGTCCGCCGAGGCGGATCTCTTCCTCACCGCGGAGCAGTCACTCCTCCTCGGCCACCCGCTCCACCCCTCGCCCAAGAGCCGGGAAGGCCTCTCCGACTCCGAGTCCCGCCTCTACTCGCCCGAGTCACACGGCTCGTTCCCCCTCCACTGGATGGCCGTCGACCGGTCCGTACTGGCCACCGACTCGGCCTGGACCGAGCACGGACGCCCGGTCCCGGCCGCCGAACTCGTCGCCCGCCACGCCGAGGGCATGCGGCTGCCCGCGCACACCGCGCCGATCCCGCTCCACCCCTGGCAGGCCCGGGACCTGGCGATGCGGCCCGAAGTCGCCGCTCTGGCCGACTCCGGCCTGCTGCACGACCTCGGTCCCCACGGCGAGCGCTGGCACCCCACTTCCTCGGTACGCACCGTGCAACGGCCCGGCGTCGGCCTGATGCTGAAGCTCTCCCTCGGCGTACGCATCACCAACTCCCGCCGGGAGAACCTGCGCAAGGAACTGCACCGGGGCGTCGAGGTCCACCGGCTGCTGCGCAGCGGGCTCGCCCGGCAGTGGCACGCGGTCCACCCCCAGTTCGACATCGTCCGCGACCCCGCGTGGCTCGCGGTGGACGGCCTCGACGGCGAACCCATCGCGGGACTCGATGTCATGCTGCGCCACAACCCCTTCGAGCGGTACGACGACGCGGTCTGCGTCGCCGGGCTCACCGCGCCACGCCCCTGGCCGGACCGGACGGGCATGCGCTCCCGCCTCGCCGACATCGTCCGCCGCCTCGGCGCCGCCACCGGACGGACCACGACCGCCGTCGCCGCCGAGTGGTTCCTGCGCTACCTGGACCGCGTGGTGCGGCCGGTCCTCTGGCTCGACGGCAACGCGGGAGTCGCCCTCGAAGCGCACCAGCAGAACACCCTGGTCCTGCTCGACGCCGAGGGCTGGCCGGTCGGCGGCCGCTACCGCGACAATCAGGGCTACTACTTCCGCGAGTCCCACCGCGCGGCACTCGACCGCAGGCTCCCCGGCATCGGAGCGGTCAGCGACACGTTCGTCTCCGACGCCGTCACCGACGAACGCTTCGCGTACTACCTCGGCATCAACAACGTATTCGGTCTGATCGGGGCGTTCGGCGCCCAGCAGCTCGCCGACGAACAGGTGCTCCTCGCCGCCTTCCGGCGCTTCCTGAAAGCGGTCACCGCACTGGGGTCCCCGCTCCCCGCGCAGCTGCTGGAAACCCCCCGCCTGCGCTGCAAGGCCAACATGCTGACGCGTCTGCGCGGCCTCGACGAACTCGTCGGGCCCGTGGACACCCAGTCCGTCTACGTCACCATCACCAACCCCCTGTGCGGCTGAGGAAACCACACCCGTCCCCGCCGGGACGCCGACCGCCGAGTAAGGAGAGCGTCACCGTGCCTCCCGCCGATGCGCCCACCGCCCCCGGGCCCGGCCCCGCTCCCCAGGCCGGCTGCCCGGGCGCCGAGGACACGCTGGATCTGCGGCTCACCGCCGAACTGCTCGCGTCCCTGGGGGAGGCGGCCCCCGCCCCCAGGGCCCCCGCACCGCCGGCCCCCGCGCCCCAGGCCCCCGCACCGCCGGCCCCCGCGCCCCAGGCCCCCGCAGGCGAGGCCCTCGCGCCCCGGCCCCCCGCGTCCCCGCCCGGACCGGAGGGTTCCGGGCTCCTCGGCCGTCCCGCGGAGTGGAAGCCGGTCACGACCCCGGCCGGAGTGTTCCAACTCGTTCCCGTGCGACTGGAACGCGATCTCGCGGTGATCAGCCGCTGGATGAACGACCCCTCCGTCGCCGCCTTCTGGGAACTCGCCGGAGCCGAGACCGTCACCGCCGGACACCTGGCCCCCCAACTCGACGGCGACGGGCGGAGCATTCCCTGTCTCGGAGTGCTCTCGGGCGTGCCGATGAGCTACTGGGAGATCTACCGGGCCGACCTCGACCCCCTCGCCCGCCACTGCCCGCTCAGGCCCTTCGACACCGGCCTCCACGTCCTCATCGGTGACGGAGACCGGCGGGGTCACGGGATCGGGACCGCCCTGCTCCGGGCCGTCTCCGACCTCGTCCTCGACCACCACCCCCGGTGCACGCGGATCGTGGCCGAGCCGGACCTGCGCAACACCCCATCCGTCTCCGCCTTCCTGAACGCCGGATTCCGCTACTCCGCCGAGGTCGAACTCCCGGAGAAGCGAGCCGCGCTGATGGTCCGCGACCGAGCCCACCGTGCCCAGCTGTGAACGAACCGCTGCCCTGCCCACACCGCTCGAACCCCGTCGGTTCCCACCCGAGGAGTCCCCGTGCCGAAATATCCCGCGAGCCGTGATGCAGCCCAGTCGCCCACGCTGCTCAGCACCCCGGAGCTCAACCGAGCGGTCTGGGACCGGGCCGCCGCCCGGCTGCTCGCCAAGATGCTCGGCGAATTCGCCTACGAGGAAGTCGTCCGGCCCGCACCACGATCCCCCGGGGGCGATACGTACACCCTCGTGCTCGACGACGGCGGCAGCCTGACCTTCACCGCCCGGCGAGGGGTCTACGGCAGCTGGCGCGTCGCCCCCGACTCGATCCGTGAGGCGAACTGCGCGGCGACGGAGGCGGATGCGGCCGTGCGAGAGGCGAACCGCGCGGTATCGGAAGCCGGCTCGGCCGGCCGGGGAACGAGCAGCGCGCCGGCGGAGGCGGACAGGACTGCCCGTCCCGGCGGTGGGGCCGGGGCCGGTGCGGAGGCAGGGGTGGCGGCTCCGGACCAGATCGCGGGGAGCGTCCCCTTCCGCGATCCGCTGCTGTTCCTGGCCCGCGCCCGCCGCCTCCTCGGGCTGGACGGCGCCACCCTCGGCCATCTCGTCCGCGAGCTCACCACCACGCTCACCGCCGACGCCCGCCTCGACCACGGCGCACTCAGCGCCGCCGAGCTGGCCGACCTCGACTACGCCGAGCTCGAAGGCCACCAGACGGGCCACCCGTGGATCGTCGCCAACAAGGGACGGCTCGGCTTCTCCGCCACGGACGCGGCCCTCTTCACCCCCGAGGCCCGCACACCGGTCACGCTGCCGTGGATCGCCGTCTCCTCCCGGATCGCCGCCTACCGGGGCGTGAGCACCCTCGCCGACCCCGGCCTGCTCTACGCCCAGGAGCTGGACCCGGCGGTGCGCGAGTCCTTCGCCGCCGCCCTGCGCGGCCGCGGCCTCGACCCGGCCGGGTACTACTGCCTCCCCGTCCACCCCTGGCAGTGGGACGAGTGGATCGTGCCCCTGTTCGCCCCGGCCATCGCCGCCGGCGACATCGTCCCCCTGCACGCCGACCCGGACCTGCGACTGCCGCAGCAGTCCATCCGCACCTTCGCCAATCTGGCGCGCCCCGACCGGCACACGGTCAAGCTCCCGCTGTCCATCCTCAACACGCTGGTCTGGCGCGGACTGCCGACCGAACGGACCCTCGCCGCACCCGCCGTCACCACGTGGGTGCAGGGGATGCGCGACAACGATCCGTTCCTGCGCGACACCTGCGGCGTCATCCTCCTCGGCGAGGTCGCCTCGGTCACGGTCGAGCATCCCCTCTACGACCACCTCCCCGAGACGCCGTACCAGTTCAAGGAGATCCTCGGAGCGATCTGGCGCGAGCCCCTTCTGCCGCGCCTGGCGCCCGGCGAGCGCGCCCGCACGCTCGCCTCGCTGCTGCACACCGATCCGCAGGGCCGCGCCTTCACCGCCGAGCTGGTCGCCCGCTCCGGTCTGACGCCCACCGTCTGGCTCACCCGGCTCTTCGCCGCGCTGCTCCCGCCGCTGCTGCACTTCCTCTACCGTTACGGCACCGTCTTCTCCCCGCACGGCGAGAACGCCATCGTCGTCTTCGACGACCAGGACGTCCCGGTCCGCCTGGCGATCAAGGACTTCGTCGACGACGTGAACGTCAGCGCCCGGCCGCTGCCCGAGCACGACACGATGCCGCCGGACGTGCGGCGGGTCCTGCTCACCGAGGAACCCGCGTTCCTCACCCAGTTCATCCACTCCGGTCTCTTCACCGGGGTCTTCCGCTTCCTGTCCCCGCTCTGCGAAGAGCAGCTCGGTGTCCCGGAGGACGAGTTCTGGTCACTCGTCCGGGCGGAGATCCTGCGCCACCACGCGCGCTTTCCCGGGATGAAGGAGAGGTTCGAGATGTTCGACATGCTGACGCCCCGCATCGAACGTCTCTGCCTCAACCGCAACCGTCTGCACCTGGACGGCTACCGTGACCGGCCCGAGCGCCCGCACGCGGCGATCCACGGCACGGTGCCCAACCCGCTCCACCTCTCCGCCCGAGGCCGGGAGTGACCGTGGTTGTCAGTGGCGCCCCGTAGGCTGGCCGGGCTATGACGAAGCCATCCCTCCCCGAGCTCCTGCACGCCGCCGTGACCGCCGTCGGCGGCACGGAGCGACCCGGCCAGGCCGCCATGGCCGGCGCCGTCGCCGAGGCGGTAGACGACCAATCCCACCTGCTCGTCCAGGCGGGCACCGGCACGGGCAAATCGCTCGGCTATCTGGTGCCCGCCCTGGCACACGGCGAGCGAGTCGTCGTCGCCACGGCGACGCTGGCCCTCCAGCGCCAGCTCGTGGAGCGCGATCTTCCGCGTACGGTCGACGCCCTGCATCCGCTGCTGCGCCGCCGCCCGCAGTTCGCCATGCTCAAGGGCCGGTCGAACTACCTCTGCCTGCACCGTCTCCACGAGGGCGTGCCCCAGGAGGAGGAAGAGGGGCTCTTCGACCAGTTCGAGGCGGCGGCCCCGTCGAGCAAGCTCGGTCAGGACCTGCTGCGCATGCGGGACTGGGCCGACGAGACGGAGACGGGCGACCGGGACGACCTGACCCCCGGTGTCTCGGACCGGGCCTGGGCGCAGATCTCCGTCTCCTCCCGGGAGTGCCTGGGCGCCACCAAGTGCGCGTACGGGGCGGAGTGCTTCGCCGAGCAGGCCCGGGAGCGCGCCAAGCTCGCCGATGTGGTGGTGACGA
Organism: Streptomyces sp. NPDC005803; assembly: GCF_040630435.1. NCBI lineage: Bacteria > Bacillati > Actinomycetota > Actinomycetes > Kitasatosporales > Streptomycetaceae > Streptomyces > Streptomyces sp. NPDC005803. The sequence goes on along the minus strand of NZ_JBEXXO010000009.1, from coordinate 235,005 downwards.
ACCACGCGCTCCTGGCCATCGACGCCATCGAGGGCGCCCCCGTGCTCCCGCAGCACGAGGTACTGATCGTCGACGAGGCCCATGAGCTGGTCTCCCGGGTCACCGGAGTGGCCACCGGCGAGCTCACCCCCGGCCAGGTCAACCGCGCGGTGCGCCGCGCGGCGAAGCTGGTCAACGAGAAGGCGGCCGACGCCCTGCAGACGGCTTCGGAGGGGTTCGAGCGGGTGATGGAGCTGGCCCTGCCCGGCCGGCTCGAGGAGGTGCCCGAGGACCTCGGATACGCGCTGATGGCCCTGCGCGACGCCGCGCGTACGGTGATCACCGCGCTCGGCTCCACGCGCGACAAGGCCGTCCAGGACGAGGACGCGGTCCGCAAGCAGGCTCTGGCCTCGGTCGAGACGATCCACGGCGTCGCCGAGCGCATCACGCAGGGCTCCGAGTACGACGTCGTCTGGTTCGAGCGCCACGACCGCTTCGGCGCCTCCGTCCGGGTCGCCCCGCTCTCCGTCTCCGGGCTGCTGCGCGAGAAGCTCTTCGCCGAGCGCTCCGTGGTCCTGACCTCGGCCACCCTCAAGCTCGGCGGGGACTTCAACGGTGTGGGGGCCTCCCTCGGGCTCTCCCCGGAGGGCATCGCGGGCGACGACGTCCCGCAGTGGAAGGGTCTGGACGTCGGCTCACCCTTCGACTACCCGAAGCAGGGCATCTTGTACGTCGCCCGGCATCTGGCGACCCCCGGCCGGGAGGGCTCCCGCACCGACATGCTGGACGAGCTGGCCGAGCTGGTGGAGGCCGCCGGCGGGCGCACCCTCGGACTGTTCTCCTCCATGCGGGCCGCGCAGGCCGCCGCCGAGGAGCTCCGGGGCCGGCTGGAGAAGCCGATCCTGCTCCAGGGCGAGGAGACCCTGGGCGAGCTGATCAAGAACTTCGCCGCCGACCCCGAGACCTGTCTGTTCGGCACGCTCTCGCTCTGGCAGGGCGTCGACGTCCCGGGCGCGAGCTGTCAGCTGGTGGTCATGGACCGCATTCCGTTCCCGCGGCCCGACGATCCGCTGATGAGCGCACGACAGAAGGCGGTCGAGGAGGCGGGGGGCAACGGCTTCATGGCCGTGGCCGCCACGCACGCGGCGCTGCTGATGGCGCAGGGTGCCGGTCGCCTGGTCCGCGCCACCGGGGACAAGGGCGTCGTCGCGGTGCTCGACCCGCGCCTGGCCAATGCCAGGTACGGCAGCTATCTGCGCGCCTCGATGCCCGACTTCTGGTACACGACCGACCCTAACCAGGCACGCCGCTCACTCGCCGCGATCGATGCGGCGGCCAGGGCCGAAGGGAAGTAGGACCGGGTCGGAGACACGGCCAGGGCCCCGGGATCCGTCCGGCGGATCCAGGGGCCCTGTCACACGCGGCCGGGGTTCACACCCGCCGGAGCACCGCCACGACCTTGCCGAGGATCGTCGCCTCGTCGCCGGGGATCGGCTGGTACGCCGAGTTGTGCGGGAGCAGCCAGACGTGGCCGTCCTCCCGCTTGAAACGCTTGACCGTGGCCTCGCCCTCCAGCATGGCGGCCACGATGTCTCCGTTCTCCGCCACGGGCTGGCGTCGTACGGTGACCCAGTCCCCGTCACAGATCGCCGCTTCGATCATCGAGTCACCGACGACCTTCAGGACGAAGAGCTCTCCGTCCCCGACCAACTGGCGGGGAAGGGGGAACACGTCTTCGACCGACTCCTCGGCGAGGATCGGGCCACCGGCCGCGATCCGGCCGACCAGCGGCACGTACGACGCCGCGGGCTTCCCGGTGGTGTCGGTGGGCTGCGTGCTGGGCTGATCCGAGCCGCGCACCTCGTACGCCCGCGGGCGATGGGGGTCGCGGCGAAGGAAGCCCTTGCGCTCCAGGGCCATCAGCTGATGCGCGACGGAGGACGTGCTGGAAAGGCCCACCGCCTGACCGATCTCCCGCATCGACGGGGGGTAACCCCGGCGTTGTACGGAGTCCCGGATGACCTCGATCACTCGCCGCTGCCGGTCCGTGAGCCCCGAGCTGTCCGCCCGGATTCCAGGAGGTCGTCCGGGCAGCGAGCGCGCGGGGCGCGCGGGCTCGGCCCCCTCCGTGTTCGTGACTGAGTCATTCATGGCATGCACCGGCTCGAGTCGGCTCTGGGAGCGGTCCTGGGCAGTGATGATGGCACTGTCTGCGGTGGTGGTCACGTCGGCCCCTCTCGAATGGTCTCCCTAGCTGGACAACGGTAGTAGCTTTCGAAAGGTTGCGCCAAACACACGTTCGAGTGAAAAACGAATAAAAGTCTGCCGAGTGTTCAGTACCGGGTGTATGAGCGAAGCCGGGAACGGTGTCCCGCGGTCGTTCCGGACCGTCGGTCCGACCGTGTCCCTCGTGCGCGGGCGGCCCGGCGACGTGCACCCATGACGCTACCGTCCGCGCCCGCCGCGCCGGCGTGCGGGGTGGCCCGGACCGGCCGCCCCGGATGTCCCCAGAGGCCGTCGGCCGGCCGTCCCCGGGGCCCCGGTGGGGCCGCCCCGCACTCGGTGGCGCCGGCCGCTTCCCGTACCCTCGTGGTCGGTCGTACGCTGCCTTCCGGCCGCCCGGGTACGCGACACGCGCCAGGGCCAAATGCGCGACCAAACCCAAGATCTAGTGGTTGGATTGCTACGGCCACCCAGAAGTTGTGGTCCCCGTCCATCGGGGGTGTGGTCATCGCCTATGCTTGAGACCGCTTCGAAGGCCCCTCACCGGGCCTGAAGAGGCTATTCAGTCGCGCTGTGAAGGAGGGTTGGGAGCCATGCACTGCCCCTTCTGCAGGCACCCCGACAGCCGGGTCGTCGACAGTCGCACCACCGACGACGGGACCTCGATCCGCCGGCGTCGCCAGTGCCCCGACTGCTCCCGCCGTTTCACCACGGTGGAGACCTGTTCGCTCATGGTGGTCAAGCGCAGCGGTGTCACCGAGCCCTTCAGCCGCACCAAGGTCATCTCCGGCGTGCGCAAGGCGTGCCAGGGGAGGCCCGTCACCGAGGACGCGCTCGCCAAACTCGGCCAGCGGGTCGAGGAGGCGGTGCGGGCCACCGGCAGCGCGGAGCTGACCACCCACGACGTGGGTCTGGCCATCCTCGGCCCCCTGCAGGAACTCGACCTCGTCGCGTATCTGCGGTTCGCGTCCGTCTACCGGGCGTTCGACAGCCTCGAAGACTTCGAGGCCGCCATCGTGGAACTCCGCGAGCGGCGGCCTCCCGTACAAGGACGCGGGACCGGCGAGACCCTCGAGGTCCCCGTTCCCGCCGTCGCCGCCGACTGAGCGGCATCCCGGCCCCGCTGATCGGGAGATCGGGTGCGGGCCGGCACCAGGACCTGCTCCGGACGGCGCATGACGTACGCGGCGTCCGAAGCATCAGACACACACTGTGCCCGGGGAAGTTCTCGGCACTTCAGGGCGTTTTTGCCCACATATGGGAGGCGGCATGACAGAGACGGCGAGCGGCCCGGCACGAGGTTCCCGCACCAAGGGGACCAAGTCGACTGCGACCAAGCAGGGCCTGCGTATCGAGCGCATCCACACCACTCCCGGCGTGCACCCGTACGACGAGGTGGCGTGGGAGCGCCGTGACGTCGTCATGACCAACTGGCGCGACGGCTCGATCAACTTCGAGCAGCGTGGCGTCGAGTTCCCCGACTTCTGGTCGGTGAACGCGGTCAACATCGTCACCAGCAAGTACTTCCGCGGGGCCGTCGGCACCCCCCAGCGCGAGACCGGTCTGCGGCAGCTGATCGACCGGATCGTGAAGACGTACCGGAAGGCCGGCGAGGACTACAGCTACTTCGCCTCTCCCGCGGACGCCGAGATCTTCGAGCACGAGCTGGCGTACGCCCTCCTGCACCAGATCTTCAGCTTCAACTCGCCGGTCTGGTTCAACGTCGGCACGCCCCAGCCGCAGCAGGTCTCCGCCTGCTTCATCCTGGCCGTCGACGACTCCATGGAGTCGATCCTCGACTGGTACAAGGAAGAGGGGATGATCTTCAAGGGCGGCTCCGGCGCCGGCCTGAACCTCTCCCGCATCCGCTCCTCCAAGGAACTCCTCTCCTCCGGCGGCAACGCCTCGGGACCGGTCTCCTTCATGCGCGGCGCCGACGCCTCCGCCGGAACGATCAAGTCCGGTGGCGCCACCCGTCGCGCGGCCAAGATGGTCATCCTCGACGTCGACCACCCCGACATCGAGAACTTCATCGAGACCAAGGTGAAGGAGGAGGAGAAGATCCGCGCCCTGCGTGACGCGGGCTTCGACATGGACCTGGGCGGCGACGACATCACGTCCGTCCAGTACCAGAACGCCAACAACTCGGTCCGGGTCAACGACGAGTTCATGAAGGCCGTCGAGTCCGGCGGGAAGTTCGGGCTGCGCGCCCGGATGACCGGCGAGGTCATCGAAGAGGTCGAGGCCAAGTCCCTCTTCCGCAAGATGGCCGAGGCGGCCTGGGCCTGCGCCGACCCCGGCATCCAGTACGACGACACGATCAACCAGTGGCACACCTGCCCCGAGTCCGGCCGGATCAACGGCTCGAACCCGTGCAGCGAGTACATGCACCTGGACAACACCTCGTGCAACCTCGCCTCGCTGAACCTGATGAAGTTCCTCAAGGACGACGGCAAGGGCAAGCAGTCCTTCGAGTCCGAGCGCTTCGCCAAGGTCGTCGAGCTGGTCATCACCGCGATGGACATCTCCATCTGCTTCGCCGACTTCCCGACCGAGAAGATCGGCGAGAACACCCGCGCCTTCCGTCAGCTGGGCATCGGCTACGCCAACCTGGGCGCCCTGCTGATGGCGACCGGACACGCCTACGACAGTGACGGCGGCCGCGCGCTCGCCGGTGCCATCACCTCGCTGATGACCGGCACCTCGTACAAGCGCTCCGCCGAACTGGCCGCGGTCGTCGGCCCGTACGACGGCTACGCCCGTAACGCCGAGCCGCACCAGCGCGTCATGAAGCAGCACGCCGACGCCAACGCCGTGGCCGTACACGCCGACGACCTGGACAACCCGGTCTGGGCCGCCGCGATGGAGGCCTGGCAGGACGTCATCCGCCTCGGCGCCAAGAACGGCTTCCGCAACGCGCAGGCCTCGGTCATCGCTCCCACCGGCACCATCGGTCTCGCGATGTCCTGCGACACCACCGGCCTGGAGCCCGACCTCGCCCTGGTCAAGTTCAAGAAGCTGGTCGGCGGCGGCTCGATGCAGATCGTCAACGGCACGGTCCCGCAGGCCCTGCGCCGCCTGGGCTACCAGGAGGAGCAGATCGAGGCGATCGTCGCCCACATCGCCGAGCACGGCAATGTGATCGACGCCCCCGGCCTGAAGACCGAGCACTACGAGGTCTTCGACTGCGCGATGGGCGAGCGTTCCATCTCCGCGATGGGCCACGTGCGCATGATGGCGGCCATCCAGCCGTGGATCTCGGGCGCGCTGTCCAAGACGGTGAACCTGCCGGAGACGGCCACCGTCGAGGACGTCGAAGAGGTCTACTTCGAGGCGTGGAAGATGGGCGTCAAGGCGCTCGCGATCTACCGCGACAACTGCAAGGTCGGCCAGCCCCTCTCCGCGAAGACCAAGGAGAAGGAGAAGGAGGCGGTCACCGCCAAGGCCGAGGACACCATCCGCACCGCGGTCGAGAAGGTCGTCGAGTACCGCCCGGTCCGCAAGCGCCTGCCCAAGGGCCGTCCCGGCATCACCACCTCCTTCACGGTGGGCGGCGCCGAGGGCTACATGACCGCCAACTCCTACCCGGACGACGGTCTCGGCGAGGTCTTCCTGAAGATGTCGAAGCAGGGCTCGACCCTCGCGGGCATGATGGACGCCTTCTCCATCGCCGTCTCGGTCGGTCTGCAGTACGGCGTCCCGCTGGAGACGTACGTCTCGAAGTTCACCAACATGCGCTTCGAGCCGGCCGGTATGACGGACGACCCGGACGTGCGGATGGCGCAGTCGATCGTCGACTACATCTTCCGCCGCCTGGCGCTGGACTTCCTGCCCTTCGAGACCCGCTCGGCCCTCGGCATCCACTCCGCCGAGGAGCGTCAGCGTCACCTCGACACCGGCTCCTACGAGCCGTCGTTCGAGGAGGAGCAGATGGAGGCCGAGAGCCTGGCCCAGTCCGCCCCCGTGCGGCCGGAGCCGCTGAAGGCGGTGGCCCCGGTCGCGGAGACCGAGACCGCCGCGCCGAGGACGGCGCACACGTCGGCGGAGCTCGTCGAGATGCAGCTCGGCATCAGCGCGGACGCCCCGCTCTGCTTCTCCTGCGGTACGAAGATGCAGCGCGCCGGTTCCTGCTACATCTGCGAGGGCTGCGGCTCGACCAGCGGCTGCAGCTGAAACCAGGCGAATTGCGTTGGATGCAACATCCGACGTAGCCCGCGCACGTAGCTGACCAGCAGCTCACGAAGGGGACCGACCTTTGGTCGGTCCCCTTCGTCGTGCCCGGGACCTGGGCTGCGTAACCAATTCAACGATGTTGCGTTAGATGCATCACGAGTAGAGGGGTGGATCTCCCAGGTGCGGCACACCTGGTGATGGCTGGCGGGGTTGTGTATCTGGACCCGGAGTCCGCGGCCTTCGAAGCGATGCTGGCTGGTTGGGCCGTGCAGCAACGGGCCAGGTTCCTGGACGAGGACGGTACGATCACGCCGCGGCTCAGGCTGATTCAGAGATTCGCGGAGTTCACCAACCAGTATCCGTGGCAGTGGCAGGCAGAAGAAGCCGAGGCCTTCATCGGCCATCTGCGGTCACGGAGGCCACACTTGGCGGTTTCGACCGCACGTGGCTACCAAAATGCCCTAAGGCTGTTCTGTGAGTACGTAACCGACGCTCGTTATGGCTGGCCCATCAAGTGCCTGGACGCCTTTGGCCAAGTGCCTGCGCAGATTCTGCACGAGTGGAATACCGTCACCCATTCCAGCGAGTACGAGGGGGCACCTGGGCGTCGGCCGTTCACGTACGACGAAGTTCAGGCACTGTTTGATGCAGCTGATGGTCGAACGGATTCGATTCGATCTCGCCGCAGAAAGGGCGTTTTGGCAGCCCTGAGGGATTCCGCTGCGCTCAAGGTTGTCTACGCCTTTGGTCTGAGACGGCGAGAGGCTTGCTGGCTGGACTTGGCAGACCTTCGGCGCAATCCCAAGGTGCCCGACTACGGGCGTTACGGTGCCTTGTTCGTCCGCTACGGAAAGTCTTCCAAGGGGGGACGCCCAAAACGGCGCACAGTCTTGACTGTCCCAGAATTCGACTGGGTAGTTGACGTCTTGAATCAGTATCTCGAAGAAGTTCGTCCAGAGTTTCTTCCAGGGAAGCATCCGGCTCTATGGGTAACAGAGCGCCGCGGGCGCCTTTCCTTGCGGCGCTTGGATGAGGCGTTCAGTACGGCTCGAACCCTAGCTGGTCTCCCTGACGAGCTCGACCTCCATTGCCTGCGGCATTCGTACGTTACGCACCTGCTTGAATTTGATTACCCGGAGCGATTTGTTCAGGATCAGGTTGGTCATGAGTATGCATCAACTACTGCCATCTACTCGGGAGTTTCTGATGAGTACCGGAACCGACTAGTGCAGAGATCCCTGAAATCGCGTCACGCGCATCTATGGGGTCCAGGAGAATGATTAAGAAGATGGGATACAACTGGCACCTTCGCCAGCTAATGGCATCCCAGGGAATGTTTCAGACAACTGACCTGGTCCCGCTCCTTGCCGAGCGTGGTGTTCATCTGTCGCGTGAGCAAGTCTTCCGACTCGTCACGCAGCCTCCGCAGCGACTCTCCATGGACACGCTGGCTGCGCTTTGCGACATTCTCGGCTGTGGTGTTGAGCAACTGATCGAAGTGGTTGTGGTGGACCAGTCGGTACGCAAGGAAGTGTCAGGAAGCGGTGTGGTCGGGAAGCACCCACTTCAGGCGATCCTGAGAATTTCCACAGCGAAGAGGAGCAGGTTGAACTCCTCAAGCATTGCGTCCAAGACGCGGACCTGCCCTTGGATGTTCGTGCCGCCGGATCCCTTGTTCTCCTCTACGGAGTACCTGTCAGCCGGATTGTTCAACTAACTCTGGAGCATGTCGAAGAGCGGTCCAGCGGTACCTATATCACTCTCGGTCGGCATCCAGTCCTCATGCCTCCCGCCGTCGCTCAACTTGTGGTTGAGCAGGCCAGGACGGTGCCTCGCTCGCTGGTCGAGAGGCCCAACACAACGAGAAAGTGGGTCTTCCCTGGCAACTTGGCCGGACTTGGCCGGCCGGCCAACGGGCGCGACTCCACTGGCGAATAGGCTCATTTCCCATGGCATCGCTGTGCGGCCGGCAAAGAACAGTGCGGTGCTGGCTCTCGCTTCTGACTTGCCTGCGTCCATCCTCAGCGAGATCCTCGGCGTGCACATCAATACGGCAGTCGACTGGGTGCGATACATGAAGCGTGACTGGGCTGCCTTCATCGAGGCCAGGGCTTCCAGCGGAGATGGCCCGCAGGAAACCAGGTGACAACGGCCCGCCACTGGCCGACGATCGTCCCGTGACCCTTGACCTGCAGAGTTTCGTCCTCCGTGTTGTTGTTCCGGACCAGGTGTCTCGTGGAAGTGCAGTGGAAGTACGTCCCCACATCGATGGGCGGGACGTAGTGGCTGAGGTATTCGACGAGGGGCCGGGCGAGGACCCTCGCTACCTCCTCCTTCCCGACGGGCCGCTGCATGCAAGCGTGGACCCACGCGAGGTCCGATTGGCGGAGGCAACTTGCACTGAAGGGTGCTGCGGAGCTCTTTATGTGACGATCCGTCGTGATGGCGACCAAGTGGTTTGGGATGCGTGGCGTAACCCCGATGAAGATGAGGTTGCCCTGCCAGAGTTCAGGTTCGACGCTCAGCAATACCGAGCAGAGCTCGAGCGTGCAACGTTGGATCGCTCCTGGGAATGGCCAGCAAGGACTGTTGCCCGGCTGCTTGAAGACGAACTCCGGCAGCGGACTGCTTGGCTCGAACGCTGGGACTGCGAGCTTGGCAGTGTGTCCGCCCGGCTCTGGGAGCCACCGGACCAGATCAATCTCTTCCTCTTCCACCCGGGCCGATCCGCCATCACGGAAGACCGCCCCTGGCTCCAGTTCCAGGTGACCCTGAACATCTCCAGCGGAGACCCAGCGACCCAGACCCGCCGGCTGGTGGAGGAACTCACGGCGGGGGACCCGCGCGTGGCAGCCGAAGTCTGCGGCGGCTCGCCGGAGTTCGCCCGCCAGCTCGGCTACCCCTGGCCGCAACGGCACAGGATGTGATCCCACAGGAATACGGCACCTCAGAGATTGGTGCCCCCTCCGCCAGTACACCGAGTGCCTTGAGGGGCATGAAGTGGCTGGTCAGGGCGGTGGAGCCGAACTCGCGGCTCCACCGCCCTGACACGCGTGACGCCTGGCTATTGCGTTTGATGCAACCCGCCGCCGAGTCGAGGGCTTGTCGTGGCGATTGCTGTCGTGGCATGCTCCGAGCCATGATCAAGAGAATCGAGTCCGCCGTCCGCCGATGAGCGAGACGACCGGGACAGGACTGCCCGGATCACCGACAACGCTGTTCGAACACGCGCTGTGGCTACACCAACAAGCTCCGGATGATCCGCTTCCGCGCGACGGGTACCCCTATCCCGACGACGCGTTGCACCGTCGCCGAGGCCCGAAGGCACCCGAAGACCGGCACTTGGCCGGCAAGGAAATTGCGCTCATTCTGGATACGCATTTCGCGAGGGTCGCTGCCCTGCCCAGCGAACTGGCCGACGTCTTTCACGACGTCTACATCCCGATTCACCACAACGAGCATATTGCCGCCGCGGCTGCGCGGGTGGAGACAGAACGCGCTCGTCAAACGGGCCGCTGGCTCGTCCGCTATGGCACCGATCGTTGCTCAGTCACCGTCGGGCTCGCCCTGCTCGCCGTTGTGGCAACCGCTGACGACACCCCACTGATTCAGACGATCGGGCTGCTCTCCGACCGCTTCGGGCCACTGGCGGCGCACGCCTTCGAGCAGCAGACAGGAGGAGTCGAAGCCCTGATCTGGCTCGCCGAGCGAGTCACAGGCTGGGGACGCGTGTATGTCGTTGAAGCACTCTGCAGGCTCGACGATCCAACTGCCCGGCCGTGGCTGCTTCGCAGGGCCTGTGACGGCGACTTCCTCAACGGATACTTCGCCGGCAAGGTCGCCACAGTCGCTAAGCTCCATGAGGCGCTTACAGACCTCGATTCTGACAGCGAGATGGTCGACCATATCGGTCGGATACTCCATCTGATGAGCGACTGCGGGGGGATGGGGCTGACCCTCGCTCACTACCCCCATTCGGGAGTGGTCCTGGAAGCTCATGCTCGCCATGTGGGTTCTCTCAGCCCGACCGTCGAGCGCTACTTCACGATCGCTCTGCTCACTCAGCACCTGACCACGGAGTCTCCCAAGGCTGCGGGGTGCACCGCGACGCAGCAGGAAGAGCTCCGGTCGACGTACCTCGAGGTCCTCGACCGAGAGGAGTGGACCCACACCGCACGCGCCGGCTTGGCGGCGGATGACAACCGGATGCGGTGGCTCGCCGATCACAGGGCGCCACAGTTGAGGCTGCGTGCGTTCCCCGATCGAGAGCCGGATGCCGAGGAATAGCGCACGCCAGGAATAAGTGGTCTCCGCCAGTACCGGACCGGGTGCCCCGGCAGGGGCCAGGCCCGACGAAGGGGGCGGGCAGGACTCCGGTCACGGAGTTCCTGCCCGCCCCCTTCGGCCGTCCCCCCGGAGCCTCACGGCCCGGGCGGGCGGCTGCCCATCGCCGCGGCGAACGAGTCGGCGTCGCCGTCGAAGCCGCGCACCGTGTCATGGAACTGCCAGACTCCTGAGGAGTCCCGTACGAATTCGGCGACGACGGCGGCCGTCGCCGCCCCGACCCCCGAGAAGTCGTCCTCGGAGAGGCTGGTGTACCCCTCACGGATCTGCACGCCGGTGCTCTCTATCGCCCCGAACGTCTTGCGGCCGTCGCGCTGCTGGATGGCGACGCCGACGACGACCCGGGAGTACGCCTCCGAGAGCCGGTTCAGCTCCAGTGTCATGACTTCGTCGTACCCCAGCCCCTGCCCGGTCCGGCTGTCGCGGTTGAGCGTGATGGTGCCGTCGGGAGCCCGGCTGTCGAAGTGCACGAGGTACGCGGGGGCGCCGTACGGCTCCTCCACCGCGTAGGTCGCCGCGATGATGTCGAGGTCGTTGGCGGGCTCGCCGTGAGGACTGGGGTCCCACTTGACCCTGATCTCGACCTTCTCGATGTCCTTGTTGGGAGTACTCATCGGGCTTCGCTCCTTCGCGCGGGGCCGTCGCTCCGGTTCATAGCCCGATCATGTCCGCAACGGCCCCTGGAACCAACCGGTTCGGAGCCGCGAGGGTGTAATCGGGCCATCGAGGACGACCGGGTGTCTCAATGCGGGATCCGGCGCGGCGGACGGGTGCGCACCTCGTCGCGGAAGGCCTCGATCGCGCTGCTGACCTGACGCATGAGGTGGGTGTGCTCGATGCGGTCCAGATAGAGGCAGTTGCGGGCGACCCCCTCCAGCTCGAAGGCGAAGTACAGCGACATCAGAGGATTGACGAACAGCTCGCTGTCGCTCGTGCGCGAGGTGAACCGGACGTCGCCGAACTCACCACGGACCGCCGCGGCGATCGATCCGTTGACGATGCTCGGATGATCGGGCGTGTGTTCCTGGGCGTGGGCCACCGCGTCGACGAACAGCGCGCCCTCGCGGGTCGTACGGGGCACGGAGAACGCTCCCAGGTACGCGCCGTCGCGTTCGAGCGCGGCGATGTTCTCCAGAACCAGGCCGTGGCTCACGCCGTGGTAGGCGTCGACGCCGAAGCCGATGGAGACGACCAGGCGGTCCGGTCCTTCGATCGCGGCGAGCGCCGCGACGCTGGTCAGGTCCTCCTCCGGGGTGCCGAGGCCGGACTCGTCGCCCCGCATCAGGATGTCCGTGCCTCCATCGACGAGGACGACGGCATCGATGTCGTACCGCTCGATCAGTGCGCGGTAGGCGGCCCGCAGCGGCTGGACCCCCGTGCGGGACAGGGCGTGGACGGTCCCGGGGTAGCCGTGCAGGGCGAGCCACTGCGCGAGGGTCCGTTCCGGGAAGTAGAGCTGGTGCGGGGAGGTTTCGGGGGTGATGACGGCGAGGTCGGGGGCGAGCCAGGAGTCGAGGGGAAGTCCTTCGAGTGCGCTGAAGGACAGATTGGCGAACTGCACCCGCTTGTTCCGGTGGATCAGGGAGAGCGCGAGGGGGAGCCCCGCGTAGATGTCGAAGCCGCCGCCCGCACCGGCGACGAGGATCCGTTCAGCCGCATCGAGGCGTTCGAACAGTGGGTTGGTGTGCAGCGAGGTCATGGCGATCATTGTGCGATCACCCGTGACCGGTTCTGACGCACTCCGACGGAGCGTGACCCACGCCACGTCCGTCACCCGTACGATGGTTCAGTGCTGGTCAAGTGGATTCGCTGCAGTGTGGGGGACCGTCGCGGTTTCGAGCGGGGGCAGCGGAAGTGGGCGGGGCTGCTGGGTGAGCCGGGGTTCAGGGGGCAGGGCGGTGGCTGGAGCCGCAGCCGGCCGGAGGTGGCCCATGTCTTCGCGTTCTGGGAGAACAGGGTCTTCTACGACTCGTTCATGGCGCGCGGGCACGACGCCCTGGCCGCGGCACAGGCCGGTACGTGCAACGACATCCAGGTCAAGCTGTTCGAGTACCGCTTCGACGTGAAGACCGGCTTCGAACCCCACTTCACGGACGCCGATGTGGTCAGGGTCGCGCACAGCAGGGTGCACGAGGACCGTGTCGAGCACTTCGCGCTGATGCAGCAGCGGGTCTGGAACCCGGCGATGGCCGGATCACCCGGGATGCTGCGCGGTGTGTGCGGGGAGGCGCCCGGGCACGAGTTCCTGGTCCTGTCGATGTGGCAGTCGAGCGCGGAGCGCGGCAAGTACCGGCCGGCGAGCGTCGAACGGCTCTCGCAGCGGGCGCAGACCGAGGACGACGTGGCCTCGCTCGCCGGCGACGTCGTCCAGCTCGAACCGGCCTGGACCGTCTGACCGGCCGGCGCAACCGCGGTTTCACCGGCGACATGCACCGCCTGGTTATGGACAACTGCTCGAACGGTCGCCACTCGATCTAGGGTCGGTACATGGCACGACCGCAACGCATTGTCCTCGTCAGGCACGGTGAGTCCGAGGGGAACGCCGACGACACCGTGTACGAGCGCGAGCCCGACCACGCACTGAAACTCACCCATGCCGGACTGCGGCAGGCCCGGGAGACGGGGGCCCGGCTGAGCGAACTCTTCGGCGAGGAGCGGGTGAGCGTGTACGTCTCGCCCTACCGCCGTACGCACGAGACGTTCAGGTCCTTCGGGCTGGATCTCGAACGCGTCCGGGTCCGTGAGGAGCCCCGGCTGCGCGAGCAGGACTGGGGGAACTGGCAGGACCGGGACGACGTCCGCCTCCAGAAGGCCTACCGGGACGCCTACGGGCACTTCTTCTACCGGTTCGCGCAGGGCGAGTCCGGTGCGGACGTGTACGACCGGGTGGGCGCGTTCCTGGAGAGCCTGTACCGCAGCTTCGAGGACCCCGACCACCCGCCGAACGTCCTGCTGGTCACCCACGGACTGACCATGCGGCTCTTCTGCATGCGCTGGTTCCACTGGTCCGTGGCCGAATTCGAATCGCTCTCCAATCCGGGCAACGGCGAATACCGGGCGCTGGTACTCGGAAAGGACGGCCGCTACACGCTGGACAGGCCGTTCGAGCGCTGGCGCACCCCTGAGCCGTACGGCATCACCGGATAGAGTGGGAGCGATGACCGCATCCGCTTCCGACCAGCGCTTCGACCGCGCCCTTGCCAGCCTGCGTGGCCTTTCCGTGGGGGACGCCCTGGGCTCCCAGTTCTTCGTGCCCGCCAACTATCCGCTCCTCAAGGACCGGGCCCTGCCGCCCGGGCCCTGGCAGTGGACCGATGACACCGAGATGGCCGCCTCGGTGCTGGCCGTGCTCGCGAAGCACCACCGCATCGACCAGGACGCGCTCGCCCGCTCCTTCGCGGTGCACCACGACTTCGACCGGGGATACGGCCCCGCCGTGAACCGCCTGCTCAGGCTGGTCCGGGAGGGCGAGGACTGGCGCGAGCTGGCCTCTGCGCTCTTCCAGGGACAGGGCTCGTGGGGCAACGGCTCGTCGATGCGCATCGCGCCGCTCGGCGCCTGGTACGCGGACGACCCCGAGCAGGCCACGCACCAGGCCGAGATCTCCTCGTACACCACGCACCAGCACCGGGAAGCCGTCGTCGGCGCGATGGCGGTCGCGGCGGCGGCCTCGCTCGCGGCCTCGCCCACCGGGCCCCCGACGCCCACCGATCTCCTGGACGGCGTGATCGCGCTCGTGCCGCGCAGCGCGGTCGGCGCCGGGCTGCGCAGGGCCCGGGACATGCTGGACTACAAGGACGCGGGCACGGTCGCCGCGGTCCTGGGCAACGGTCGCCGCACGAGCGCGCACGACACCGTCCCCTTCGCCCTCTGGTCCGCGGCCCGCAGCCTCGGCGATTTCGAGCAGGCCTTCTGGGTGACCGCGCAGGCCGGCGGCGATGTCGACACGACGTGCGCGATCGTCGGCGGGGTCGTCGCGGCGGGCACCGCGGGTGCGCCGCCGGCGGAGTGGACGGCGCAGACGGAAGAGCTGCCCGACTGGATGACGCGGTAGGCCGCCGACGGCGCCCGACAGCGCCGCGCGCCACCACGCCGTCCGCCGCCGTCGTCGGTGCCCGACTGTCACGGAACTGCCACAGCGTTGCCCTGTAGGGCTGACGATCGTCACAGGCGGTTACTCTTTCGGCCACGCCGCCCGCGGTGATCACCACCACGGGCGTGCACCGAATGAGACGCCGGGGGGCGCGCTGCCCATGGCTCGCGTGCGCGCACTGCCGGTGGGGAGGGGTCCCGTGGCATCAGAGCACACGTCAGAATCACCCCGGCCGGAGCAAGCGCCGGGAGCTCCAGGGGCGGCTGAGCCGTCGGAAGCGCCCGCGCCGGCGCCGGGGGAGTCACCGGCCGTCGGGGAGTCACCGGCCGTGGGGGACGCCCGGCAGTCGTCCGCCGAGCCGCCGGGGGCGTCCCGGTCGGACGGGGA
>NZ_JBEXXO010000009.1:0-219707 GCF_040630435.1 Streptomyces sp. NPDC005803 | reverse complement strand
CCGCGCGGACGCCCGTGACGGCTGGGGTCTCGCGGTCGGACGGGGACGCGCGGACGCCCGTGACGGCTGGGGTCTCGCGGTCGGACGGGGACGCGCGGACGCCCGTGACGGCTGGGGTCTCGCGGTCGGACGGGGACGCGCAGGTGCCCGTGACGGCTGGGGTCCCGCAGCCCCGCGGCACGGAAACGCGGCGTCCGGCACCTGAGGTCCCGCAGCCCCCGACGGTCCCCGCCTACGCGCAGCAGGCTCGGTCGCCGCAGCCCGGCCCGCGGGGACAGAACAAGCAGGCGCCCTCGGAGCTCTCGCGGCTCCGCCCGGTCAGGCCGGGAAGCATCCCCGGCGCCACGCTGTGGGCCGTACTCGCGACCGGACTGCTCAGTGCCCTGCTGCTCGGCGAGGGCATCGGCCTGAACCTGCTCGTCGTGGCGGTCCCCGCATCACTCGCGGCGTACTTCACCGCCCGGGCGGCCGGCCGCCGGCTGCGCCCCTGGACCGCTGTCTGGGCCGGGGGCGGGCTGGCCCTGCTGGTCGTCCCGGCGCTCCGTGACGCCGGCTGGCCGAGCTTCCTCGCCATCGTGTCCGCGTTCGCCCTCGGCTCCCTCGCGCTGCACGGCAGCCGCAGCTGGCTCGGCATCTTCTTCGGCTCGCTGGGCCTGCTCACCTCCGTCGCGGAATCGCTGGGCTGGGGTGCCCGCGGCGTACGCGCCCGGATGTCGGACTCCCGGGGCCGCTGGGGTGTGCTCTTCCGGTCCTCGGCCGTGGCGGTCGTTCTGCTCCTCGTGTTCGGGGCGCTCTTCGCGAGCGCGGACGCCGCCTTCGCCGACGTACTGGGCAGCCTGATCCCCGACGTGTCCGTCGGTGACGGCCCGTGGCGGTTGCTCCTGGCCGTGCTCGGCGTGGCCGGTGCGCTCGCCGCCGCGTACACGGCCGCCGCCCCCGTGCGCTGGGACGGTCTGACGGTACGCCCGGGCCGGGCGCGCGGACGCCTGGAGTGGGCCCTGCCGCTGGTCGTCCTGAACCTGCTCTTCGCCGCCTTCCTCGCCATTCAGCTCACGGTGCTGCTCGGCGGATACGACAAGGTGATGGCCGAGACCCGTCTCAGCTACTCCCAGTACGCCCGCGAGGGGTTCTGGCAGCTGCTCTGGGCCACGCTGCTCACCCTGCTGGTCATCGCGCTCGCGCTGCGCTGGGCGCCGCGCGGTGGAGCACGCGACCGTACGCTCGTACGCGCCGTCCTCGGAACTCTGTGCCTGCTCACGCTCGTCGTCGTCGCCTCCGCACTGCGACGCATGGACCTCTACGTCGATGCCTACGGCCTGACCAGGCTGAGGATCTCCGTGGCAGCGGTCGAACTGTGGCTGGGCGTGGTTCTCGTGCTGATCATGGCGGCCGGCGCGTTCGGCGCGGCGTTGCTGCCGCGAGCCGTCGCGGCGAGCGCGGCCGTCGGCGTCCTGGCGTTCGGGCTGGCCTCGCCCGACGGCCTGATCGCGGAACAGAACGTCCAGCGCTACCGCAGCGACCACTCGATCGACATCGAGTACCTGCGCGGCCTCTCGGCCGACGCCGTACCCGCCCTCGACACCCTCCCCGAACCTCTGCGCTCCTGCGCCCTGGAAGAGATCCAGCGAACGCTGCGGAGCTCCGACGAGCCGTGGTACGCCACGAGTTGGGGCGAGGCGAGGGCCCGGGACATCCTCGGGGACTGGGATCCCGGCTACCGCACCCGCGACTGCGAAGGGCTGGGCTCGGGGGAGAACGGCAGCGAACGCGGCGACGTGGACGAACCGTACGACCCTTACGACCCGTACTGATCCCCGTAGCGCACCACCGGTGTCTCCGTATCGCGCCCTGGAGCCCCCGCATTGCGCCGCCGGGGGGTCTTCGTATCGCGCCCCGGGACTCCGTATCGAACCACCGGTTGCGGGCCGCCCTCGAGGGCGGCCCGTTTCCGTGGGTGCGGCTTCCGTCGCTGCCGCGTCCGTCGGCCGGCGTCCGTGCGGCGGCCGCACGCTACGCGACCGGTCCTCCCGCCGACGCCTTTCCGCTCAGCGCCTCCAGATCGCTCTTGCGCACCCGGACCACCAGCAGCGCGGTCAGCAGGGCGAGGGCCGCCATGGCCACCGCGGCGAGGAACGCGGTCGAGATGCCCTGGGCGAGCACGGCGTGGCCCCAGCCCCCGGGCAGTTCCTGCGTCTTGGCGAACTCCGCCTTCTGTTCCGGGGACGCCTGCGCCAGGAACTGGGGCACCTGCTTCTCCGCTTCGGTGCGGCTCGCCGTTCCGAAGACCGTGACCAGGATGGAGAGTCCCAGGGAACCGCCCACCTGCTGGCTCGCGTTGAGCAGGCTGGAGGCCGCCCCGGCCTCGTGCTGGGCGACTCCGGAGACCGCCGTCAGCGTCAGCGTCACGAAGTTCAGCCCCATGCCGAAGCCGAACACGAGCATCGGACCCAGCACCCCGGACAGGTAGGAGCTGTCCGGCGAGATGAACGTGAGCCAGACCAGGCCCACTCCGGTGAACGCCGATCCCGTGACCATGAACGGTTTCGGTCCGAGCACCGGAAGGAACCGCTGCGACAGTGCCGCGCCCACGATGATGGCGACGGTCACGGGCAGGAACGCCAGCCCCGACTCGATGGGGCTGTACTCCAGCACGTTCTGCACGAACAGCACGATGAAGAAGAACATGCCGAACATGGCCGCGGCCAGGCTGAGCATGATCACGTACGTGCCGGAACGGTTGCGGTCGGCGAACATCCGCAGCGGAGTGATCGGTTCCCTGGCCCGCATCTCGATGAGGACGAACGACGCCAGGAGGATCACGGCCGCGCCGAACGAGCCGAGGGTCAGCGAGTCCCGCCAGCCCTCCTCCGAGGCCCGGATGAATCCGTACACGAGCGAGGCCATGCCGAGGGTCGAGGTCAGGGCGCCCGAGATGTCGAAGCGGCCCGGGTGCTTCTCGGACTCGTTGATGTACAGCGGTGCCAGCACGGCGATCAGCACACCGATCGGCACGTTGACGAAGAAGACCCAGCGCCAGTCGAGCCATTCGGTGAGCAGACCGCCGGCCAGCAGGCCTATCGCCCCGCCGCCCGCGGACACCGCGGCGAAGACGCCGAAGGCGCGGTTGCGCTCGGGGCCTTCCGGGAACGTGGTGGTGATCAGGGCCAGCGACGTCGGTGAGGCGATGGCGCCGCCGATGCCCTGGAGCGCGCGAGCTGCCAGCAACTGCCACGGTTCCTGGGCGAATCCCCCGAGCAGCGAGGCCAGGGTGAAGACCAGGATGCCTGTCATGAAGACCCGGCGGCGGCCCAGGATGTCACCGGCCCTGCCCCCGAGCAGCAGCAGACCCCCGAAGGTGAGCGTGTAGGCGCTGAGGACCCAGGACAGATCGGTGGTCGAGAAGCTGAGCGCGTGCTGGATGTGCGGGAGGGCGATGTTGACGATTGTCGAGTCGAGCACAACCATCAACTGACAGGCGGCGATGACGGTCAGGGCGATCCCCGGGCGTCCCTGCCGGCGTGCCGCGCCCGGTGCGCCGCGTTTTTCTAACTGAGAGGTTGTCACTATGGGTCCCCCACACGTGAATTAGTGAACGGATCCGTTCACTGTTGCGTCAACGTTAGTGAGTCCCCTTCAGTGAACGCAAGCGTTCACTGAATTCTTCGTCGTCGCACCGTGCCCGGATCCACCGTCCCGGCCGGGTCCTGCTCAGTCCCGTGCCGACCCGTTGAGGCGCCCCTCCCGCCACTGCCCGCCCGGTCCCGAGCACCGGCCGGCCGGCGCGGGCGTACCGACCTGTTCCGATGGAGAGAAGCTCATGGCAACTTCGCGATCGGCCGCCGCCGCCCGGCAGCCGGTGGTGTCCCTGCGCCGCCGGGGACCCGTGCTGGAACGCGCGATCCTCGATGCCGCACTGGAGCGGCTGAGTACGGTCGGCTGGAGCGGGCTGACGATGGAGGGGGTCGCGGCCGGCGCCCAGACCGGCAAGGCCGCGATCTACCGGCGATGGCCCTCCAAGGAGGACCTGGTCGCGGACGCGCTGCGCAGCGCCCTGCCGACGATCGGTAACGCGCCGGACCACGGGAACATCCGTGAGGACCTCTACCAGCTGTGCTGCCGGCTCCGGGACGCCATGCTCTCCAAGTCGGGCTCCGCGCTGCGTGCGGTCCTTCACGAATGCGATGCGGACACGGCTGAGCGGTTCCAGTCGGTGATCCTCAGCGGTGTGATCGGGCCGACGACCGCCCTCATCAGGGAAGTGGTGAGCAGGGGGGTCGGCCGCGGTGAGGTGCGCGCCGACGCGCTGCGCGGACTGGCCTTCGACGTCATCCCGGCGATGATGATGTATCGCGCCAAGGTGTGCGGCAGCGAATGGACCGACGGGGACATCGCCGATCTGATCGACCAGGTCGCGGTGCCGTTCTTCCGCGCCGGCCCCCGCTGAGTTCCCGCCCCGCCCAGCTGCGCCCGCACGTGCGGGGCGCCCCGCACGGCCTCTCCGGCGTCCTGGTGCGGCGCGGAGACGACCGGGGTGCGCCGCCCACGGACGCGCCGGTGGGGGCGGAGGCGACCCGGCTGCGCTGCCTCAGGACACCCCGGGACGGGGCGGCGGTGACCCGGGCGCGCCCCGGGGTGTTCTCGGCGCGCCCATCGGCGTAGGCTGACTGGCGCCATGCCGTACGAACCACCCACGCACACCGTCGAGCGCTCACTGCGCGCCACCACCGGTGCCAAGATCGTCGCCGGTGTCGACGAGGTCGGACGCGGAGCGTGGGCGGGACCGGTCACCGTGTGTGCCGCGATCACCGGCCTCCGCAAGCCTCCCGCCGGTCTCACCGACTCCAAGCTGATCAGCCCCAAGCGCCGCGCGGAGCTCGCGCCGTTGCTGGAGCGCTGGGTCACCGCGTACGCCCTCGGCGACGCCTCACCGCAGGAGATCGACGACCTCGGAATGACCGCCGCGCTCCGGCTCGCCGCCGTGCGAGCCCTGGAAGCGCTGCCGGTGCGCCCCGACGCGGTGATCCTGGACGGCAAGCACGACTACCTGGGCCGGCCCTGGCAGGTGCGTACGGTCATCAAGGGCGACCAGTCCTGCGTCGCGGTCGCCGCTGCCTCGGTGATCGCGAAGGTCCGCAGGGACGCCGTGATGGCCGAACTCGGCGCGGACAGCGGTGAGTACGCGGACTTCGCCTTCGACGCGAACGCCGGCTACCCGTCCCCCGTGCACAGGGCCGCACTTGAGGAGCGGGGCCCCACGGCCCACCACCGCCTCTCGTGGTCCTACCTCGACGCGCTGCCCAGGTGGCAGCACCTCAAGAAGGTCCGCTTCTCCGCCGAGGCGGCCGCACTGGAAAGCGGGGGCCAGCTCGGCTTCGACTTCTGATCGCGCACATGTACCCACCCGCTGACGCCGCGTGCGTCGGCGTTTGATAGACAACCACCCATGCCTCTCATCCCCGAGGAGCCTCAGATTCACGAGAGCGCCCAGGGTCCCCGCGCCACGCCGGCCATCGGCCGCCCCGCGTCGACCCCTCGTCCCGTACCCGGTCCGCGTACCGCGGCCATGCCGCGCCCCGGTCGTCCGGGTCCCGGCCCCGCGAGGCCCGCGCCCCCGGCGCCGCGCCCGCACTCCACCTCCGGCCGGCCCCAGGCGGCCCCGCCGGAGAATCGTTCCGCACCCCAGCTCCAGGTGATCCCCGCCGTCCCCGACGGCGCGCTCGACGCGGCCGACGAGGCGGTGGACCTGCTGCTCGACTCCGGCCGCGCGCCCGGCGACATCCTGGTGCTCACCAGCGGCGAACAGCACCCGTGGGCGACGCACGAGCTCTCCTTCGGCGAGGCCGCTTACTGGGCCCAGCAGGAAGCGGGCGACGACGTGTTCTTCGCCGGTGCCGCGGCCGCGGACCGGGTGGCCGCACGGCCGGTGGTGATCGTCGCGGTCAACGACGCCGACGACGCCGCCGCCACGCGTGCGCTGTCGGCGGCGCGGGGTCGCGCCGGAGCCCTGCTGATCGTCTGCGGCGACCCGCAGCGGATCAACGCCGTGCTCGGCGCGGGCGTCTGAGCCGGAGACGATCCGACGGCGCGACTCGGTGCGGATGTCCGGGCCGCAGCGGATCGATGATCCGCTCGGCGTGGGCAGGTGCGCCGCAGGCGTCGATGACGCGCTCGGCGTGCTCGGCGCAGCGGTGAACCGATCCTGCGCGCGGCCCGGCTGTGGGAGGGCTGCGCCGCCGGGCCGTGGTGACCCGGCCGCTCTCGTGGGCGGCCGGGTCACCACAGACCGGGGCGGTGGCCCAGCTCAGCGCGCCGCGGTGCGGTGCAACGCCTGGACCGCGCCGCCTCCCGTGCGCAGAGGCCCGGCTTCCGGGTCCAGCGCGGTGTCGGCGAGGGCGGACGGCGGTGACGTGGAGTTCGGGCGACGGCCTCCGCGGCCCTCCCCGAGCACCTGCCAGCCGCCGCGGGTCAGCGTGATGTACGCGCCGCACCGCAGCCCGTGCAGGGTGCACGCGTCCCGTAGCCCCCACATCCACGCCCCGTCCTCCTCCGTCCAACGCTCGTCCCCCTCGCGGGCGTAGAGCAGTACCGCGGTACGGACAGGGGTACGGCGGCGGAGATCGTGCGGGATGACCCGGCGCAGGTGCGCCAGCAGTGCGTTGCGGAACTCCCAGCCGTCCGCCGTCACCGAACGACGGGCGAACGAGGCACTGGCCGTGAGGCGTTCCTCGTGGTCGAGCACGGCGACGACTGCGGTCTGCGGGGCCGGCCGGTGCCGTGCGTGCAGCCCACTGACCACCTCGCGCGGGCTGCGCAGCAGCGGTATGCCCGCCGCCGCCCACTCGGCCGGTTCGAGGATTCTGGCAAGGCGGTTGGTGGGGTCGGCGACTGGCGACATCGAAGTGGCTGCGGACGGAGCGAATCCGAAGGTCACGGTCCTCCCTTCGCATACGCGCCCACGATGCGGGCAGGGTCGGGTGAGGGCGCGCCGCGGCACAGCCCTTCCGGGCCCGCGAAGAAGACCGTGCGGGGAGCGAGTCCAATTCTTCCTGGCGTATCGGCAGGCGGCAACGAGCAATTGGCGGAGCTGACGGTAATCAGCCGGTATGACACGGATATCCCTGCCCAGTCCGGCACCGGATGACGCCCCTGTCACGCCTGAACGACGAGGACCAGCGGAAACACGCCATCCGACCCGGCCCGCCGCAGGGCCCAGCCGCCACCGCAGGGCCCGGCCGGTGTCCGAGAGATCGTCCACGAGCAGGGCGGCCCCGTCGCCGCTGAGGGCCTCGGCCGGCTCTGGTCCCTGGACGAGCCGTGGTGGGCGGGGGAGAGGAGGGGCGAGCGCGGTCACGCGGACGGTCGCGTCGACGGGGTCGGGGGTGGCGGGGCCGGGAACGCCTGGGGGACTGACACCAGGCTGCCATGCGGGCCTGACCTGCTGAAACGCGCCGATTTGGAGGGTGTCAGGGCCAGGTGATGGGCCCGGGACGCCCTCGTTTCCGGTGGTGCGGACGCACTCTTCGTGAGCCCGTCCGCCACGGCGGGTGGATTCGCTGATTGTCAGTGCCATCGGGTTGCATGGGGGTATGGACACCTTGGAGCTGCGCACTGAAGCCGATGCCGTTCTCGCTGAGCTGGTCGGTGCCCCCGGGGGTCCGGCGCGACTGCGGGAGGACCAGTGGCAGGCGGTGGCGGCCCTGGTCGAGGAGCGCCGTCGCGCGCTGGTCGTGCAGCGGACCGGCTGGGGCAAGTCGGCCGTGTACTTCGTGGCCACCGCGCTGTTGCGTCGGCGTGGGGCGGGTCCGACGGTGATCATCTCCCCGCTGTTGGCGTTGATGCGCAACCAGGTGGAGTCGGCGGCGCGGGCGGGTATCCAGGCGCGCACGATCAACTCGGCCAACCCGGAGGAGTGGGAGACGATCTACGGGGAGGTGGAGCGCGGTGAGACCGATGTCCTCCTCGTGAGTCCGGAACGTCTCAATTCCGTGGACTTCCGTGATCAGGTGCTGCCGAAGCTCGCGGCCACGACCGGTCTGCTGGTGGTCGATGAGGCGCACTGTATTTCCGACTGGGGCCACGACTTCCGCCCCGACTACCGGCGGCTGCGCACCATGCTCGCGGAGTTGCCGGCGGGAGTTCCGGTGCTGGCCACGACGGCGACGGCGAACGCCCGGGTGACGGCGGACGTGGCGGAGCAACTGGGCACGGGGGGCGGCGACGCGCTGGTACTGCGGGGGCCCCTGGACCGGGAGAGCCTTCGGCTAGGGGTGCTGGAGCTGCCGAACGCGGCCCATCGGCTGGCATGGCTGGGGGAGCGGCTGGGTGATCTGCCGGGGTCGGGGATCATCTACACGCTGACAGTGGCGGCGGCTGAGGAGGTCGCCGCGTTCTTGCGGCAACGCGGATATCCGGTGGCTTCCTACACGGGGAAGACGGAGAACGCCGAGCGGTTGCAGGCGGAGGAGGACCTGCTGGCGAACCGGGTGAAGGCCCTGGTCGCGACCTCCGCCCTCGGGATGGGTTTCGACAAGCCGGACCTCGGTTTCGTGGTGCACCTGGGGTCGCCGTCGTCGCCGATCGCGTACTACCAGCAGGTGGGGCGCGCGGGGCGTGGCGTGGACCACGCCGATGTGCTGCTGCTGCCCGGCAAGGAGGACGAGGCGATCTGGGCGTATTTCGCCTCGGTGGGCTTCCCGCCCGAGGAGCAGGTGCGGCGCACGCTCGACGTGCTGGGCCAGGCGGGCCGTCCGTTGTCGCTGCCCGCGCTGGAGCCGTTGGTGGATCTTCGGCGCTCGCGCCTGGAGACCATGCTGAAGGTTCTGGACGTGGACGGGGCGGTCAAGCGCGTGAAGGGCGGCTGGACCGCGACAGGGCAGCCGTGGGCGTACGACGCGGAGCGATACGCCTGGGTCGCGAAGCAGCGCGCGGCGGAGCAGCAGGCCATGCGGGACTACGTGGCGACCACGGGGTGCCGGATGGAGTTCCTGCAGCGGCAGCTCGATGACGAGAAAGCGGTTCCGTGCGGTCGCTGCGACACCTGCGCCGGACCCTGGCTGGACGCGGCTGTTTCTCCTGCGGCGCTCGCGGCGGCGACGGGTGAGCTGGACCGGCCGGGGGTGGAGGTCGAGCCGCGCAAGATGTGGCCGACCGGCCTTGCCGCAGTCGGCATGGACCTCAAGGGCCGTATCCCCGCAGGGCAGCAGGCGGTGACCGGGCGTGCGCTGGGTCGGCTGTCGGACATCGGCTGGGGCAATCGCCTGCGCCCCCTGCTGTCGGTCCAGGCGGCGGACGGGCTCGTCCCGGACGACGTGCTGAACGCCGTGGTGACCGTGCTGGCCGACTGGGCCCGCTCGTCGGACGGCTGGGCCGGCGGTGCGCCGGACGCGCCGGCGCGCCCCGTGGGGATCGTCGCCATGCCCTCACGCACCCGCCCCCAGCTGGTCACCTCCCTGGCCCAGGGAGTGGCCCGTGTGGGCAGGCTCCCGCTGCTGGGCAGCCTGGCCTATACGCCGCACGCCGACGAGCACGCCGCCCACCGCAGCAACTCCGCCCAGCGTCTGCGCGCCCTGGCCGACTCGTTCACCGTGCCTGACGAACTCGCCGCCGCCCTGGCCGACACCCCCGGCCCGGTCCTGCTCGTCGACGACTACACCGACTCCGGCTGGACCCTCGCGGTGGGTGCACGCCTGCTGCGCCAGGCCGGAGCCGATCAAGTGCTACCGCTCGTTCTCGCGCTGGCGGGATAGGCCGCGACGGGTCCCCGTCGAAGGCTGGCGTGGACTGCCGGGGCGCTTGAGGGGGACCCTTGGCGGTCAGGATGCGCCGGCCGGTGGGCTCTGTCCTTTCCTGTCCTTTCCTGTCCTGCTCTGGACGACGGCAGGGGCTCTCAGCGCAACGGTTGGCTGTGAACGCCGGGATACGGCGTCGGTCGCCGGTCGCCGGTCGTCGGTCGCCGGGCGCCGGGCGCCGGGCGTCGGGCGTCGGGCGTCGGTGGTGAGGCGACCCCCCTGCCGACGCCGCCCGCGCGGACGTTCAGTGCTGGACGAGTTGGTCGGCAAGGCGGCGGGCCTGTGCCAGTAGCGCGCCGTGGGTCGCCAGTGCCTCGGGATCGTCCTGCACGATGCCGGGCAGCTTCCGATGGAGTTCGTCGAGGCTTCGGTCGAGGTCCTCGACGGCCTCGTGCAGGAGCCCGTCGGCGGGCTGCGACGTGCCGGTACCTGCGAACCGGGTCTCGCCGTAGAGGCCGATCGCACGGGCGGTGTGGTGCAGGAAGTCGGCGTAGGGGCCGGTGCTCCGCGGGCCGTGGTGGGCTGCTTCGTCGGCGTGGCTCGCGGTCTCCAGCACGGTGCGTGTCACGCCTGCGGTGTGCACGGCGACATGGTCCAGTACGGTCAGCGCGTCGTCGTACGCCTTGCCGGGCGGGAAGACGGCACCCGTACGGCGCCCGCGGTGGTTGCCCCGCATGCTCTCGCGGCTCCAGCCGATCGCGGAACGGGCCTGCTCGACCAGGCGTCCCAGCCGCAGCGCCCGTTCATGCCACTCCGCGGCCGCGGGACTGTCCCACTCACCGACGTCCAGCCCCTTCGCCACCGCTTCCAGGATGTCCTGCGCCTCGCACGCCGCGTCCTGCAGGGCGGCGCGGGTGTCACGCAGATACAGGGGAGGCCGGACCAGCGCGTTGACCGCGATGCCGACCACCGCTCCGAAGACCGCCTCCGCGATGCGCGCCCCGGACGTGGCCAGGGAGACCTGTCCGCCGGTCAGGACGAACAGCGCGCCAGTGGCGGCGTAGATGCCCTGGCTCCCCAGGCGCCGCCACTGGCCCAGCAGCAACACCGCCGGAAGCACCACGGCCATCGTCACCATCGTGCTGTCCAGCACCAGCGCGACGCCCGTCGCGACCGCCGTGCCCACGGCGATCGCCGCGACCTGCTGCAGACCGTGCGCGAGCGACCGGTACACCGTCGACTCCACCAGCACCACCGCCACCCACGGAGCGACGAACGCCATCGGAGCCTGCAGCCACCAGCCCGCCACCGCCCACGCCACACAGGCGGCCAGCGCCGCCTTGCCGACCTGTACCGTCAGATCGCGTTCACGGCCCGGCTCCGTCCACGCCCGCCGGACCGCCCGCACAGCAGCCCCGCCATGACGACGGACCACCCCTGTCGCCCAACCCGTCCACTCCATGGCACAGCAACTGCCCCACCAGAACAAACAGATGCGCCGTTGTGGGCGCCCTCACGGCCATCGACCAGGGCCGACGACACAGGACCAGCTGCCGACCCGGCCCCAGACGCTGACCCGCCCCACACGCCGTCTCGGTCCAGCCGCGGGCTGTGGCGCCGAGTGAAGTCCCGGGCTTGCGCGGCGCCGTGATCGTCTTTCTGCCAGCTCGTTCCCAGCAGCGTTCCCCCTGGCGTCGGCCCGGTGGCGTCGTCCCTGTGCCCCGCCTGTCCCGCGCGGCGCCTCTGGACGGTCCACGCGCTTCCCTCATCCCAGCGGTCAAGCGTGGGAGAGGGCGAAGGAGACCAGGAAGCCGCACACCGTGATCAGTCCGATGGCCAGGTGAGCGTCCTCGAACGCTTCGGGAATCATCGTGTCGGCGATCATGGCGAGAATCGCCCCCGCCGCTACCGCGGTCACCGCGGCGATCACGGACGGAGAGAAGGACCCGACCACCGTGTATCCGAGGACGGCCGACACCGTGCTGGCTGCCGCGATCGCCGCCCAGACACCGAAGACATATCCCTTGGTGCGCCCCGCCTTCTTCATCCCCGCCGAACTGGACAGTCCCTCGGGCACGTTGCTGATGAACACCGCAGCCACCGTCACCAGGCTGACCGCGCCGCCATGGAGAAGGCTGACCCCGATCACGGCGGACTCCGGCACCCCGTCGAGCAGAGCCCCGAGCGCGAGCGCCGTTCCGGACCCACCCTGCTCCACCTCCGAGGGCTGCGCCTGCCCCCGCTCGTGACCGGAGCGCTTGCGGTGCCGGGCACCCCGGCCGGCGAGCCACACGTTGCCCCCGGTGTAGGCCAGGGCGCCGATGAGGGTGCCGACGACCGCAGGAGCAAGTCCCGCCTGCTCGTACGCCTCCCCGACCAGCTCGAAGGACACCGCTGAGATCAGCACTCCGGCCCCGAAGGCCATCACGGTCGCGATCACCTTGGGCGGCACCCGCAGCCCGTATCCCAGCGCAGCACCGACCAGCAGCGCCGAACCCGCCACCAGCCCCCACAGCCCAGCCTCTACCACTTCAGCCATGCCGCCTCGCCTACCCACTATGGATGTGGATCAACGGGGTGGCGAAACCGGGCCGACGCCACAGGCGACTGTGGGCGCGTGTGGCATACCCCCATGCAACCCGACGCGCACGGTAAAACGCCAACGACTGGTCACTCCCTGTGGATAAGTTATCCACAGGGGGTAGCGGAATGTGTCCCGACGGGAGACGGTCGTCCCATGAACACGCACCACGAATCCACCGGACCGTCCGACGAGCAGCAGATCACCCTGCGAGGGCCCGCCGAGCTGGCCGACGCCCTCCCGTACCTCATGGGATTCCATCCGAACGACAGCGTGGTCATGGTCGCCCTGCACGGCGGCCGAGGCCGTTTCGGCGGGCGCTTGAGGCTGGGTATCCCGCAGGCCGCGCACGAGTGGCCATCGGTGGCCGAGCAGCTGGCCGAGTGCCTGATCAAGGGGAGCGAGCGGCGCGGCGGGCGACCCGACGCGATCGTGATCTTCCTCTGCCAGGATCCGGCCGAAGGGGAAACGGGCCATCAGACCATGGAACGGCTGCGGCCCTTCGCCCAGCGGCTGCGGACCGCCTGTGGGGCGCTGGACGTGCCGGTGCTCGAAGCGCTCTGCATCTCCGACGGCAGGTTCTGGTCGTACGTCTGCCCCGACGCCCGCTGCTGCCCGGCCGAGGGAAATCAGCTGACCATGCCCGGCACCTCCGTGATGGCTGCGGCAGCGACCTACGCCGGCATTCAGGTGCGGGGGTCGCTGCGCGAGATGGAGGCCAGGCTGGCGCCGCAGTCGGCTGCGGGAGGCCGCGAGCAGCAACGGGCTCTGGACTCGGCCGGGGCGGCGCTGGTGCCGAAACTCCTCGACCAGGAGAGCCGCAGGGAGGTCGGCGGCACGACCCTGAAGCTTGCCCGACGGCTCATGAAGCGCCTCGAACGGGCCCCTGCGGCAACGCCGTCACTGTCCGACCTCAACGACGACCGGCTGATCAGCCACGAGGAGGCGGCCGAGGTGATTCTGGGGCTCCAGGACCGGGAGACCCGGGACAGGGCCGCAGAGTGGATGGAAGGGCCCGAGGCGGAGTCCGCACTGCGGTTGTGGCGGGCGCTGGCGCGCCGTTGTGTCCCGCCGTACCAGGAGCATGCGGCGGCGCCGCTCACCCTGGCGGGCTGGGTCTCGTGGTCCACGGGTGACGAGCCGGCGGCGAGGGTGGCTCTGGGCCTGGCGCTGCGACTGGACCCCGGCTACACCTTCGCCCAGCTGTTGCACGAGGCCTGCAACCAGGGGCTCGATCCGGAGACGCTGCGACGCTGCCTGCGCGGTGAGCGCGGCAGCCGGACGGCGCGGCGGGGTCACGCTACGGGACGGGTCGCGGGGGCCCGTTCCGTTCGGGCCCAACTGGCCAGGCAGCGCCGGGCGCGGCCCGGCGCGACCCGTCCTGGCTCGGGGCCGGGCCGACGCCGGCCCGGACAGCCGCGCACTCAGGACCGACGGGGCACGAGGACCGGGCGATGAGAGCGTGCGGTGCCGGTTCGCGGCACCGCGCCATCGGTCTCGTCGAGTGCAGTGACCGACGAACAGCAGCGCGAAGGGAGTGTTTATCGTCAGGCAGACGACTATGATCACGGCATGCCGCCCTACGACCCGTCGACCTTCCCGCCCTTCGCTGTCACCGTCGACCTGGTCGTGCTCACGGTGCGCCGTCACGCGCTCTGCGCTCTGGTGGTACGCCGGGGTGAGACACCGTTCCAGGGCAGGTGGGCGCTGCCCGGCGGTTTCGTCAGGGCCGATGAGGACCTCGGTGCCGCGGCGGCGCGCGAGCTCGTGGAGGAGACCGGGTTGTGTGCACACGACCCGGCGGCCCCGGCGGTCGGCAACGGAGCGCACCTCGAACAACTCGCCACGTACGGGGACCCCGCGCGCGACCCGCGCATGAGGGTGGTCAGCGTCGCCCATCTCGCGTTGGCGCCTGATCTGCCCGCTCCGCGGGCGGGCGGGGACGCGAACAGTGCGCGGTGGGCACCCGTCGAGGACCTGCTCGGGCCGGAGGGGAGCTATGGGCGGGACGGTGAACAACAGGCGCCGTTGGCCTTCGACCACGCCCGGATCCTCGCCGACGGTGTGGAGCGGGCCCGCTCCAAGATCGAGTACTCCTCCCTGGCCACCGCGTTCTGCCCGCCCGCGTTCACGGTCGGCGAGCTGCGCCGGGTGTACGAGGCGGTGTGGGGCGTCGTGCTCGATCCGAGGAACTTCCATCGCAAGGTGACGGGTACGCCCGGCTTCCTGGTGCCCGCCGGCGGCACGACCACCAGGCAGGGTGGCCGCCCTGCCCAGTTGTTCCGATCGGGTTCGGCCACTGTGCTGAATCCGCCGATGCTGCGGCCCGAGGTCTGACCGCGGTGGACTGGAGTCCGAGGTCCGACCGCCGGCGGCCTGGCCGCCGGGCCTGACCGCCGGGGTCCGACCGCCGGGGTCTGGTCGCCGACGCCCGGTTTCCGTTGTTCGACCGTTGAGGCCTGACCGCCGGGGCTCGGCCTCCGACGTCTGACCACCGAGGCCTGACTGTCGACGCCTGACCGCCCGGGCTCTGCCCCGTCGGCGGGCGCTCGCGGCTGAAGTCTGAGGTCTCAGCCGCGAGATCCGACAGCTCAGGCCCGACAGCTCAGGCCCGACAGCTCAGGCCCGACAGCTCAGGCCCGGCAGCTGAGGTCCGACAGCTCCGGCCTAGCAGCTCAGATCCGACAGCTCAGGCCGGGCGGCTCAGGCCGGGCGGCTCAGCGCAGGGTCGGCCCGTCCGGAACTCGGCCCTGTCAGGCCGACGCCCGGAGTCTGGCCTTGAGGCAGTGCCCTGCAGGCCCCGTTCGCCCATGCCAGCCGGAACGCCGTGGAGACGACCTTGCGCAAAAAGCCCGATATGTCGGGTTATCTTGCTGCGGTACCTTCTGCCGTCGAGCGGCCTCACCTTCTGCGAGAGAAGCGATGCTCCAGGCCATCGGACTCACCAGCACCCGCCACCGCGGACGACCGCCCGCGGTGAACGACCTCACGTTCGAAGCAGGATCCGGCTGCGTGACCGCACTGCTGGGCCCAGCCGGTTCCGGCAAGACCTCGGCTCTGCGGCTGATGCTCGAACTCGAGCCGGGACGTGGCATCACCTACTTCCGTGGCAGGCCCCTGCATCGCGTCGCCCAGCCGGCCCGGGAGGTGGGCGTGCTGCTCGGAGACGTGCCGGGGCACCCCTCCCGCACCGCCAGGGGACAGCTGCGCATGCTCTGCGCCGCAGCCGGGGTGTCTGCGTCCAGAGCCGACGACCTGCTCGACGCCGTGGGCCTCGCCGGGCTGGGGGACCAGCGCATCGGCACGCTCTCCCTCGGCATGGACCGCAGACTGGCACTCGCTTCCGCACTGCTCGCCGACCCGCACACGCTGATCCTCGACGAACCCGCCGAAGGCCTCAGCGCACCCGAGGCGGACTGGCTGCACGGCATGCTCAGAGACCATGCCGATCGGGGCGGCACCGTCCTCTACACCACGGAGGATCCCAAGGAGGCCGCCCGGACGGCCGGTCATGTGGTGACCATCGACGCCGGGCGCCTTGTCGCGGACCAGGAGGGCAGGGACTTCTCCCGCACGCGTCTGCGTCCTCGCGTCGCGGTCCGTTCCCCGCACGCCGCCCGCCTCGCCGCCATCGTCCGGCGCGAGGCGCGAGCCGCCCGGCGCTCCGTCGAGGTCGTCACCGAGGCGAGCAGCAACCACCTCTCCGTCTACGGAAGCAGCTGCGCGGAGATCGGTGACACGGCGTTCCGCCACGGGCTTCCCGTGCATCAGCTCGCCGACGAGGTCGGCGACACAGGCCCCGCCCGCCCTGCCCGCCCCGCCGGCACCGTTCGTTCCGCCGACCCCGCCCACCCCGCCGATTCCGTCGCGGCCCCCGGCCGCCCCGGGGACCGTCTCCCCAGGGACGCCCGTGGCGGCGCCGCACACGTGGGCGCTCCTTGCGCTGCGAGCGCCGCCGAGAAGAGCGGCGCCGCACCGGAGGCCGCCGCAGACGGCACGAAGGCCGCCGTTCGCATGCCCGTGAATGCCGCCAGGGCACCGTTGCCGCCACCGATCAGGCGGCGCTCGGCCCGCGGACCGCTGCGCCCGGTGCGGTACGAACTCCGGCGCCTCTTCGGCGTCAGGACCACGACCCTGATCGTCGCCGTCGCCCTGGTCGCCTCGACCGCTCTCTCCGTCCTGCTCGCCCGCAACGGTCGCACCCCGCTGCCGAACGTACTGGCGGCCTGGCCTTCGCTGTTGCCGCTGCCCCCCGCCGCGCTCGGCGCCGGGCTGCTCGGCGCCCTTTCCTTCGGCGACGAGTTCCGCTACCCGGCGCTCGCCGCCGGCCGCGGGGCCGTCCCCCGTCGGCTCGGCCTTCTCCTCGCCAAGCTGGCCGTGTCGGCGGGCGTCGCGCTGCTGCTGGCGCTGCTCGTCGTGCTGGCCTCGGCGGAAACACTTCGCCTCGTGTACGGCGGTGACTTGGTCCGGGCCCCTTCGAACGCGGTATCGCTGGCCGTGAGTTGGGCGGGCCTGACGGTCGGCTGCGCCTGGGCCGGACTGCTGGCCGCCGGGATCTTCCGCGTGACGGCGGCGGGAGTCGCCGCCGTGCTCGCCGTGCCCGTGCTGATCGTTCCGTTCATCCAGGTGATGCCGAAGGCGCCGACCGCTCGTTCGATGCGCGGACTTCCAGGCCGGCTGAGGGAACTGGCCTGGTTGCAGTGGCCGCACGAGGCGGACCGGTGGGTGGCCCCCGCGGTGCGGGTCGTGACGCATCCTGTGGGCGCGGCGCTGACCCTGTCGTTGTCGGTTCTTCTCTGCGCGTATCTGTTCACGAGCCTTCGCAGCAGAGTGCGTTGGTGATCGTGGAGCGGAATCCGCCCCCGCTGAGACTCACAACTCCATTGAAAATGCCCGTTCTGTGCCCATAAGGCGTCAATTGGCTGGCGGGTGCCGATCACCCTTTCGTGTGCTTTTCACCAAAGACCTCAAGGGGTCGCTGAGCCGCGCCGACAAAGGATGCGTGAGTACCCTTGCGCACACCATGATGACCGCCGCCCGCACCGCCGACACCGGCCTCCCCGGCCCGGGCGAACTCGACCGTTACACCTATCCGGACGCGCCGGCCGGCGAACGTGCAGCCGGCCGGGCCTGGGACGGCCCTGATACCGAACTCGGCCGGGTGGGCCGACGGGGATCCGCCAGCCGGGGCCGCGGTCTGCACGGCCAACTTGTTCAGCAGCTGGGTCAGATGATCGTTTCCGGCGACCTCGGCGCCGACCGGCCTCTGGTGCCGGAGGAGATCGGTCAGCGATTCGAGGTCTCCCGCACCGTTGTCCGGGAGTCGCTGCGCGTACTGGAGGCCAAGGGCCTGGTCAGCGCCCGGCCCAACGTGGGCACCCGGGTCCGGCCGGTCAGCGACTGGAATCTGCTCGATCCCGACATCATCGAATGGCGTGCGTTCGGCCCGCAGCGCGACGACCAGCGCCGCGAGCTGGGGGAGCTCCGATGGACGATCGAACCTCTCGCGGCCCGGCTGGCCGCCGGTCACAAGCGTGAGGATCTGCAGCAGCGGCTCGGGGACATGGTCGAGATCATGGGCCACGCGCTCGGGCAGGGCGACGCGATCACCTGCGCCCGTGCCGACGCGGAGTTCCATGCCCTGCTCATCCAGGCCGCGGGCAACCGCATGCTGGAACATCTCTCCGGCATCGTCTCAGCCGCTCTTCAGGTCTCGGGCGGGCCGGTCACCGGTTGCGACCGGCCCAGCGAGGCGTCTCTCGGCCACCACGCCCGCATCGTCGACGCCCTGGCGGCCGGCGACTCCGCGGGTGCCGAGGCGGCCATGCGCCAGCTGCTCGTGGCCCACCCCGAGGTGGAGCGAGTGGTGCCGGCGCCGCGCGAGCACTGACCGCGGCGCGGTCAGGTGTACGAGCCACGTGTCGTCGGACCCCCATGGTCCGGCGGCACAATTGTGGAGGGATGTCACTCCTGGTCTCGTTCGTCGCAAATGAGGTGTGACTCGGGCCACGCGGATTGGGCGTAACACTCCTCGAAACAGCGCGATGACTTAAGAGGTGACCGCCGAGGAAGGAATACAGCAGCCGTTCAGTGCGCTGTCCAGTTCTGAGGCCCAGCCCGCGCCGTCGGTACATTCCCAGCCCGACGGTCGTCGGTTCCAGCCCTCTCAGGGCCGGGCCGGAAGCCGTTTCCATCGTTCCGAGAGGTTGTTCGTGTCGGCCAGCACATCCCGTACGCTCCCGCCGGAGATCGCCGAGTCCGAATCTGTCATGGCGCTCATCGAGCGGGGAAAGGCTGATGGGCAGATCGCCGGCGACGACGTGCGTCGGGCCTTCGAGGCTGACCAGATTCCGCCAACCCAGTGGAAGAACGTTCTGCGCAGCCTCAACCAGATCCTCGAGGAAGAGGGTGTGACGCTGATGGTCAGTGCCGCGGAGCCGTCGAAGCGCGCCCGCAAGAGCAGCGTCGCAGCGAAGAGCCCGGTCAAGCGCACCGCCACCAAGACCGTCGCGGCCAAGACGACCGTGACACGGACCGTCGCGGCCCCCGCCGCCCCGTCGGCGGAGACCGTGGACGCGGTGTCCGACGACGCCGCCGCGGCCGCGCCCGCGAAGAAGGCGGCAGCCAAGAAGACGGCCGCCAAGAAGACCGCCGTGAAGAAGACGGCGGCGAAGAAGACCGCGTCCAAGAAGGCCGGCAAGCAGGACGACGAGATCCTCGACGGCGACGACGCGGCCGAGGAAGTCAAGGCCGGCAAGGGTGAGGAAGAGGAGGGCGAGGGCGAGAACAAGGGCTTCGTCCTCTCCGACGACGACGAGGACGACGCACCCGCGCAGCAGGTCGCCGTCGCCGGCGCCACGGCCGACCCGGTCAAGGACTACCTGAAGCAGATCGGCAAGGTCCCGCTCCTCAACGCCGAGCAGGAGGTCGAGCTCGCCAAGCGCATCGAGGCGGGTCTGTTCGCCGAGGACAAGCTGGCGAACGCCGACAAGCTCGCGCCCAAGCTCAAGCGCGAGCTGGAGATCATCGCCGAGGACGGGCGCCGCGCCAAGAACCACCTGCTGGAGGCCAACCTCCGTCTCGTGGTCTCGCTGGCCAAGCGTTACACCGGCCGCGGCATGCTCTTCCTGGACCTGATCCAGGAGGGCAACCTCGGTCTGATCCGCGCCGTCGAGAAGTTCGACTACACCAAGGGCTACAAGTTCTCCACGTACGCCACCTGGTGGATCCGTCAGGCGATCACCCGCGCCATGGCCGACCAGGCCCGCACCATCCGTATCCCGGTGCACATGGTCGAGGTCATCAACAAGCTCGCGCGCGTGCAGCGCCAGATGCTCCAGGACCTGGGCCGTGAGCCCACCCCGGAGGAGCTGGCCAAGGAACTCGACATGACCCCCGAGAAGGTCATCGAGGTCCAGAAGTACGGCCGTGAGCCGATTTCCCTCCACACCCCGCTGGGTGAGGACGGGGACAGCGAGTTCGGTGACCTGATCGAGGACTCCGAGGCGGTCGTTCCGGCCGACGCGGTCAGCTTCACGCTCCTCCAGGAGCAGCTGCACTCGGTGCTCGACACCCTGTCCGAGCGTGAGGCGGGCGTGGTCTCCATGCGCTTCGGTCTCACCGACGGACAGCCGAAGACGCTGGACGAGATCGGCAAGGTCTACGGCGTGACGCGTGAGCGCATCCGTCAGATCGAGTCCAAGACGATGTCCAAGCTGCGTCACCCGTCGCGCTCGCAGGTCCTGCGCGACTATCTCGACTAGTCGCAGAGGCACCTCGGCCGAGGGCCCGGATCCCATGGGATCCGGGCCCTCGGTCTGTGCTGTGCGGGGCCGGGTCCGCGCCGGTTCCGGCCGGTTCGCTGCGGGTGCGAGCCGCAGCCGGTCCGATGACTCTGGGTGGGCATGGTCCATCACTGAGTCAGGAGTACGTATGTCCCGCACTGTCATCCCCACCATGACCGGGGCGCTCGCCCTCGCTGCCGCAACGGCCCTGATACCGCTCGCGTCGCCCGCCTCGGCGGTCGCGGACGGCATCGTCATCGGCGGCCAGCCCGCTCACGTC
The DNA here is from genome assembly GCF_040630435.1 of Streptomyces sp. NPDC005803. Taxonomy (NCBI): domain Bacteria; kingdom Bacillati; phylum Actinomycetota; class Actinomycetes; order Kitasatosporales; family Streptomycetaceae; genus Streptomyces; species Streptomyces sp. NPDC005803. The sequence goes on along the minus strand of NZ_JBEXXO010000009.1, from coordinate 199,334 downwards.
AAGGACAGCCCATGGGTGGTGGCCCTCTCCAGCCGTGACCGGTTCGGTGGTACCCGGGCCGGCCAGTTCTGCGGAGCCGTCGTGGTCGGGCCGAAGAAGGCGTTGACTGCCGCGCACTGCCTGAGCCGGGAGGCGCTCGGTGTCGATGTCGGCCAGGTGCGTGATCTGCGGATCATCTCGGGCCGGGACGAGCTGAACGGCACCGACGGCAAGGAGATCGCGGTGAGCGGGACGTGGGTCAACCCCGGTTTCGACGCCATCACCAACAGCGGGGACGTCGCGGTTCTCACCCTCGCCGACGCACTGCCCGAACAGAGCGTGATCCCCATGGCCGCAGCCGGTGACTCCGCGTACCAGGCGGGTACGGCCGCGACGGTCTACGGGTGGGGTGACACGACCGGCAACGGCGACTACGTGACGTCACTCCGGTCCGCCGAGGTGACCGTGCTGCCGGACAGCTCGTGCGAAGAGGCCTACCCGGGAGGCGGCAGCGGCACGTACGAGGCCTCGGCGATGCTCTGCGCGGGCGAACCCCAGGGCGGGTACGACGCCTGCCAGGGGGACAGCGGAGGGCCTCTGGTGGCCCAGGGGAAGCTCGTGGGCCTCGTGTCCTGGGGGAACGGGTGCGGGCGTGCGGACAGCCCCGGCGTCTACACGCGGGTCTCCGCCGCCATCGAGTGGATGGCCGGCACCGGCTGACCGGCCCGCACGCATACGAGAACGGGCGGCTCCCCTTGTGCGGGGAGCCGCCCGTCGGCCGATGTGGGACCGGCCCCTGGCTCGTCGTGGATGCGAGGTGTCAGTGTTCCTCTTCGGCGGCTTGGGCCTGCACGGCCGTCAGCCGGTCCGTCTCATCCTGTATTTCCGCGGCGATCTTCTTGAGTTCCGGCTCGAACTTGCGCCCGTGGTGGGCACAGAAGAGCAGTTCACCGCCGCTGATCAGGACGACGCGCAGGTAGGCCTGGGCGCCGCAACGGTCACAGCGGTCTGCTGCGGTCAGCGGGCTCGCGGGGGTCAGAACAGTAGTCACGTCGCCTCTTCTCTAGCTCGACGAGCTGTCGTACCAGGGTCAACATCCAACCAGGCCGAAAACGTTCCCGCTCGTGGCATTTCTTCGAAACTTCTTCTCAAGATGGCTGTCTGTTGCTGGTTCGCGGCGAATGTGCCGTATTGCGTGGCGCTACGGTTTCGCGTTGCTTGTCTGGGTCGGTCCCGCCGGCTGGCTTGCCGGTTGTTCATGAGGACGTGCCCGGAGCCTAAATGGTTCATGCCTGGAAGGGAACGTGATGTGCATGTCACTCGAAGGAGGTATCGAACGCGCATGCGAGGCTGGACTAGTGTGAGGGTTCTCCGTGGGTGGCGTTACACCCGCTCTACCAGGCCTCGGTACCCTCTCAGCGGCGACCGAAGCCGAGCCCGTTACCCACGGGGCCCCAAATGAAATTCAGCGAGGAGCGAACCGCGTGACCGCCGATACGTCCGTGCCGTCCACTGCGCTGCTGACCGGAGCAGACCGAGACGGTTCCAACTACACCGCGCGGCACCTGCTCGTACTCGAAGGGCTCGAAGCGGTTCGCAAGCGCCCCGGCATGTACATCGGGTCCACCGACAGCCGCGGCCTCATGCACTGCCTCTGGGAGATCATCGACAATTCCGTCGACGAGGCCCTCGGCGGATACTGCGACCACATCGAGGTCATCCTCCACGACGACAACTCCGTCGAGGTCCGGGACAACGGCCGGGGCATCCCCATCGACGTGGAGCCCAAGACCGGCCTGTCCGGCGTCGAGGTCGTGATGACCAAGCTGCACGCCGGAGGCAAGTTCGGCGGTGGCTCCTACGCCGCGTCCGGCGGTCTGCACGGCGTCGGCGCCTCCGTCGTCAACGCCCTCTCCGCCCGGCTCGACGTCGAGGTCGACCGCAACAGCGCGACCCACTCGATCAGCTTCCGGCGCGGGGTGCCGGGGATGTTCACCGAGCAGGGGCCGGACAGCCCGTTCGACCCGGCCAACGGGCTCCTCAAGGGCAAGCGGGTCCCCAAGACGCGCACGGGCACCCGCGTGCGGTACTGGGCCGACCGGCAGATCTTCCTCAAGGACGCGAAACTCAACCTCGAGACGCTCTACCAGCGGGCCCGTCAGACGGCCTTCCTCGTCCCCGGCCTCACCATCGTCGTGCGCGACGAGCGCGGTCTGGAGGGAGAGGGCAAGACGGAGGAGACGTTCCGCTACGACGGCGGGATCAGCGAGTTCTGTGAGTACCTCGCCCAGGACAAGGCGGTCTGCGACGTCCTGCGCCTGACCGGGCAGGGCACGTTCAAGGAAACCGTTCCCGTGCTCGACGAGCGCGGCCACATGACGGCGACCGAGGTCACCCGGGAGCTGGTGGTCGACATCGCCATGCGCTGGGGCACGGGGTACGACACCAATCTGAAGTCGTTCGTCAACATCATCGCCACCCCCAAGGGCGGCACGCATGTGACCGGTTTCGAACGTGCTGTGACCAAGACGGTCAACGAGGTCCTCCGTTCCGCGAAGATGCTGCGCGTCGCCGAGGACGACATCGTCAAGGACGACGCGCTGGAGGGCCTCACCGCCGTCGTGACCGTACGGCTGGCGGAGCCGCAGTTCGAGGGGCAGACCAAGGAGGTGCTGGGCACCTCGGCGGCCAACCGCATCGTCGCCAACGTCGTGGCCAAGGAGCTCAAGGCGTTCCTGACCTCCACCAAGCGGGACGCGAAGGCCCAGGCCAGAGCCGTCCTGGAGAAGGCGGTGGCAGCTGCCCGGACCCGGATCGCCGCCCGTCAGCACAAGGACGCGCAGCGTCGCAAGACGGCTCTGGAGTCCTCCTCCCTGCCGGCGAAGCTCGCCGACTGCCGCAGCGACGACGTGGAGCGCAGCGAGCTGTTCATCGTGGAGGGCGACTCCGCGCTCGGCACCGCCAAGCTGGCACGGAACAGCGAGTTCCAGGCGCTGCTGCCGATCCGCGGCAAGATCCTCAACGTTCAGAAGGCATCCGTCTCCGACATGCTGAAGAACGCCGAGTGCGGCGCGATCATCCAGGTCATAGGAGCCGGGTCCGGTCGGACCTTCGACATCGACGCCGCCCGTTACGGCAAGATCGTGCTGCTGGTCGACGCCGACGTGGACGGCGCCCACATCCGCATCCTGCTGCTGACGCTGTTCCAGCGGTACATGCGTCCCATGGTCGAAGCCGGCCGCGTCTTCGCCGCCGTGCCGCCCCTGCACCGGATCGAGCTGGTCCAGCCGAAGAAGGGGCAGGACAAGTACATCTACACGTACTCGGACAACGAACTGCGCCAGCGGCTCCTGGAGCTCCAGCGGAAGAACGTCCGGTACAAGGACTCGATCCAGCGGTACAAGGGCCTCGGGGAGATGGACGCCGACCAGCTGGCGGAGACGACGATGGACCCGCGCCACCGCACACTGCGGCGGATCAACATCGGCGATCTGGAATCGTCGGAGAAGGTCTTCGACCTGCTGATGGGCAACGAAGTGGCCCCCCGCAAGGAGTTCATCACCAGCTCGGCGGCCACACTGGACCGTTCGCGCATCGACGTCTGAGCCCGTGTTCCGTCCGGCAGCTCGCCGGGCCGGGCCGTTGTCTCCCCCGGGGCGTCTCCACCCGGGGGTGGAGACAACGGCTCCACCCCCTGTCCACCCCTGAGCCGATCCGCCGGGCAGGGCCGTTTCCGTAGCGTCGGAGTGCACAAACTTTCCGCAGCTCGGAGGCGCCCATGCCCGGATTCCTCAATGTCCTGGTGATCATCGCGGTCATCGCTCTCGTCGTCGTCCGCCAGTGCCCGCCGCAGCGGGTCTCGGGCGACCGTCGGTGGTGGGTCCTGCCCGGCGTGCTGCTCGTCATGGCTCTGCGCGAGCCCGGACCCGTGGATCCGCGTCACCAGGCACAGTCCGTCGGCGTCCTGGGCGCAGAAGTGGCCGTGGGCGTGATCACCGGCGCCGGCTGGGCGTGGACCACCCGGCTCTGGCGTGCGGAGGACCGGGCCCTGTGGGGCAAGGGCACCCGGGCGACCGTCTGCGTCCGGACCGGAGGGCTGACGCTGCGAGCGGCCCTGTACGGGCTTGCCGCGGTCAGGGGCATACATCAGGGCGTCCCGGCCCTGATGACGGCTCTGGCGGCCACTCCGGTGGTGCGCAGCGGTGTGCTGGCGTGGCGGGCCGCCGAGATACCGCAGCCGTGCCGCGCCCCTGCCGAGGCCACGCCGCCGCGGCCGGCCTGGAAGGACCGTGTGTGACACCCGCCGCCTGGACCAGCTGGCCGTCGAGGGAGGCGCTCTCATGGGAGACCCGGACCCGTGCACGTGCTGTGATCGGGTGTTCCGTGAGAGCCGCGCTGCTCACTCTCATGCTCTGGGGGACCTTCGCGGGCGGTCGGTTCGGTCCGTGGGAGATCGTGGTCGGTCTGGCCGGAGTCGCCGGATGCGGGGCGGCCGCCGTGGCCTTCTTCCGGACCACTCGGGAAAACCGTCTCCGGCCCTCGCTCGGCCTGCTGTTCCTGCTCATGCTCGCGGCGTTCGGGGCGGAGCGGGCGGGGGCCGACGTTCCCGCGGTGGTGCTTTGGTGCGGCTGCGCCGTCACCGCGCTGGAGCGGCTGCCCCTCTCGGCCGGTGTTCCGTCCACCGCCGTGGCCCTCGGCGCGTACGTCGTGGTGGACACCGACGACTGGATGACCACGGCCGTGACCACGGCTGGGCTCTGCCTCGCGGGATATGTGCTGCGTCTGGACGCCGAGGCCCGGGGGAGCGGGCAGCGGCTCCTGGCCCAGGAGCGGGCGGCCCGGGTGGCGGAGGCGGAGACAGCCGCGCTGGACGAGCGGTCCAGGATCGCCCGGGAGATCCATGACGTGCTCGCGCACAGCCTCTCGGCGCAGATGGTGCATCTGGAGGCGGCGCGGCTGCTGATCGAGAGGGAGCCCTCGGGGGAATTCCGGGACCAGGTCCTGCAGCGGGTGGTCGCGGCCCGTTCCATGGCCCGGGAGGGGCTTGTCGAGACCCGCCAGGCGCTCTCCGCCCTGCGCGGCGAGGTGTCCCCCGTGGAGGAGTTCCTGCGGCAGCTGGTGGCGGTGGAGCCGGTCGAGGTCCGGGTGGAGGGGAGGCCGCGGACACTGACCGCCGAGGCCTCGCAGGCGGTCCGGCGCGTGGCGCAGGAGGCGCTCACCAATGTCAGCAAGCACGCCCCGGGGGCGAGGGTGCTGATCAGGCTGGAGTACCGACCGGACGCGATCGCCTTGGAAATCAGCGATACGGGTGGAGACGGCGCGGGGGGAGAGCTCGCTGTCAGTGGCTCCGGCTACGGTCTGCTGGGGATGAGGGAACGCGCCGAACTGCTGGGGGGCACGCTGGAGGCCGGCCCCGGAGAGGAGGGCTTCGTGGTGAGTCTGCGGGTGCCCGCGTGAGCGCGCGGGTGGTGGTCGCCGACGACCAGGCGGTGGTGCGTGAGGGAATCGTGATGCTGCTGGGGCTGCTGCCCGGGATCGAGGTGGTCGGATCGGCGAAGGACGGGGAGGAGGCCGTCGCTCTGGTGGCCGAGCTCGCCCCGGACGTTGTCCTGATGGACCTGCGGATGCCACGCTGCGACGGGGTGGAGGCAACGCGCCGCATCCGTAAGGACTTCCCCGGCACGCAGGTCGTGGTGCTGACGACCTTCGCCGATGACGATTCACTCTTCCCCGCGCTCCGGGCGGGGGCCCGCGGCTACCTGACGAAGGACGCCGGGGGTGACGAGATCGTGAGGGCCGTCCAGGCCGTGCGCTCGGGCGAGGCGGGGCTCTCGCCCGCCATCCAGCGCCGTCTGCTGGAGCAGGTCACCGCCGGGCCGCTGTCCCAGGCGGGGAGCGGTGAGCCGGAGCTGCCCGACGGAATGACCCCCCGTGAGGCCGAGGTGCTCGTCCTGATCGCCGAGGGAATGTCCAACGCGGAGATCGCTCGCAGCCTCCACATCTCGCAGGCCACGGTGAAGAGCCACATCAACAACCTGTTCGCCAAGGCTGGGCTTCGCGACCGGGCCCAGGCGGTCCGCTATGCGTACGTTCGAGGGCTCGCACTGCCGCACGGGACAACCTTCACCTGAAGAGGTGAAGTCCCGGGAATGAAGTGCCCGGGAACTTCCCGATCTGCCCATTCTTGGGTACGCGGCCGAAGTGGTCCGTGGACAAGGGGAGTTCTTCGGTGGAGAAGGAAGCAGGGCGCGAAGCCGCAGGAATGCGGCTCGACGACCCGTGGTACGACGCACTGGCCTCCGGATGGGGGGAACTGGACGGTACGGGCGGCTTCGCCCCCGCCGCCGCGCCCGGCCCCGCCGCACCCGGGCGCGGCCGCAGCGCGGCGGAGATCTATCTGGAGGTGCGGCGCAGCGAGGCCTTCCAAGAAGTGCGTCGTCGCTACCGGCGGTTCGTCGTCCCCGCCTCCCTGGCCTTTCTCGTCTGGTACCTCGCCTATGTCGTCACGGCGGTCACCGCGCCCGGCCTGATGGCGCGTCCGGTGGCCGGGGCGGTCAACGTCGCGATGGTCGCTGGACTGGGGCAGTTCCTCACCACCTTCCTGCTCACCGGTGCGTACGCACGGCACGCGCGGCTGCGAAGAGACCGGGCCGCGCTCGATCTGCGCTGGGACACCCAGGAGATGACGCGGGGGATCGGGCGTTGAGCGGCAACCACCAGACCCTGGCGCTCCTGCTGTTCAGCGCCTTCATCGCCGTCACTCTCGGCATCACGACCTGGGTGAGCCGCAACCGGCAAGGATCGGCCGAGGAGTTCTACGCGGGCGGGCGGCTGTTCTCCCCCATGGAGAACGGTTTCGCCATCGCCGGCGACTACATGTCGGCCGCCTCCTTCCTCGGCATCTCCGGAGTGATCGCCCTCTTCGGCTACGACGGCATGCTCTACTCGGTCGGCTTCCTGGTCGCCTGGCTCGTCGTTCTGCTGCTCGTGGCGGAACTCGTGCGCAACTGCGGGCGGTTCACCCTCGCCGACGTGGTGGCGGCGCGCATGGCGGAGCGCCCGGTCAGGATCGCCGCGGGGACCTCCTCCGTCACCGTCTCCGTCCTCTACCTGGTGGCGCAGATGGTCGGTGCGGGCAGCCTCGTCGCCCTGCTCCTCGGCGGAACGAGCGGCGCCGCACGGTCCTGGACGGTCATCGGGGTCGGGGCGCTGATGGTGGTCTACGTGTCACTCGGCGGAATGCGTGCCACCACCTGGATCCAGATCGTCAAGGCCGTACTGCTGATGGCGGGCACCGTGGTGCTCACCGTGCTGGTTCTGGTCCACTTCCATGGAAACGTCAACGAGCTGCTCAACTCCGCCGCCGACCGCAGCGGGCATGGCAAGGAGTTCCTCTCGCCCGGTCTGCGGTACGGCGGGAGCTGGACGGCGCGGATCGACTTCATCAGCCTGGGGCTGGCCCTGGTGCTCGGGACGGCAGGCCTCCCGCACATCCTCTCGCGCTTCTACACCGTGCCGACGGCCCGCGCCGCCCGCCGGTCGGTCGTCTGGTCCATCGGTCTCATCGGGAGCTTCTACCTGATGACGATCGTGCTCGGGTTCGGCGCGGCGGCACTCGTCGGATCGGCCGAGGTACGGGAGTCGAACCCGGCCGGCAACACGGCCGTTCCGCTGCTCGCCCTGGTCCTCGGCGGCGGGGAGGGTTCGACGGGGGGAACGATTCTGTTCGCCGTGGTCGCCGCCGTGGCCTTCGCGACCATCCTCGCCGTCGTCGCCGGTATCACCCTCGCCTCGTCCGCGTCCGTGGCGCACGACCTCTACGCCTCGCTCAAACGACCGGGCTCCCGGCCGTACAGCGAGGTCGCCGTGGCGCGGGTGGCCGCGGCGGGGATCGGGGTGGCCGCCATCGGGCTGGGGCTGCTCGCCCAGGACCTCAACGTGGCCTTCCTGGTGGGCCTGGCCTTCGCGGTCGCCGCGTCGGCGAACCTGCCGGTGTTGCTCTTCTCGCTCTTCTGGCGGAAGTTCACCACGCGCGGGGCGGTCTGGTCGGTCTACGGCGGTCTGGTTCCCGCGGTTCTGCTCGTCCTGCTCTCCCCGGTCGTCTCGGGCAGCCCCACCTCGCTGTTCCCCGGGGTGGACGTCCAGCTCTTCCCGCTGGAGAACCCGGGCCTGGTCTCGATCCCGCTGGGCTTCCTGGTCGGCTGGATCGGCACGGTCACCTCTGCCGAGCCGCCCGACGAGGCCAGGCACGCGGAGACCGAGGTGCGTGCGCTGACCGGTGCCGGCGCGGTGTGACCGGAGACTCTGTGCCCGAGCCTGCGCCGGGTGACCGGCGCTCATGGCCTCCGCGTGCGTCTCACCACGTGGTGGCGAGCCAGGCCGCCACCGCGGCGAGCACGACGAGGGCGGCGTTGAGGCCGGTCTCCCTGACCTCGCCCCGGGACAGGTGCAGGGCCGCCGCCAGCACCTGGAGTACGAGCAGGCCCACTGCCGCCGCCGTCGCGAGGGCGGGCGCGATCCCCGTCAGCGGCGGCAGCACCAGACCGGCAGCGCCAAGGATCTCGACGACTCCGATGACGCGGACCAGCCGCATCGGCACCGTGTCCACCCAGCCCATCATGGGAGCCAATCGCTCCTTGCTCTGGGCGGCCTTCTTGCCCCCCGCGTACAGGTAGAAGGCGGCCAGAAGCCCGGCGACGATCCAGTAGGCGATCTCCATCTTCGTCCTCCGTCATGGTGACGACTTGTAAGTAGCCACATGATCGGTGAGTATCGAAACGCTTACAAAAGGCACACGGGTGTGCGTGGCGAACAGGGGACGCCGATGTCGAAGTACCGCCACAGCTGCCTCATCCGCGGCGACGGAGGCCGGGCGATCCGCGGCATCCTGGACCGCATCGGTGACAAGTGGACCCTCCTGGTGGTCGCCACCCTCGACGGCGAACGCATGCGCTTCACCGAGCTCCAGCAGCGCATCCCCGGCATCTCGCAGCGCATGCTGACCCGCACGGTCCGGCATCTGGAGCGCGACGGCCTGGTGTCCCGCACGGTGTTCGCCGAGGTTCCGCCACGGGTCGAATACGAACTCACCGCGACCGGGCGCACCCTGATCGAGCCCGCTGTGAAGCTGGCCGAGTGGGCCGTCGACAACAATCCCGGCATCGAGCGGAGCCAGAGCGCCTACGACGCGCAGCACCCGCAGGCGTAGCGGCCGGGTGCCACGGTCATCGGCCGCCGGTGACCCAGGCATAGCGGTGTTCGGGCCGCCCCGTCTCGCCGTACCGCAGGGTCAGCTGGACGCGCCCGGACCGTTCCAGCAGCTTCAGGTAGCGCTGGGCCGTCTGCCGGCTCATTCCGGCGTTCTCCGCGATCTCCTGGGCGGAGAGCGGGCCGGCGGCGCCGCGGAGCGCCTTGCGGACCAGTTCGGCCGTCGTGGCCGAGTGTCCCTTGGGCAGATCGGGCTCGCCCGCCGCCCACAGGGCGCCGAAGAGCCGGTCCACCTCGCCCTGCTCGGCGTCGCCGCCGTTCTCCAACGTGCGGCGCAGCGCCGCGTAGGCCTCCAGTTTGGTCCGCAGGCCCGCATACGTGAAGGGCTTCACGAGGTACTGGAGGGCGCCCTGACGCATGGCCTCCTGGACGGTGGCGACGTCGCGCGCCGCCGTCACCATGATCACGTCGGTGCGGTGGCCGAGGCGGCGCAGCTCCCGCACCACGTCCAGCCCGCTGCGGTCGGGCATGTAGTGGTCCAGCAGGATCAAATCCACCGGGCCCTTCTCGACCGCGGCGAGCGCGTCGGCGGCGCAGTGCGCCTGCGCGGCCACCCGGAAGCCGGGCACCTTCGTGACGTAGGCCGCGTTGATCCGCGCGACACGGACGTCGTCGTCGACGACCAGGACCTCGATCACCGCACCGCTCCCGCCTTGTCGGATTCCGCTTCGGTCATGGCCTCGGGGAGTACGACGGTGAACGCCGCCCCGCCCTCGTCCGCCGCGTCCACCGCCACGCTGCCGCCCTGCCGCTCGGCCAGCCGCCGCACCAGCGCGAGCCCGAGGCCGCGCTTGCCGTGCGCCGGAGGCTCCTTGGTCGACCAGCCCTCGGTGAAGATCGATGCACGCTGTCCGGGCGGAACTCCGGGGCCGTTGTCGCGGACCCTCAGCACCACCGTACGGCCCTCGGCGCGCAGGCCCACCTCGATGAGGGCGCTGTCCGCTCCGGCGGCCGCGTCCAACGCGTTGTCGACCAGGTTGCCGACGATGGTCACCAGCCCGCGGGGGTCGACGAGCCGGTCCGGGAGCAGGGTGCCGGGCGCCACGCGCAGGGCGACGCCGCGCTCCGCGGCGACCGTCGCCTTGCCGACCAGCAGTGCGGCGAGGAGCGGGTCACGGACCTTCTCGGTGATCTGTTCCGCGGTGGCCCGGTGGACGCCGACGACCTCCGTGACGAACTCCCTCGCATCCTCGTGCAGCTCCAGCTCCAGCAGGCCGAGGAGCGTGTGCAGCCGGTTGGCGTGCTCGTGGTCCTGGGCGCGCAGGGCGTCGATCAGCCCGCGGGTGGAGTCGAGCTCGCGGCCGAGGTGTTCGAGCTCGGTGCGGTCGCGCAGGGTGACGACGGCTCCGCCGTCGGCCGTCGGCATGCGGTTGGCGAGCAGCACCCGGCTGCCGCGCACGGTCAGCAGGTCCTCGCCCGCGACATCGCCCGCCAGTACGTCGGCGGTCCGCCCGGTACCGAACACCTCGGCCAGCGGGCGGCCCGACGCCTCTGGCCCGACCCCCAGCAGCCGTTGCGCCTCGTCGTTCAGAAGGCGGATGCGGCCGCCTTTGTCGAGCGCGACCACCCCTTCCCGGATGCTGTGCAGCATCGCCTCGCGCTCCGTCAGCAGAGCGGCGATGTCGGAGAAGGCGAGGTCATGGGTCTGCCGTTGCAGGCGCCGCGAGATCAGATAGGCGGCCAGCGCTCCCACGGCCAGCGCCCCGCCCGCGTACGCGAGGAGCCCGGGGATCGCCGCGAGGAGCCTGGCGCGGACGTTGTCGTACGCGATGCCGACGGAGACCGCACCGGCGATGTGCCCGGCCCCGTCCCGCAACGGAACCTTGCCCCGGGCCGAGCGTCCGAGCGTGCCGCTGTCGATCTCCCGCACGTCCTGGCCCGCCAGCGCCCTGCCGGGGTCGGTGGAGACGACGCCTCCGATCCGGGAACGGTCGGGATGCGACCAGCGCACCCCGTGGCGGTCCATCACGACGACGTACTCGGCGCCCGTGGCCCGCCTGATCCGCTCCGCGGCGGTCTGGACGGGGCCCCGGGGCGCCGGGGCCGTGGTGAGCAGCGCCTCGGCGATCTGCGGCTGGGCGGCCGTGCTCTGCGCGATGGACAGGGCGCGGCGCATCGCCTGGTCGTCGAGTTGTGCGCTGAGGGGTGCCAGGAAGAGGCCGGTGGCGAGTACGGTGACGCCGGTGGCGATGGCCAGCTGCATCAGCAGCACCTGCGAGAAGACGCGCTGGGGCCAGCCGAGTCGGCGCGGCCTTCTGGCCGTGGGCGGTGGGGCGCTCATCGTAGAGACGGTAGAGGGCATTCCGGTGCTTTCCGAAATTCGTCTCGTTTTCCGCCTCACGCAATCGGCTTGCGTTTCTTGCGCTAATCTTGCGCACATGACGCGACGACTTGCTCAGGTGGCACAGAAGGTTGGAGTCAGCGAGGCCACGGTCAGCCGGGTACTCAACGGTAAGCCGGGCGTCTCCGACGCCACGCGGCAGGCCGTCCTGTCCGCGCTGGACGTCCTCGGCTACGAGCGCCCGACCCAGCTGCGCGGCGAACGGGCGCGCCTGGTGGGACTGGTCCTGCCCGAGCTGCAGAACCCGATCTTCCCCGCCTTCGCCGAGGTGGTCGGCGGCGCGCTCGCGCAGCAGGGCCTCACCCCGGTGCTGTGCACCCAGACCAAGGGCGGGGTCTCCGAGGCGGACTACGTGGAGCTGCTTCTGCAGCAGCAGGTCTCGGGCGTCGTCTTCGCCGGCGGTCTCTACGCCCAGGCCGACGCCCCGCACGACCACTACAAGGTCTTGGCCGACCGCAAGATCCCCGTCGTCCTGATCAACGCGGCCATCGCGCATCTCGGTTTCCCCTGCGTCTCCTGCGACGACTCCGTGGCCGTCGAGCAGGCGTGGCGTCACCTGGTCTCTCTGGGGCACGAGCGCATCGGTCTGGTGCTCGGCCCCTCGGACCACATGCCCTCGCAGCGCAAGCTGGCCGCCGCCCGGACGCTCGCCGAGGCGTCCGGCGCGACCGTCCCGGACGAGTGGGTGGCCAGGGCGATGTTCTCGCTGGAGGGCGGGCAGGCGGCCGCCATGCGGCTGCTGGACCAGGGGGTCACCGGATTCATCTGCGCCAGCGACCCGCTCGCCCTGGGAGCGGTCCGGGCGGCGCGCCGCCGGGGCCTGTCCGTGCCAGAGGACGTCTCCGTCGTGGGCTACGACGACTCGGCGTTCATGAACTGCACCGAGCCGCCGCTCACCACGGTCCGACAGCCGATCGAGGCCATGGGCCGGGCCGCCGTCGAGCTGCTGTCCGTACAGATCGGCGGCCGCGCGGTGCCGTCCGACGAACTGCTCTTCGAGCCCGAACTGGTGGTGCGGGGCTCGACGGCCCAGCCCCCGCGCAGCGCTTCCCGCTGACCGTCGCGAATTTACGCCGTGGTCGCCGTCTATTGCGGAACGGCGGCCGTGCCGGCGGTGGGCAGTGGCTGGGGCGGCTGCGGGCCGGTGTACTGCCCGCTGGGGCGCATCCGCAGCGGGCGCTCCTCGTACTCCTCCAGCGCGTGCGCGATCCAGCCCGCCGTACGGGAGATCGCGAACAACGTCTCGCCCGCCTCCGCGGCCATGCCCGACGAGACGGACAGAACGGCGAGCGCCAGATCCACATTGGCGTGCAGGGGCGTGTGCCGGGCGGCCGTGGCGGCGACGTCACGGGCGGCTGCCAGGGCCGGTGCGGCCCGTGGGACCTCCGCGAGCAGTTCGAACAGGACGCGGGCCCGTGGGTCCTCGCCGGTGTAGAGCCGGTGACCGAGGCCTGGTACCCGGCGTCCGCCGCGCAGATGGTCGGCGACCACCGGGGCCGCCCCGCCCCGCTCCAGGACCTCGGACAGCATTCGGTGTGCCAGCCCGCTCGCGGCTCCGTGCAGGGGACCCTCCAGCACCCCGAGCCCCGCCGAGACCACGGCGTACGGGTGGGCGCGGGCGGAGGCGGCGACCCGGGCCGCGAGGGTGGAGGCGGCCAGATCGTGGTCGATCAGCAGCCCCAGCGCCGTGTTCAGCACCGCCAGTGAGGCCTCGTCCGCCGGGTGCCCGGTGAGTTTCGGCCAGAGTTGACGGGCCAGGCCGGGAGGTGTGGCCCCGCCGCCCTCCGTGACCGCGGGCAGCGCGGCCACCAGGGTCGGGATCAGGCTCCGTGCGCCGCCCAGCACCGCCTCGCGCGACAGGTCGAAGCGGAGCGGATCGGCCGCCGCCGCCGCGACGACCGCCACCCGCAGCCGGTCCGTGGAACCGCAGTGCGACGGCAGCGCGCCGACGGCGCGGCGGGCCGCGGCGAGTGCATCGGCCGGCGCGGTGAAACGGATCCCGGGCCGGAGCTCCCCGGTCCACAGCCACTCCGCGACCTCCTCGTACGCATGGCGCCGGGCCAGCTCCGTGGCGTCCACGCCCCGGAAGAAGTACCGGTCGCCTTCGATGAGGGTGATGCCGGTGGGGAAGGACAGCGCGCCGGCCGGTGCGGTGGATTCCCGGCGCCCCGTGCGCCGCGCGAGGGCGTCGACCTCCGCGGCGTCGAACGTGCTCCCCCGTCCGCCCGCCGCGCGGTTGCTGCTGAGCTGGCCCCGGCTGACGTACGCGTACACCGTCTCGGGCTTCACGCCCAGCCGCTCCGCCGTCTCCCGGGTGGTGAGCCGCCGTGCCGACGGCTGGGGAGGGTCGGCCGCGTCTGCTTGATCCGTCATGTTCCCCACCGTATCCATATTGATCCAATCAACATTGACAGAACTCAAGTCAAGCATGGACAGTCGAATCAATGTCTCCCGTCACCGAATGTCCTTGGAGGAAGCAATGACGACCACCACTCCCACAACACCGCTCGACGTCCCCCGGGGCCTGGCAGGAGTCGTCGTCACCGATACCGCCCTCGGTGACGTCCGGGGCCGCGAGGGCTTCTACCACTACCGGCAGTACTCGGCGATCGAACTGGCGCGGACCCGCAGCTTCGAGGACGTCTGGTACCTGATGACCGAGGGCGAGCTGCCCGGCCCCGCCGCCCGAGCGGACTTCGCCACCCGAACCGCCGCACTGCGACGCCTGCCCGCCGAGGTGCGCGACGCCCTGCCCGCCATAGCCCGGGCGGGCGCCGCGGCCGGCCCGCTCGCGGGGCTGCGCACGGCGCTCTCCCTGCTCGGCGCCTCGGCCGGGTTCCGCCCGGTGTACGACATCGACGCCGACCGGCGCCGCGATGACGCCCTGACCGCCTGCGCAGCCGTCCCCACCGTGCTGACCGCCCTGCACCGGCTCGGCAAGGGGCTCGAACCGGTGGAGCCGCGCGACGACCTGCCGTACGCGGCCAACTACCTCTACATGCTGACGGGCTCGGTACCGGACGCCGGCCGGGTCAGGGCCGTCGAGCAGTACCTCATCTCCACCGTCGACCACGGCTTCAACGCCTCGACCTTCACCGGCCGTGTCGTCGCCTCCACCGGCGCGGACGTCGCCGCCTGCCTGGTCGCGGCGGTCGGCGCGCTCTCCGGCCCGCTGCACGGCGGTGCGCCCAGCCGCGCCCTCGACACCCTGGACGCCATCGGCACCCCCGAGCGCATCGACGGCTGGATCCGCGAGCGGGTGCTCGCCGGTGACCGGATCATGGGCTTCGGTCACCCGGTCTACCGCACCGAGGACCCGCGTTCACACATGCTGAGGTCGATCGCCCAGGGCTTCGGCGGCCCGCTCGTGGACTTCGCCGTGGAGGTCGAACGGCAGGTCGAGGCGATCCTCGCCGAGCTCAAGCCGGGGCGCGAACTGCACACCAACGTGGAGTTCTACGCCGGGGTCGTCATGGAGCTGTGCGGGCTGCCGCGCGAGATGTTCACCCCGACCTTCTGCGCGGCGCGGGTCGTCGGCTGGAGCGCCAATATCCTGGAGCAGGCGGAGGACTCGAAGATCATCCGTCCGGCGGCCCGCTACGTCGGTCCGCCCCCGCCGCAGCCGGTCCCGGCAGTCTGACACCGCAGGAAGGCCCCCGTTGAACGCGTCGCCCCCGCCCCGCAGCCGGCAGATCCCCGTCATCGTCCTCGCGGGCTTCCTCGGATCGGGCAAGACGACGCTGCTCAACCACCTCCTGCGGCACCGCGCGGGAAACCGCATCGGGGTGATCGTCAACGACTTCGGGGCCATCGAGATCGACGCCATGACCGTCTCCGGGCAGGTCGGCTCGACCGTCTCGCTGGGCGGCGGCTGCCTCTGCTGCGCGGTCGACGCGAGCGAACTGGACACGTACTTGGAGACCCTGACCCGGCCCTCCGCCCGCCTCGACGTGATCGTCATCGAGGCGAGCGGGCTCGCGGAACCCCAGGAACTCGTACGGATGCTCCTGGCCAGCGACAACCCGCACATCGTGTACGGGGGACTGGTCGAGGTGGTCGACGCCGCCGAGTTCGCGGCCACCCGGGAGCGTCACCCGGAGATCGACCGGCATCTCGCCGTCGCCGACCTCGTCGTGCTGAACAAGACGGACCGGGCCGGTGAGGAGGAGCAGGCACGCATCCGGGAGGCCGTCGCGGCGACCGGCAGCGGGGCGGCGGTCGTCACCGCCACGTACGGACGCGTCGACC
This sequence comes from Streptomyces sp. NPDC005803, assembly GCF_040630435.1. Classification (NCBI taxonomy): domain Bacteria; kingdom Bacillati; phylum Actinomycetota; class Actinomycetes; order Kitasatosporales; family Streptomycetaceae; genus Streptomyces; species Streptomyces sp. NPDC005803. Next base: position 183,499 of record NZ_JBEXXO010000009.1, on the reverse strand, counting down.
CGGAGCTGCTCTTCGATCCGGCGTTGCGGCCCGACGCCGAGGAGAAGGCGCGTCAGCTCACTTTCGAGGACCTGTACCTGGAGGAGCGCGCGCAGGAGGCCGGCGAGGAGCACGGGGCCCATCTGCACACCGTCTACGAGAGCGTCGACTTCACCTCCGAGGTGCCGATGGACCCCCGTCGGCTGATGGAGTTCCTCGACTCCCGGCCCCGTGGCCTCTACCGGATCAAGGGCTTTGTCGACTTCGGTGCGGGCGACCCGGAACACGCGTACGCGGTGCACGCCGTCGGCAGGTTCCTGCGGTTCGCCCCCAGGCCCTGGACACGCGGCGAGCCGCGCCTGACCCAGCTCGTGCTGATCGGTTCCGGCATCGACGCCGAGGCCCTCGGCAAGGAGCTGGAAGCCTGCCGCGCCCCGGGGCCGAAAACGGCGCAGGACGCCGCACACGAGCGGTCCATGTGGGGCGTCCTGCGGTACGTGCGGGAGCCCGGCGACGACGCATAGGGCGCGCCGGCGCCGGGCCTGCGGCCTACACGGGGCCGGCGATCACCGCGACCGGGCTCTCCAGCGGTGTGCCCGAACCGTCGCGTCGCGGATCGGGCTCGGGCAGCGAGGCCGGGGTGCCGTTCTTCTGCGCCGCCCTGGCCGGCGTCGCACCGGCCCAGGCGAACACCAGCACGTCCTCGCCCTTCAGGAACCGCTGACAGCGCACCCCGCCGGTGGCCCTGCCCTTGCGCGGGTACTGGTCGAACGGCGTGAGCTTGCACGTCAGCACCGAATCGTCCAGCGTGCCGTGCGAACCCGCGACCGTGAACACCATGGCGTCCACCGCAGGGTCCACCGCGGCGAACGAGAGCACCTCCGCCCCGTCCGCGAGCTTGACGCCCGCCATACCGCCGGCCGGACGCCCCTGCGGGCGCACCTGGGCGGCCGGGTAGCGCAGCAGCTGCGCGTCCGAGGTGATGAAGACCAGGTCCTCCTCACCGGTGCGCAGCTCCGCAGCGCCGACGATCCGGTCACCGGCCTTGAGGGTGATGACCTCCAGCTCGTCCTTGTTGGCCGGGTAATCGGGCACCACGCGCTTCACGACTCCCTGCAGGGTGCCGATCGCCAGCCCCGGCGAGGACTCGTCGAGCGTGGTGAGGCAGACGACCTCCTCGTCCGCCTCCAGCGTGAGGAACTCTCCGACCATCGCCCCGCCCGACAGGTTGGGCGCCGCATGGGTGTCCGGCAGCTGGGGCAGGTCGATCACCGCGAGCCGCAACAGCCGCCCGGTGGACGTCACCACGCCGATGTCGCCGCGCGCCGTGGCGGGCACCGCCGACACGATCACGTCATGCTTGGCCCGCTTGGCGTCCTCGGCGAAGACGATCGGGTCGTCGTTGGCCGTACGCGCCAGCAGACCGGTCGAGGACAGCAGGACCCGGCACGGGTCGTCCGCCACCTCCAGCGGCACCGAGGCGACCTGCGAACCGGCCGACTCCAGCAGCACCGTGCGCCGGTCGGTGCCGAACTTCTTCGCGACCACCGCCAGTTCCGTGGAGACGAGCTTGCGCAGTTCGGTGTCCGATTCGAGGATCGCGGTCAGCTCGGCGATCTCGGCGTCGAGGCGGTCGCGCTCGCTCTCCAGCTCGATCCGGTCGAACCGGGTCAGCCGGCGCAGCGGGGTGTCCAGGATGTACTGCGTCTGGATCTCGCTCAGCGAGAAGCGCTCCATGAGCCGCTCCTTCGCCTGGGCCGAATTGTCGCTCGACCGGATCAGCCGGATGACCTCGTCGATGTCGACCAGGGCGACGAGGAGGCCTTCGACCAGGTGAAGCCGGTTGCGGCGCTTGGTCCGGCGGAACTCGCTGCGCCGGCGCACCACGTCGAAGCGGTGGTCGAGGTAGACCTCCAGGAGCTCCTTGAGGCCCAGCGTGAGCGGCTGTCCGTCGACCAGCGCCACGTTGTTGATGCCGAAGGACTCCTCCATCGGCGTCAGCTTGTAGAGCTGCTCCAGCACGGCCTCGGGGACGAAGCCGTTCTTGATCTCGATGACCAGACGCAGTCCGTGCGAACGGTCGGTGAGGTCCTTGACGTCGGCGATGCCCTGGAGCTTCTTCGCCGAGACCAGGTCCTTGATCTTGCCGATCACCTTCTCCGGGCCGACGGTGAAGGGCAGTTCCGTGACGACCAGGCCCTTGCGGCGCGCCGTGACGTTCTCGACAGCGACGGTGGAGCGGATCTTGAACGAACCGCGCCCGGCCGCGTAGGCATCCTTGATGCCGCCGAGGCCCACGATCCGGCCGCCGGTCGGCAGGTCGGGGCCCGGGACGAACCGCATCAGGGTCTCCAGGTCCGCGCCCGGATGCTTGATCAGGTGCCGGGCGGCGGCGATCACCTCGCCCAGGTTGTGCGGCGGCATGTTCGTGGCCATGCCGACGGCGATCCCGGTCGCCCCGTTGACCAGGAGGTTCGGATACGCGGCCGGGAGAACGACCGGCTCCTGCTCCTGGCCGTCGTAGTTCGACTGGAAGGCGACGGTGTCCTCGTCGATCGACTCCGTCATCAGCGACGTCGCGTCGGCCATCCGGCACTCGGTGTACCGCATGGCGGCCGGCGGGTCGTCGTTGCCGAGCGAGCCGAAGTTACCGTGCCCGTCCACGAGGGGGAGCCGCATGGAGAACGGCTGCGCCATCCGCACCAGCGCGTCGTAGATCGACGCGTCACCGTGCGGGTGCAACTTGCCCATGACCTCGCCGACCACGCGGGCGCACTTCACGAAGCCGCGGTCCGGGCGCAGGCCCATCTCGTTCATCTGGTACACGATGCGGCGGTGCACCGGCTTCATGCCGTCACGGGCGTCCGGCAGGGCCCGTGAGTAGATCACCGAGTACGCGTACTCGAGGAAGGAGCCCTGCATTTCGTCGACGACGTCGATGTCGAGGATGTTCTCCTCGAAGTCGACCGGCGGCGGGGTCTTGGTGCTGCGGCGGGCCATCGCGGCTGCGACTCCTTCACGGATTCTGTTCGGGCAACCTCAGGTTCTGACGCGCACCATTGTGGACCGCCCCACTGACAACCCGGACCTCGACCCGTCCCAAAGGGCGTTCTCCACCCGTCCCGAAGCGGTCAGGACGCTCTTTCCCGCGAACTTTCGCGGCACGGGAACTTCGCCAGGTGTCGGTGCGCTTGCTTACAGTGGCAGGTCTCGCACCACATCCAGTATCGCGATCGAAGGGACGTACATGCCCATGGGTCACACGGCCACAGCCCAGGCCGGCTCCGGCGGCTTGACAGCGACCGAGCACCGTCTGGCCAACGGCCTGCGCGTGGTGCTCTCCGAGGACCATCTGACCCCGGTCGCCGCGGTGTGCCTCTGGTACGACGTCGGTTCGCGCCACGAGGTCAAGGGACGCACCGGTCTGGCTCACCTCTTCGAGCACCTGATGTTCCAGGGCTCCGGCCAGGTCAAGGGGAACGGTCACTTCGAACTGGTGCAGGGCGCCGGCGGGTCCCTCAACGGCACCACCAGCTTCGAGCGGACCAACTACTTCGAGACGATGCCGACGCACCAGCTGGAGCTGGCCCTGTGGCTCGAGGCCGACCGGATGGGCTCGCTGCTCGCCGCGCTCGACGAGGAGTCCATGGAGAACCAGCGCGACGTCGTCAAGAACGAGCGCCGCCAGCGGTACGACAACGTCCCCTACGGCACCGCGTTCGAGAGGCTGACGGCGCTCGCCTACCCGGAGGGCCACCCGTACCACCACACCCCGATCGGCTCGATGGCCGACCTGGACGCCGCGACACTCGAAGACGCGCGGACCTTCTTCCGCACGTACTACGCGCCCAACAACGCGGTGCTCTCCGTCGTCGGCGACATCGACCCCGAGCAGACGCTCGCCTGGATCGAGAAGTACTTCGGCACCATCCCCTCGCACGACGGCAAGCAGCCGCCGCGCGACGGCGCGCTGCCCGAGATCATGGGCGGCCAGCTGCGCGAGGAGGTCCGTGAGGAGGTACCGGCGCGTGCGCTGATGGCCGCCTACCGGCTGCCGCACGACGGCACGCGTGAGTGCGACGCCGCGGACCTCGCGCTGACCGTGCTGGGCGGCGGCGAGTCGTCCCGGCTGCACAACCGCCTGGTCCGCCGCGACCGGACGGCCGTCGCGGCCGGATTCGGGCTGCTGCGGCTCGCGGGCGCGCCCTCGCTCGGCTGGCTGGACGTCAAGACGTCCGGCGGGGTCGAGGTCGCGCAGATCGAGACCGCGGTCGACGAGGAGCTGGCCCGGTTCGCCGAGGAGGGCCCCACCCCCGAGGAAATGGAGCGCGCGCAGGCACAGTTGGAGCGCGAGTGGCTGGACCGCCTCGGTACGGTCGCGGGCCGCGCCGACGAACTGTGCCGGTTCGCCGTGCTGTTCGGTGACCCGCAGCTCGCGCTGACCGCCGTGCACCGGGTGCTCGACGTGACCGCGGAGGAGGTCAAGGCGGCCGCCAGGGCCCAGCTGCGGCCCGACAACCGGGCGGTGCTGGTCTACGAGCCGGTCGAGCCCGCCGAGGCCGCCGAAGAGGCGGACGCCGCCACCGACACCGACGCGCACGAAGGAGCGGACAAGTGACCGACGCTGCCGCGACGGGAGTTTCGATGGAGTACCACCCGCAGCCCGCCCCGGGTGTGGCCAGGCCCTGGGCCTTCCCCGCGCCCGAGCGCGGCTCCCTGCCCAACGGCCTCACGGTCCTGCGCTGCCACCGCCCCGGCCAGCAGGTCGTCGCCGTCGAGATCTTCCTCGACGCCCCGCTGGACGCCGAGCCCGAGGGTCTGGACGGGGTCGCCACGATCATGTCGCGTGCCCTGTCCGAGGGCACCGACAAGCAGAGCGCCGAGGAGTTCGCCGCCGAACTGGAGCGGTGCGGCGCCACCCTGGACGCCCACGCCGACCACCCCGGCGTCCGGGTCTCCCTGGAGGTTCCGGCCTCCCGGCTGGCCAAGGCCCTCGGGCTCGTGGCCGAGGCGCTGCGGGCGCCGGCCTTCGCCGACAGCGAGATCGAGCGGCTGGTGGGCAACCGGCTGGACGAGATCCCGCACGAGCAGGCCAACCCGGCCCGGCGCGCCGCGAAGCAGCTCTCCAAGGAGCTCTTCCCGGCCACGGCCCGCATGTCGCGCCCGCGCCAGGGCACCGAGGAGACCGTGGCCCGGATCGACTCCGCGGCCGTGCGCGCCTTCTACGACGCCCACGTCCGCCCGTCCACCGCGACCGCGGTGGTGGTCGGCGACCTCACGGGCATCGACCTGGACGCGCTGCTCGCCGAGACCGTCGGCGACTGGTCGGGCAACACCGCCCAGCCGCGGCCCGTCCCCCCGATCACCGCCGACGACGCGGGCCGTGTGGTGATCGTGGACCGCCCCGGCGCGGTGCAGACGCAGCTGCTGATCGGCCGGATCGGCGCCGACCGGCACGACAGCGTCTGGCCGGCCCAGGTGCTCGGCACCTACTGCCTCGGCGGCACGCTCACCTCCCGGCTCGACCGGGTGCTGCGCGAGGAGAAGGGCTACACCTACGGCGTGCGGGCCTTCGCCCAGGTGCTGCGCTCCTCGGCCCCGGGCTCCGCCTCCGGTGCGACGGGCGCCGCGATGCTCGCCATCAGCGGCTCCGTGGACACGGAGTCCACCGGTCCGGCGCTGGAGGACCTGTGGAAGGTCCTGCGCACGCTGGCGGCCGAAGGGCTGACGGACGCCGAGCGGGAGACGGCCGTGCAGAACCTCGTGGGGGTCGCCCCGCTGAAGTTCGAGACGGCGGCCTCCGTCGCGGGCACCCTCGCCGACCAGGTGGAGCAGCACCTCCCGGACGACTACCAGGCGCAGTTGTACGCGCGCCTCGCGGAGACCGGCACGGTCGAGGCGACCGCGGCCGTGGTCAGCGCCTTCCCGGAAGACCGGCTGGTCACGGTCCTGGTCGGCGACGCCTCGCAGATCGCGGAGCCCGTCAGGGCGCTGGGCATCGGTGAGGTGTCGGTCGTCACCGGCTGACGGTCCTTTCGCCTGATACCGGGGCGAAGGGGAAGACCCTGGCGGGGTGAACCCCGCCAGGGTCTTTCCATTTGCCCGCTTTGCGGGAGAGGTTGCCCGTCTGCCCTGTGGGATGCGCTACAAAACGCCCTGTCCGTTTGGTGGGGGGAAGTGCCCCCGTTTAGCGTCGTCTCCGCTGTCCGTCACTCGTATGCCGCATCCGCGACGTACCGGGCAGCCATCGCCGAGTCCCCGTCAGGCGCGAGCCTGGGGAGCCGGGGACCCACGCAGTCCCTGGGGTGAATCGGATGCCCGTGCCTCGTCCGAGGCCGGGGGATCCGTAGGAGACCTTCCTGCTCCGAACCCGTCAGCTAACCCGGTAGGCGAGAAGGAAGGAAAGGACCAGCCACTTCATGGCGTTCACCCGTGCCACCGGGAAGCACCGTGCCCCGGGCCGTCTGACGCGCAACGGCGCGAGGGCCGTCGGCATCGCGACCCTGGCCACCACCGGCGTCATCGGCGGGCTGGCCTCCCCGGCCCTCGCCGCGGACACCGAGACCCCCTCCGTCGTCGACACCGGCCTCACCCAGGTCATCGCCATCGAGGACGACCTCGCCGACCGGATCGACGCACAGGCCGACGCGCAGCAGCACCAGGCCGACGTCGCCGAGGAGAAGGCCGAAGCGGCGAAGAAGGCCGAAGCGAAGAAGAAGGCCGAGGCGGAGGCGAAGGCGAAGGCCGCCGCCCGCGCCAAGGAGGCCCGCGAGAGCGCCTCCCGCGCCGCCCGCTCGGCCGAGCGCGCCCGGCTCGGCTCCTTCCAGCTCCCGGTCGCCGGTTCGTACGTGAGCACCGGCTACAAGTCCAGCGGCTCGCTCTGGTCCTCCGGCAGCCACTCAGGCATCGACTTCCACGCCGCGTCCGGCAGTTCCGTCGTCGCCGTCGGCGCCGGCACGGTCGTCGAGGCCGGCTGGGGCGGGGCGTACGGCAACAACATCGTGCTGCGGATGACGGACGGCACGTACACCCAGTACGGCCACCTCTCCTCGATCGGCGTGTCCGTCGGCCAGAGCGTCGGCGGCGGCCAGCAGATCGGCCTCTCCGGTTCCACCGGCAACTCGACCGGCCCGCACCTCCACTTCGAGGCCCGCACCACGCCCTCGTACGGCTCCGACATGGACCCGGTCGCCTACCTGCGCGCCCACGGCGTCTCCGTCTGACCGCCCCGAAGACCCCACGGCGAAGGCCCCGGCGACACGCCGGGGCCTTCGCCGTGTCGGCGTACCGCACCGGTCTTTGCCGGCCGTCCGCGAACGGCCGGCGACCAAAAGATATTCATGAATTTCCACCCGCCGTCGGAAATGCGACCGCATTGCAATAGAGTCGCAGGACAGGCGTCGATCGGCCGCGCGCTGCGGGGATTAAGGCGGAGGTTCGGACATGCGCATTCCGGCGCATTCGGTATGCACGGCAATCCGTGACGACATCGTCTCGGGCGTCTTCGAACGCGGTAGCCGGCTCACCGAGGAGGTGCTCGCACGTCGATACGGGGTTTCCCGCGTTCCGGTGAGGGAAGCGCTGCGCACCCTGGAGTCCGAGGGGTTCGTGGTCACCCGCAGACACGCCGGAGCGTGTGTCGCCGAGCCCACCGAGCAGGAGGCGGCCGACCTCCTGGAGGTCCGGATGCTGCTGGAGCCGCTCGGCGCGGCCCGTGCCGCCCACCGCCGTACGGACGCGCACCTCAAGGTGTTGCGCGGCCTGGTCAGGCTCGGTCAGGAGCGCGCCCGCCGGGGGGAGGGCGAGGATCTGCGCTCCCTGGGCGGGTGGTTCCACGAGACGCTCGCGCAGGCCTCGGGCAGTCCCGGCCTGATCGCGCTGCTCACGCAACTCCGGCACAAGACCGCGTGGATGTACGAGGTCGAGCACCCGGCCCGTCCGGGCGACACCTGGGCCGAGCACGGGGCGATCGTGGACGCCGTGGCGCGGGGCGACGCGGAGAGGGCGAGAACCCTGACCGCCCACCATGCCGAGCGGGCCACCGCCGCGCACCGGCTGCGCCGCCCCGGCCGGCCGGATGCCGCCGCTGTCCGCACCGGCCGGGTGAGGAGTTCGCAACATGCCGTAAACACCCCGAGTGGCCGGCATTAACAATTGCGCCGTATACAAAGAATAAGAATTCCGCGGGGCTTTCTTTCCGCTGCCCGAATTGGCTGGGGGAGCGTGCGCGTCGCCGGACTGCCCGGGCCCCTTTATGCGGAGAAGTGAGCGCACGTGCGTAAAGGTGTGCGCGCAGACGAAAGAGCCGCGGCCCCGGGTCAAGGGTGCCGCGGCTCTCGCGCGTGCGTTCCAGCGGTCGTGACCGAAGGGTCAGACGGTCTCCGGAAGCTCCTCGAGCCCCTCGGTGACCAGCTTGGCCAGACGGTCCAGAGCGGCTTCGGCGTTGTCCGCGTCGGACGCGAGCACGATCTCCTCGCCGCCCTGCGCACCCAGGCCGAGCACCGCGAGCATGGAGGCCGCGTTCACCGGGTTGCCGTCGGCCTTGGCGATGGTGACGGGGACGCCGGAAGCCGTCGCGGCACGGACGAAGATGGAAGCGGGGCGGGCGTGCAGGCCCTCGGCCCAACCGACGTTGACGCGGCGCTCAGCCATGGTTCTGCCCTTCACGAATCAATGGTTGTCTAGACCAGTCTCTCATGCAGTGCGCGGTGCTCCGGCCGACCCGCGGACCGCTCTCCACCCGCGCCCCGCCGTCGTCCGGCCCCCCTCAGACTGCCCCGGCCCCAGCCCTCACGCGACCGCTGACCGAGCCGTAGGCTTTGCCCATGCACCCCTCTCCGGAGCAGAGTCCGCATCACACCTACCCCGCTCACTGGGAGGCGGACGTGGTGCTCCGCGACGGCGGCACCGCACGCATCCGGCCCATCACCACGGACGACGCCGAGCGGCTGGTCAGCTTCTACGAGCAGGTCTCCGACGAGTCGAAGTACTACCGCTTCTTCGCTCCCTATCCCCGGCTCTCCGCCAAGGACGTCCACCGCTTCACCCATCACGACTACGTCGACCGGGTGGGCCTGGCCGTCATGGTGGGCGGCGAGTTCATCGCCACCGTCCGCTACGACCGGATCAACGCGCAGGGCAGGCCGGCCTCCGCACCCGCCGACGAGGCCGAGGTCGCCTTCCTGGTCCAGGACGCGCATCAGGGCCGCGGCGTCGCCTCGGCCCTGCTCGAACACATCGCGGCCGTCGCCCGCGAGCGCGGCATCCGGCGCTTCGCGGCCGAGGTGCTGCCCGCCAACAACAAAATGATCAAGGTGTTCCGGGACGCCGGGTACACCCAGCAGCGCAGCTTCGAGGACGGCTCCGTCCACCTCACTCTGGACCTCGAACCGACCGCCGAGTCCCTCGCCGTCCAGCGCGCCCGGGAACAGCGGGCCGAGGCCCGCTCCGTGCAGCGGCTCCTCGCCCCGGGCTCCGTCGCCGTCATCGGCGCGGGCCGCACCCCCGGCGGCGTCGGCCGCACGGTCCTGCGCAACCTCCTGGGCGCCGGCTTCACCGGCCGCGCCTACGCCGTGAACCGTGCGTTCGCCGCCGGTCAGGACACGATCGACGGCGTGCCCGCCCACCGGTCCCTCGGCGAGATCGGCGAACCGGTCGACCTCGCCGTGGTCGCCGTACCGGCCGACCGGGTGCCCGAGGCCGTCGCGGACTGCGGGGAGCACGGCGTCCAGGGGCTCGTCGTCCTGTCCGCCGGTTATGCCGAGTGGGGCGCCGAGGGCCGCGAACGCCAGCGCGAACTGGTGCGCCAGGCCCGCTCGTACGGCATGCGGATCATCGGCCCGAACGCCTTCGGCGTCATCAACAACTCCGAGGCGGTCCGGCTCAACGCCTCCCTCGCGCCCGAACGCCCCGCCTCCGGGCGCATCGGGCTGTTCACCCAGTCCGGCGCGATCGGCATCGCCCTCCTCTCCGGGCTCTACCGGCGCGGCGCGGGGCTCTCCACCTTCATCTCGGCCGGCAACCGGGCCGACATCTCCGGGAACGACTTCCTCCAGTACTGGTACGAGGACCCGGACACCGACGTCGCCCTGCTGTACCTGGAGTCCCTCGGCAACCCCCGCAAGTTCACCCGCCTCGCCCGGCGGACCGCGGCCGTGAAGCCGGTGGTCGTGGTGAAGGGCGCCCGGCACAGCGGCTCCACCCCGCCCGGCCACGCGGTCCCCGTCAGCCGGATCCCGGACGCGACGGTCTCCGCGCTGATGCGGCAGGCGGGCGTGATCCGCGTCGACACGGTGACGGAGATGGTCGATGTGGGCCTGCTCCTGGCGGACCAGCCGCTCCCCGCCGGCGGGCGGGTCGCGATTCTCGGCAACTCGGAGTCGCTCGGGCTGCTCACCTATGACGCCTGTCTGGCGGAGGGGCTGCGCCCGCGGCCGCCCCTCGACCTCACCACGGCCGCCACCCCGCAGGACTTCCGGGACGCGCTGGCCGAGGCGCTGGCCGACGGGGGCTGCGACGCGGTCGTCGTGACGGCCATCCCGTGGGTCGGGGAGAACGGCGAGGCGGAGTCGGGCGACGGCGAGGTCCTGGCCACGGCCCTGCACGCGGCGGCCGCCCACGGCCCCGCCAAGCCGGTGGCCGTGGTCCACGTCGAGATCGGCGGCCTCGCGGAGGCCCTGGCCGCCGCGACCAGCACGGTGGCGCAGCAGCGTCCGGCCTCGGCGCCGCCGGGCGTCGCGGTGCCGGCACGCCCCGTCGGGACCTCGTCCGGCCCCCGCCCGGCCGGAGCGGCGCCCGGCCCGGTCCCCGCCCCCGGCACGGGCCCCGGCGTCGCGGTGACCGGCGACCCCGGCCCCGAAGGCCCCCGTGCCGTCGGCCGGATCCCCGCCTACCCCGCCGCCGAGCGCGCGGTCCGGGCGCTCGCCGAGGCCGTGCGGTACGCCCAGTGGCGCCGCCAGGCCGCCGTACCCGGCAAGGTGCCCGGCTTCCTCGACGACACCATCGACGAGCCGGCCGCGGCCGCCCTCATCGACACCCTGCTCGGCCAGGACCCCGATCCGCGCGGCAAGCCCCTGGCACCCGACGAGGCCCGCGAACTCCTGGCCCGCTACGGCATCACCGTCCGGCCCACGCTGCCGGCCCCCGGCCCGGAGGAGGCCGTGGCCGCGGCGGAGCGGCTCGGCTACCCGGTGGCGCTGAAGACGACCGCACCCCATCTGCGTCACCGGGCCGACCTCGGCGGAGTCCGCCTGGACCTCGACGGCCCCACCGCACTGCGCCGGGCGTACGGCGAACTGACCGACCTGCTCGGCAAGCCGGCCGAACTCCGGCCCGTCGTGCAGTCCATGGCCCCGCGCGGCGTCGACACCGTCGTGCGGGCCACCATCGACCCCGCGGCCGGCGCCGTCCTCTCCTTCGGTCTCGCAGGCGCCCCCTCCGAACTCCTCGGCGACACCGCGCACCGCCTGGTCCCCGCCACCGACCGCGACGCCGCCGAACTGATCCGGTCCATCCGGGCGGCCCCGGTCCTCTTCGGCTGGCGCGGCTCGGCGCCCGTGGACACCGCCGCCCTGGAGGAACTGCTGCTGCGCGTCTCGCGACTGGTCGACGACCACCCCGAGGTGGTCTCCATCGCCCTGGAACCGGTCGTGGTCGCCCCCCACGGGCTGACCGTCCTCGGGGCGAGCGTCCGGCTCTCGCCGCCTCCCGCCCGGACCGACCTCGGCCCTCGCCGCCTGTCCAACTACTGACCCGCGCCTCTTCCCGCCGCTGCCGGGCAGGGGCGGGGCCACACGTCCCCGGCAGCCATCAGCCCCCCGTAGGATGGTGCGTATGGCTAAGAGCGGTACGACGACCCAGGGGCTGCGCGCGGCGATCGAGCGCAGCGGCTACTACCCGGCCCTCGTGGCCGAGGCGGTGGAGGCCGCCGTGGGCGGTGAGCCGGTCGCTTCGTACCTGGTGCACCAGGAGACGACCTTCGACTCCAACGAGGTGCGCAGGCACGTCACGGTGCTGGTGCTCACGGACACCCGCTTCATCGTCAGCCACACCGACGAGCAGAACGCCGACACCAGCTCCCCGACGCCGTACGCGACGACCTCCACCGAGTCGGTGAAGCTCGACCGCATCTCCTCGGTCGTGGTCAGCCGGGTCGTGGCCAATCCGGAGAAGTACGTCCCGGGCACGCTGCCCCGCGAGGTCGTCCTGACCATCGGCTGGGGCGCCGTCTCCCGGATCGACCTGGAGCCCGCCGCCTGCGGCGACGCCAACTGCGAGGCCGACCACGGTTACACCGGCAGTTCCACCGCCGACGACCTGAGCCTGCGGGTCAGCGAGGCCGGCGACGGCCCCGACACCGTGCGCCAGACCCTCGCGTTCGCCCAGGCGCTCTCCGAGGCCACCGCGACCGCGGCGGCCGGCCGCTGATGGCCCAGCCGGCCTGGCAGGACCCGGTACTGCTGCCCCTCGATTCCGCCCCCGTGCCGGAGTACGGCAGCGGCTCGCTCGCCGATCTGCTCCCCACGCTCGTCGCGGGGCAGGGCGTTCCCGGTTTCACCGCGGCGATCCCCGAGCTCACCCCCGCCGACCGCAACTGCGTCTTCCTCATCGACGGCCTCGGCTGGGAGCAGATCAAGGCGCACCCGGACGAGGCGCCGTTCCTGCACTCCCTCCTGCCCACCTCGCGCGGCGGCACGGGCCGCCCGGTCACCGCGGGTTTCCCCGCCACCACCGCGACCTCCCTCGCCTCGGTCGGCACCGGACTCCCGCCGGGCGAGCACGGCCTGCCCGGCTACACGGTCCGCGACCCGGAGACCGGCGCGCTGATGAACCAGCTCCGCTGGAAGCCGTGGACACCGCCGAAGGTGTGGCAGCCGTACCCGACCGTCTTCCAGCTGGCCGACGCGGCCGGAGTGCGTACCGCCCAGGTCTCCGCCCCCGCCTTCGAGCAGACCCCGCTGACCAAGGTCGCGCTCAGCGGCGGCTCGTTCCTCGGCCGGCTCACCGGGGAGGAGCGGATGGACGTGGCCGCCGAGCGGCTGGCCGCCGGCGACCGGTCCCTGGTCTACACGTACTACAGCGAGGTCGACGGCAAGGGGCACCGCTTCGGCATCGACTCCGACGCCTGGCGCGGTCAGCTGATGTACGTCGACGGGCTGGCCCGCCGCCTGGCCGAGCAGCTCCCGCCGCGCTCGGCGCTGTACATCACCGCCGATCACGGAATGATCGACATACCGTTCGACGAACAGTCCAGGATCGACTTCGACGAGGACTGGGAGCTGCGCGCGGGTGTCGCACAGCTCGGCGGCGAGGGCCGCGCCCGCCATGTCTACGCCGTCCCCGGCGCCGAGGCCGATGTGCTGACCGTCTGGCGCGAGGTGCTCGGCGAGCAGTTCTGGGTGGCGAGCCGTGACGAGGCCGTCGAGGCGGGCTGGTTCGGTCCGCGCATCGACGAGCGGGTGCTCGGCAGGATCGGCGACGTGGTCGCGGCGGCTCACGACGACGTGGTGATCACCGCCTCCGTCAACGAGCCGCACGAGTCCGCGATGGTCGGCATGCACGGCTCGATGACGCCCGTCGAGCAGCTCGTCCCGCTCCTCGAAGTCCGCACGTAGGCGCCCCCGTACTCCGCCGTCCCTCGCCCACTCCTCCCCGCCCGTCCCGAAAGGTGCTCAACCCCTCATGCCCGAGCTTGTGTTCTTCTCCGGAACGATGGACTGCGGAAAGAGCACGCTGGCCCTCCAGATCGGGCACAACAGGTCGGCCCGTGGTCTCCAGGGCGTGATCTTCACCCGTGACGACAGGGCGGGCCAGGGGAAGCTGTCCTCCCGGCTGGGCCTGGTCACGGAGGCGGTCGAGGCCGCCGAGGGCATGGATCTGTACGCGTACCTCGTCGGCCAGCTCTCCCAGGGTGGCAAGGCGGACTACGTGATCGTCGACGAGGCGCAGTTCCTCGCCCCGGAACAGATCGACCAGCTGGCCCGCGTCGTGGACGACCTGGGGCTGGACGTCTTCGCCTTCGGCATCACCACGGACTTCCGCACCAGACTCTTCCCCGGCTCCCAGCGGCTGATCGAACTGGCCGACCGCATAGAGGCCCTCCAGGTGGAGGCGCTGTGCTGGTGCGGCGCCCGCGCCACCCACAACGCCCGTACCGTGGGCGGGGAGATGGTCGTCGAGGGCGCCCAGGTCGTCGTCGGCGACGTCGACCGTCCGGCGAAGGACGTGGGGTACGAGGTCCTCTGCCGCAGCCACCACCGCCGCCGCATGACCAGCTCCTCCGCCCACGCGGGCGCCCTGTCGCCGGACGTCCTGCCGGTCAACTCCGCCTGAGCGGCCGGGCTTCCGCGGGCGGCCGGGCAGGCCTCTTGTGTCTCCCGCGGGTGCAGCCGGGGCCGTGCGGGCCGGGTACGGCTCAGCGCCCCGCCGACCGCACGATCGTGAACACGGCGCCCTCCGGGTCGGCGACCGTCGCCACTCTGCCGCTGGCCCCCTCCTTCGCGGGCTGCAGGACGTGTCCGCCGAGTTCCACCACGCGCCGCGCCGCCTCGTCCGTGTCGGCGACCTCGAAATGCGTCATCCAGTGCGGGCCCCGGTCGCGCGGCAGGGCGTGGCCGACGCCGTGCAGCGAGGCCACCGGGCGGCTGTCCAGGTGGAGGGTCTGGTAGTCGAAGTCGGCCGAGACGACCGCCTCGGTGTCGTACCCGAAGACCGCCTGGTAGAACGCGGCGACCGACGAGGTCTCCCTGGTCACCAGTTCGTTCCAGACCGGGGTGCCGGGTGTGCCGGCCAGTGTGGTGCCGACGTGCGCGGCCGCCTGCCAGATCCCGAACACGGCACCGCTCGGGTCGGAGGCGATGGCCATCCGGCCGGCCTCCCCGGCGTCGAGCGGTCCGACACCGACCGTGCCGCCGCAGGCCCGGATCGTCTCCGCGGTGCGATCGGCGTCATCGGTCGCGAGATAGGTCGTCCAGGCGACCGGAAGGTGCCGGTCGGGCGGCAGTTGCCCGATGCCCGCGACCTCCTTCCCGTCGATCAGCGCCCGGACGTACGGGCCGAGCTGGTCCGGGCCCGGGACGAACTCCCAGCCGAAGAGTTCGGCGTAGAACTTCTGGGTCGCGTGCAGGCCGTGCACGATCAGGCTCACCCAGCAAGGTGTTCCGGGTGTACGCCGAGCGGCAGCCTCGGTCATCGTCACTCTCTCCTCGGACCATCGTGGTGGCCGTACGGGGGGAACGGGCCGGTGCGCCGTTGTGCGGTACGGGATGTGTACGCCCCCAGCAGATGCTTGCACCACCCGGCCCGTGATGCGTCCCGGCCGCGCCGCGTTTTCCGTGATCTCGACGGACGAGGTCCGGTTTGTTGTGGTACGTCCGCCACGGCTTTGTTCCGGGCAGTCCGGTCTCTGCGTGAAGATGGCACGTATGAAGCCCATCATTTCCGCATCCGCATGTGCGAGCGAGCTGGCGGGGCCACGTCCGCCGGTGCTCCTGGACGTACGTTGGCAGCTGGGCGGCCCTCACGGCCGGCTCGACTACGAGGCCGGGCATCTGCCCGGCGCGGTCTTCGTCGATCTGGACGCGGAGCTCGCCGGTCCGGCCGGTGACGGCGGCCGCCATCCCCTGCCCGACCCGGAGGAATTCGGTGCGGTGATGCGCCGTGCCGGGGTCGGCCGGGACAGCTCGGTGATCGTGTACGACGGTGGCCAGGGCTGGGCGGCGGCCCGTGCCTGGTGGCTGCTGCGCTGGACGGGGCACCGGGACGTCCGGGTGCTGGACGGGGGTCTCGCAGCCTGGACCGGTGAGCTGTCGAAGGAGGTCCCGAGCCCCGCGGAGGGGGACTTCGTTCCCGCGCCCGGGGCGCTGCCCCTGCTGGACGCGGACGGTGCGGCGGCCCTCGCCCGCTCGGGCCTGCTGCTCGACGCGCGGGCCGCCGAGCGCTATCGGGGCGATGTGGAGCCGATGGACCGGGTGGGCGGACACATTCCCGGCGCGGTCTCGGCCCCGACCGCGGAGAACACCGGGCCGGACGGGCTGTTCCTGCCCGCCGAGCGGCTGGCCGCCCGCTTCTCCGGCCTGGGCACCACCGGCGGGGCCGGGGACGTCGGTGTGTACTGCGGTTCGGGCGTCTCCGGCGCCCACCAGGTGCTGGCGCTGGAGATCGCCGGCGTCCCGAGCGCCCTCTACGCGGGTTCCTGGTCGGAGTGGACGCGCGACGAGTCCCGCCCGGTCGCCACGGGCCCCGACCCTCAGTAGGGGAGCCACCGGGCGGCGCCGGGG
This sequence comes from Streptomyces sp. NPDC005803, assembly GCF_040630435.1. Lineage (NCBI taxonomy): Bacteria > Bacillati > Actinomycetota > Actinomycetes > Kitasatosporales > Streptomycetaceae > Streptomyces > Streptomyces sp. NPDC005803. The sequence continues at coordinate 167,243 of NZ_JBEXXO010000009.1, read as the reverse complement.
GCGCGGATACCGCCGGAGCAGCGCACGAGGGCCCGTACGCCACCGCGTACGGGCCCTCGTCATGCCGCTGTCACCCGGGCTCTCTCAGTCCTGCTTCTTGCGGCGGGTGCCGAAGACGATCTCGTCCCAGCTCGGCACCGCGGCCCGCCGGCCGGGCCGGACGCCGTCCGCCTCGGCCTGCCGGTCCGTCGTACCGGTGAGCCGGTCGCGGTGACCTGCGACCGCACGCGGCATCAGCACGTCCGCGTAGGCCGAACCCGCGCCCGCCGAGGCCGCCGGGGCCGGCGGCTCCTCGGCCTCGGGCTCCTGCGCGGCGGGTTCGAGAGCGGGCGGCTCGGGCGGCGACGGGCGTTCCGGTACGACCATGTCGCCGCGGAAGCTCGGGACCGCCTCCAGAAGGCTGGTGAGCGAGTCCCGCTCGCTCGCGGTGACCCCGCCGATGCGCTCCTCCGGCTCCGGGGGCGGAGGCGGGGCGGGGCGCTCCATCTGCCGGTCGAGCGCGCGGTCCAGCGGCCGGTCGCGCGGCAGCCGGGCGATCCGGGGGACGAACGGGAAGCTGGGCTCGGGCGCGGCGACGTCGTCGGTCTCGCCGATCAGCGAGCGGGCCTCGTCGTCGACGGCCTGGACCAGCCGGCGCGGCGGGTCGTAGGTCCAGCTCGCCGAGTGGGGCTCGCCCGCGACCCGGTAGACCAGGAGGACCTCCCAGGTGCCGTCGTCGCGGCGCCACGAGTCCCACTGGACGGTTTCCTTGTCGGCCCCGCGCAGCAGGAGGCGCTCCTGCACCGCCTCGCCGAGCTGGGGGCCGGTGTTCTCGCCGGGACGGCGCACAGGAGTCTTGCGGGCCCGCTCGGCCATGAAGGCGCGCTCCGCGAGCACGGGGCCCTCGAAGCGGCGGACACGGTCGACCGGGATTCCGGCGAACTGAGCGACCTCCTCCGCGGAGGCGCCGGCTCGTATCCGCGCCTGGATGTCGCGGGGGCGGAGATGGCTCTCCACCTCGATCTCGATCTGGCCGAGCCGCGCGCGGTCGTTGCGCACGGCGGCTCGCAGCCGCTCGTCGATCGGAAGCGTGTACTCCGTGCTGTCCGCAGCCTTGAGCACCAGTCGTGTGCCGTCGTTGGAGACGGCCACGACACGCAGTTCGGGCATGGGGACCTCCCGGGTGGTGCCTGCCGACGTCACGTGCGTCGCTGCTTCCGCTAGTCGAGTGTGGCCTGCCCGGGTGCAGCCTGCCACAACATTGCCGTGTTGCCCGGCGTGTCGGGCGTGAGCCCTTGTTCGCCGGTATGACACGGTGACCACTTGCGCAACACAAAGTAACCGACGGTCACTCCGCGTAGCTGGCCTCCGTGCGATGCCGCGGCGCCGCCGGATCGAGTGCCTCCTTCGGCCCCCTCCCGAAGGTTCCGGACTTCCACGCGGGAGTCCGGCCCCAGGGCTCGCCACAGTACTCCATTCGGGCCATGGGGGTGGACCGCCGCGCCGCCGAAGTTCTCGCGAGGCGCGGGAGTTGAAGTACCCAGTTGGGGGTGGAATGCCCCCCCTGCGTGTCGTGCTTCACAGAATCACCGCAAACGGAACTATCCGCTTCGCTCACATGTCCCTAGTTGTTGCATGGTGGGAGAGATGTCAATCAAGGGCTGGAAATGGTGCAGAAGCCAGAAAATGGCAGAGAACCCGGAGAGAAGCGGATAGATCTGAGCCTGCCCCAGGTGGCGGGCAGTGCGATGGCGGCGGTCGCGGCGGCGGTGGCGGCCTCCCAATTGGGTGTGTACGGGACGATTCTCGGCGCCGGCGTGATGAGCGTCGTGGCCACCTGTGGCGGCTCGGTCTTCCAGCACTTCTTCCGCCGCACGGGTGAACAGATCCGTGAGGTGACGGTCCAGGTGAAGCACCCTGGCCGCGAGGTGACGGTCCATACGCGTCAGACGCGCGAGGGCGGGGACCCGGACGCGCCCTGGGCGGATTCCGGGACGCGGACCGCCCTGCGTCAGGCCGCCGGTTCCGCCGACGCCACCGCGACGCCGCACCCGCAGGACGCCACGACCGTCCTGCGGCAGGTGGGCCCCGCCGATGGAGTGAGGGCCAGGGCCGCACAGGACGCCGACGCCACAGCCGTCCTGCGGCCGGTGGACGCCACGACCGTCCTGCGCAAGGTGACCGCCGATCCGGACCGTACGCGGTTGATCGAGGCCCCCGACGGAACCCGGCGGCTCACGGGCGCACCGGAGCCGGACGAAGCGTTCTCGCGGGCCACCACGCACGGCACCCGGATCCGGGGCTGGAAGCGCTCGGCTCTCGGCGCGGCCGTCGTGTTCGTCGTCTCGATGCTCGGGATCACCACGTTCGAGCTGGTCTCCGGCAACGACCTGAGCGGCGGTCAGGGGACCACCGTCGGCTCCGTCGTGCGAGGCGAGCACCGCTCGGGTTCCTCCGACCCGGCCCCCTCCCCGAGCACCGGCCCGGAGCAGGACGCCACGGCGCCCGGCGAGGACAAGGGCACGGACCCCGGAGCCGGCCCGCAGGACGGGCGGGGCACGAACCCGGATCCGGACCGGGACGGCACCTCCAGCGCCGACCCGACGCCCGCACCCACCCCGTCCGAAACCGCCGGGAACGGTACGGCTCCGGAGCCCGTGCCCAGCCCGTCGGCCACCGGCGACGGCTCCGCACCCGACCCGACGGCGACGGCCGGTACCCCCGCGCAGGAGGACGGCCCCACTGCCGGCACCGACACCGGCGAGTGAACGGACGCGGCCGCTCCGCGGCCCCCACGCGGCCGGCCTCCGCCCCTGTCCCGGGCGGAGGCCGGCCGCGTAGCGCTGTCGCCGGGATCAGTCGCCCAGCACCCGGCGCAGGTAGTCGTTGGCGAAGAGCCGGTCCGGGTCCAGCCGGTCCCGTACGGCGGTGAACTCGCCGAAGCGCGGGTACACCCCGGCGAGGTACTCGGCGTCACGGGTGTTGACCTTGCCCCAGTGCGGACGGCCGCTGTGCGCGGTCATGATCCGCTCGACCGCCGTGAAGTACGCCTGGTAGGGCGTGCCCCGGTACAGATGGACGGCGATGTAGGCGCTCTCCCGGCCCGAGGCCGTGGAGAGCGCGATGTCGTCCGCGGGGGCGGTGCGCACCTCCACGGGGAAGCTGATCCGCAGCGGGGAACGGTCCACCATCGCCTTGACCTCGCGCAGCGCCTCCACGGCTGCCTCGCGCGGCAGGGCGTACTCCATCTCCACGAACCGCACCCGGCGCGGGCTGGTGAACACCTTGTAGGGGATGTCGGTGTACGTACGCGCCGACAGGGCCCGGCTGGAGAGCTTGGCGATCGAGGGGATCGTGGCGGGGACCGCCCTGCCCAGCGAGCAGGCCACCTGGAAGACGCCGTTGGAGAGGAACTCGTCCTCGACCCAGCCGCTGACCCTTCCGGGCGGCGCCGCCGGGCCCGCGCTCCGGTTGTTGCGCTTGGTGTTGCAGTTCCCCGTGTGCGGGAACCAGTAGAACTCGAAGTGCTCGTTCTCGGTCACCAGCTGGTCGAAGTCCGCAGTGACCTCGTCGAAGGTCATCGGCTCCTCGCGCGCCCTCAGCAGGAAGACCGGCTCCACGGCGAACGTGATCGCCGTGATGACGCCGAGGGCGCCGAGCCCGATCCGGGCGACGGCGAATATCTCGGGGTTCTCGGCCTCGGAACAGGTCAGCACCGTGCCGTCCGCCGTGACCAGCTCCAGGGCGCGTATCTGCGCGGATATCGACGCCGAGTCGCGGCCGGTGCCGTGGGTGCCGGTCGAGGTCGCCCCGGCGACCGTCTGCTCCATGATGTCGCCCATGTTCGTGAGCGAGAGGCCCTCGCGGGCCAGCGCGGTGTTGAGCCGCTTCAGCGGGGTGCCGGCCTCGACGGTCACCGTCATCGCCGCGCGGTCGATCTCCCGGATGCCGGTGAGCAGATCGGGGCGTATCAGCAGCCCGTCGGTGGCCGCGGTCGCGGTGAACGAGTGGCCGGTGCCGACCGGCTTCACCTTCAGCCCGTCCTCGGACGCCCGGCGCAGCGCCTCGGCGAGTTCGTCCACGGAGGCGGGGGACACGGCCCGTACCGGGCGGGCGGTGACGTTCCCCGCCCAGTTACGCCACGCGCTCGTCGTCGTCCGTGCGTAGGTGTCGGTCATCTTCCCCGCGCCCTTCGGTAGGTACCGGCTCGGTGAGCCGGCGGTACCCCAGGAACGCCACCGCGGCCGCGAGCGCTCCCGCCACGGCGGGCACCGCGTACCCCGCCTCCGCCCCGGACGCGTCGACCACCCAGCCGGCGGCCGAGGAGCCGAGCGCCACGCCTACGGCGAGCCCGGTGCTGGTCCAGGTCATGCCCTCGGTCAGTCGGGTGCGCGGTACGTGCTGTTCGACGAGGGCCATGGTGGTGACCATCGTCGGTGCGATGGCGAGGCCCGCGACAAAGAGCGTCACGGCCAGGAACGGCAGGTTCCCGGCCAGTTGGAGGGGGATCATACTCACGGCCATCGCACACACTCCCACCAGCCATCGGGTGGACGGCCCGCCCTTGGGACGCAGCAGTCCGAACACCGCGCCGGCCAGACAGGACCCCAGCGCGTACACCGCCAGCACCAGGCTCGCCGCGGCCTTGTGGCCCTGCTCCTCGGCGAACGCCACGGTCACCACGTCGACCGCTCCGAAGATCGCCCCGGTCGCCACGAAGGTGACCACGAGCACCTGCAGCCCCCGGGAGCCCAGAGCGGAGCCGGTGGTGTGCCGGGCGTGCGGGTGCGGCACCGGTTCGGTGGCCCGCTGGGCGGTCAGCCAGAAGACTCCGACCAGCAGGAACCCGGCGGCGAGCAGCGGGCCCGCCTCCGGGAACCAGGCGGTGGAGAGCCCGATGGAGATGATCGGACCGAAGATGAAGCAGACCTCGTCGACGATCGACTCCCACGCGTACGCGGTGTGCAGCTGCTGGGCCGAGCCCCGGTAGATCTCCGCCCAGCGGGCCCGGACCATCGACCCGACACTGGGCACGCAGCCCGCCCCCGCGGCGAAGACGAACAGGGTCCAGTCGGGCAGCCGTTGCTGCGCGCAGACCAGCAGCCCGGTCACGGCGGCCAGCGCGACGAGCGTCACCGGACGCAGCACCCGGCGCTGCCCGTGCCGGTCCACCAGCCTGGACACCTGGGGTCCGACCACCGCGGCCGACATCGCCAGCGTCGCGGAGAGCGCGCCCGCCAGCCCGTAGCGGCCGGTCAGCTGGGAGACCATGGTCACCACCCCGATGCCCATCATGGACAGCGGCATCCGGCCGAAGAAGCCGGCCGAGGAGAACCCCTTGGTGCCGGGGGCGGCGAAGATCGCGCGGTAGGGACTGGGCAAGAGGGGCTCCGATACGGCGTGGTCCCACGCGGTGTCAGGGGTGAACGTGGCCGATACAGCTTACGGGCGTGCGGGAGTGTCCGGCAGCCGGAATCGGGCGGGCGCGACCGCCGCCGCGCCCGCGGCCGCCCTCCGCGAGCGGCCGTGGCGGTCGGCAGGTGTCGGTGGGAACCGGGAGGCGGGCGGGTGGGAGGATCGAGGGCATGTCCGATCTGCGCGATCCCGCTCCCTATGACGCCCTGCTGCTGCTCTCCTTCGGAGGCCCCGAAGGCCCGGACGAGGTGGTTCCGTTCCTGGCGAACGTGACCCGCGGCCGGGGAATCCCCGAGGAGCGGCTGAAGGAAGTCGGCAAGCACTACTTCCTTTTCGGGGGCGTGAGCCCGATCAACGCCCAGAACCGGGCGCTGCTCGACGCCCTGCGCAAGGACTTCGCGGAGAACGGCCTCGACCTGCCGGTGTACTGGGGCAACCGCAACTGGGCGCCCTACCTGACCGACACCCTGCGCGAGATGGCACGGGAGGGGCACCGCCGCATCGCCGTCCTGGCGACCAGCGCCTACGCCTCGTACTCCGGCTGCCGGCAGTACCGCGAGAACCTCGCCGAGTCGCTGGCCGTCCTGGAGGCCGAGGGCCTGCCCGTGCCGCGCGTCGACAAGCTGCGGCACTACTTCAACCACCCCGGGTTCGTGGAGCCGATGGTGGACGGGGTCGTCGCCTCGCTGGCCGAGCTGTCCGCGGACGAACGGGCCGGCGCGCATCTGGCCTTCACCACGCACTCCATCCCCACCTCGGCCGCGGACACCTCGGGCCCGCGGGAGGCGCACGGTGACGGCGGCGCGTACGTCGCCGAGCACCTGGAGGTGGCACGGCTGATCGTGGCCGCCGTGGCCGAACGGACCGGCGTCGAGTACCCCTGGCAGCTCGTCTACCAGTCGCGCAGCGGCGCCCCGCACATCCCGTGGCTGGAGCCCGACATCTGCGACCACCTGGAGTCGCTGCACGGCGACGGAGTCCCCGCCGTGGTCATGGCGCCCATCGGCTTCGTATCGGACCACATGGAGGTCCTCTACGACCTGGACACCGAGGCCACCGCGAAGGCGGCCGAGCTCGGGCTCCCGGTGCGCCGGTCGGCGACGGTGGGCGCCGACCCGCGGTTCGCGGCGGCCGTGCGCGACCTGGTGCTGGAGCGCGCCGCCACCGAGCAGGGCCTCGGCCCGCAGCGGTGTGCGCTCGGAACGCTCGGGGCGAGCCATGACCTCTGCCCGGTCGGCTGCTGCCCGGCCCGGGTGCTCAAGCCGGCCGCCGCGGGCGCCGACAGTCCGTACGCCTGACATCCGGCCACCGACCTGACCCGTTACCCCTCACCCCTTGGGAGCGCCGTGACCGACCTCGACCCCCTGCCGGCCGAACTGCTCGACCTCGCCCTGGACGTCGCCCACCGCGCCGGCGCGCTGCTGCGCGACGGCCGCCCCGCCGACCTGGGGGTGGCCGCGACCAAGTCCAGCCCGGTGGACGTCGTCACCGAGATGGACATCGCCGCCGAGAAGCTGATCACCGGCTTCCTGTCCGAGCGGCGCCCGCAGGACGGCTTCCTCGGCGAGGAGGGCGCCAGTTCCGAGGGCAGCAGCGGCATCCGCTGGGTGATCGATCCGCTCGACGGCACCGTGAACTACCTCTACGGCCTGCCCACCTGGGCCGTCTCCGTGGCCGCCGAACGCGACGGGGAGCGGATCGTCGGCGTGGTGGAGGTACCGATGCGCGGGGAGACCTATCACGCGGTCCTCGGTGGCGGTGCGTACGCAAAGGGCGGGGCGTACGGCGAAGGCGCCCGGCTGCGCTGCCGGCCCGCGCCGCCGCTCGACCAGGCGCTCGTGTCGACCGGTTTCAACTACGTCGCCGACGTCCGCGCGCACCAGGCGGACGTGGTGCGCGTCCTGATCCCGCGACTGCGGGACATCCGGCGCGGCGGCTCCGCGGCGATCGATCTCTGCGACGTCGCCGCCGGCCGCCTCGACGGCTACTACGAACGCGGTCTCCACCCGTGGGACCTCGCGGCCGGTGACCTGATCGCCCGGGAGGCGGGCGCGCTGACCGGCGGCCGCCCCGGCCTGCCCGCCGACGGCGGGCTGACGGTGGCAGCGCCGCCGGGGGTCTTCGAGCCCCTCCAGGCCCTGCTCGAAGAACTGGGCGCCTGGCACGACTGAGCCCGCCCCCGTACCCGACAGGGCTCGTGAGAGCCGCTGAGCGGGTCGTGGGCGTCGCCGGAACCGACAAGGCCCCGCGGGTGCGCATGCGGCACCGCGGGGCCTTCTCGTGACGGCTCAGACGCTTGTGGCGCCGATGTGCACACCGTGCTCGGCAGCGAGGCGGAGTAGATCGTCCAGCTCGCCCTGCTCGACGTCCGCGAGGAAGTCGTCGCCCGTCTCGCGGGCCTTCGTGAGGTCGGACTCGGTGGTCTGGATGCGTTGCAGCAGACCTGCGGTGAAAGCGTCCATGAAGCGCCCCCTCATCGTGGGTCGGTGGCACGGGGGTGTGCCCGGGTTTCCCTCCGCCGAAGCGGTAGGGCGGGTGATCACGCACTCTCCGGGGGACGGAGGAGCCTGTGGCGCGCCACATACAAGACGTGATCGCGGGTGTGAATTCGTACTCCCCAGCCCAACCCTCAGAGAAACCTCAACTGGCCCGGGAATCCTCCGGATTCCCGGAAGCCGCAGGTCGGGCCGCGCCGCCTTACCGCCGGTTTATGCGTGTTACGGGCAGGATGGAGCCGCACAGGCCGTGCCGTGACGCGGTCCGGATCATGGACCGGGGGTCCGTCCGGAGGTTTTGCCGGTCTGCTGGGAACGCGGTGACGTCCTGCCGCGAGGGTCCCGTGCGGTCCGCTGTGAAGTTGTGCTGTGAAGTTGTGCTGTGAAGTTCCGCTGGGAAGTTCGAAGGAAGGAAGCGCCGTGCGCGTACTCGTCGTGGAGGACGAGCAGCTGCTCGCCGATGCGGTGGCCACCGGATTGCGCCGGGAGGCCATGGCCGTCGATGTCGTGTACGACGGCGCCGCGGCCCTGGAGCGCATCGAGGTCAACGACTACGACGTCGTGGTCCTCGACCGGGACCTGCCCCTGGTGCACGGAGACGACGTCTGCCGCCGGATCGTCGAACTGGGCATGCCGACCCGGGTGCTCATGCTCACCGCCTCCGGGGACGTCAGCGACCGGGTGGAGGGCCTGGAGCTCGGCGCGGACGACTATCTGCCCAAGCCCTTCGCCTTCAGTGAGCTGACCGCGCGGGTCCGGGCCCTCGGCCGCCGGACGACGGTGGCCCTGCCGCCCGTCCTGGAGCGCGCGGGGATCAAGCTCGACCCCAACCGCCGCGAGGTCTTCCGTGGCGATCAGGAGGTGCAGCTCGCTCCCAAGGAGTTCGCCGTGCTGGAGGTGCTGATGCGCAGCGAGGGCGCCGTCGTCTCGGCCGAGCAGCTCCTGGAGAAGGCCTGGGACGAGAACACCGACCCGTTCACCAACGTCGTCCGGGTGACCGTCATGACCCTGCGGCGCAAGCTCGGAGAGCCGCCTGTGATCGTCACGGTGCCCGGCTCCGGCTACCGGATCTGAGGCCGGTGCCCACCGTCCCGCCGCCCGCGGCGCCCCCCAAGCCCACCTGGGAGCCCAAGCAGCAGGAGCCCCCGTACACCTGGCTGCGTCCGACCATCCGGATACGGCTCACCCTGCTGTACGGAGGCATGTTCCTGATCGCCGGCATCCTGCTGCTGTCGATCATCTACATGCTGGCCGCGCAGGCCCTGCACGTGGGCAGCGAGCTGCCGTTCAAGATCGTCAACGGGCAGGTGACCAGCGAGGTCTGCAACCTGCCCGAGAAGGCGTCCCCGGACAACTTCAACGCCGCGGTGAACGCCTGCGTCAACCATCAGCGCCAGCAGGCGCTCGACACGCTCCTCAACCGTTCGCTGCTGGCCCTCGTGGGCCTCAGCGTCATCGCCTTCGCCTTCGGCTACGCCATGGCGGGGCGGGTGCTGTCGCCCCTGGGCCGGATCACCCGCATCGCCCGCAGGGTGGCCGGAACGGATCTGTCCCGCCGCATCGAACTGGACGGGCCGGACGACGAGCTCAAGGAGCTCGCCGACACCTTCGACGACATGCTGGACCGGCTGGAGCGGGCCTTCACCGCGCAGCAGCGGTTCGTCGGGAACGCGTCGCACGAGCTGCGCACCCCGCTGGCCATCAACCGCACGCTGCTGGAGGTCCATCTCTCCGACCCGCAGGCGCCCCCGGAGCTCCAGCAGCTCGGAAAGACGCTGCTGGCCACCAACGAACGCAGTGAGCAGCTCGTGGAGGGCCTGCTGCTGCTCGCCCGCAGCGACAACCAGATCGTCGAGCGCAAGCCCGTCGACCTGGCCGAGGTGGCCTCGCGCGCGCTGGACCAGGCCCGGGGCGAGGCGGAGGCGAAGGGCGTGGAGACGCGCGCCGAGCTGGCTCCGGCCGTCGTCCAAGGCAACGGCGTCCTGCTGGAGCGGATCGCGCTCAATCTCGTACAGAACGCGGTGCGCTACAACGTGCCGGACGGCGGCTGGGTCGAGGTGAGCACCGAGCTGTTGCACGGGCAGGCCCTGATGGTCGTCACGAACACCGGACCGGTGGTGCCGGCCTACGAGATCGACAACCTCTTCGAGCCCTTCAGGCGGCTGCGTACGGAGCGAACGGGCAGCGACAAGGGGGTGGGCCTCGGTCTGTCGATCGCGCGCTCCGTCGCGCGCGCTCACGGAGGCCGTATCATCGCGGAGCCCCGCGAAGGGGGTGGTCTTGTGATGCGCGTCTCACTGCCCGTCTGAGAGGTCGGGCGGAGCGCGAGGCGAACGGATTATTTTTGTTCGCTTTGAGCGGAATTTTCGGGGCTTACTCCCGGAGAGGCCGTGTGTGATCGATCACAGGAGCGATTTTTCGCCCGTCCACGCTCCGTGATCAGGGATCCCGTCGGAAAACCGGCAAAAGTCGGGTTTTCGGGGGCCGATATCACGGGAAGTACACGGGGTGGCACTGGTAAAAGGTGCCGCCGGGACCGTGTACGGTCCCCATCGCCACCCAAGCCGATCGCTCCCGAGCGGTCCTTTTGGGTGTCGATTGAGTAACAGACCTTGATGTGAGGCAAAATCTCCGCCTCGGGTCGGGCACAAGTCCGGCCTCTCACGCGTTACGTGCGCTGAGACACCGCAGACACCCAGAGGGGGAGAGCGACAATGGCAACGGATTACGACACCCCACGCAAGACCGACGACGACGTCGATCAGGACAGCCTTGAAGAGCTCAAGGCTCGCCGGAGCGACAAGACGGCGTCCGCCGTCGACGTCGACGAATTCGACGCGGCCGAAGGACTGGAGCTGCCCGGCGCAGACCTGTCCAACGAAGAACTGGCCGTGAGGGTCCTGCCCAAGCAGGCCGACGAGTTCACGTGCATGAGCTGCTTCCTCGTGCACCACCGCAGTCAGCTGGCCCGCGAGAAGAACGGCCAGCCGATCTGCCGCGACTGCGACTGAGGTCCGGTCGGCCGTGGCAGGGGACTCACCGTTCCGGAAGCGGCGCTCCCGGCGCAAGAAAGGGCTGGAGGCGCAACAGGGCGGTACAGGCGCGGCAGAGGGCGTAGCAGCTCCTGCCGAGCGGTCCGCCCTGCCACCCGAGCCGGGCGAACAGGACGACGAGCGAGGCCGTTCGGCCTCGCTCGAAGCAGTCGAAGCGGCTGTCGCGGCCATCGAGGCGGCCGCGGAGGTCGACGCGGCCGACAGGGCCGGACAGGTCGGCAGGACGGAGCCCGTGACCGGGGCAGGCCGTCTGAAATCAGTGAAACGGGGCGTACGCAAGGGCGGGGAGAGCGTCAAGGCGGCGATCGGTCATATCGCCGATCTGATCATCGACATCGCTCCCCGCGTCCCCGTGCGCGACCTCGCCACCCTGCGCAGGCAGTTCCCGGGCCTGGAGTCCGAGGAGATCGCCGACCGGCTCATCGCCGGCGCGAGCAGGGCGACCGCGACCGTCGGCGCCGGAATCGGCGCGGCGGCCATGATGCCCGTCCCGCCCGCCATGCTCGCCGAGCTGGCCGCGGAGATCACCGGTGTGGCCGCGATAGAGATGAAGCTCGTCGCGGAGCTGCACGAAATCTACGGACTGCGCCCGCCGGGCAACCTCGGCCAGCGCTCCACCGCCTACCTCACGTCCTGGACGGAGGAGCGCGGTATCGACGTCGCACACCCCGCCACGGTCAACGCGGCGCTCGGCGGCCAGATGAAGCGTGAGCTGCGCCAGCAGATCATGAAGCGCACCATGCGGGATCTGCCCAACCTCGCCCCGTTCATGATCGGCGCGGCCGTCGGCGCGGTGATGAACCGGCGCGACACCAGGAAGCTCGCCGAACGGGTCAGGAAGGACCTGCGCAAGCGGCAGATCCCCTGGGACCGCCTGGCGGAGCTGCCGCCGCCGCCCGACCGCCCCGAGCTGCCGTATCCGGTGCCGCCCGAGGAGCCGAACGGCTAAGGGCTGTCCCGTCATCCCTGGCGGGCGCACGACGACAGCTACGGCACCTCGCCGCGTTGTCGGAACGCCCGAATACATCCAGTATGCGGACGCTCCTCCGCCTTGCGATGCACCGCATCTGACGCCGCGCGCTGATCCACCAGGGATGACGGGAAGCCCTTAGGGCGGCTTCCGCCGGACCGTGCTGGGCTCACCCGAACGAAGGACCCCAGGGCCTCCTGCGGCGGCAGGGGGCTCCAGAACCGCTCCACGCCCCCCGCGGACCGGCCGGAGTCCCGGACGTCAGGCCGCCGGGGCCGCGGCCTTGAGGGCCGCGGCCAGCGCCTGCGGCTCACGCGTCGACAGATAGACGTACGGAGTCGGGTCCTCGGGATCCGTGACCTCCACGCGCAGCGCCGTGGGGATGTAGCTGCGCAGCAGCATGAAGGCCCGGGTGTCCGCCTTGTGCGAGCGCCAGGCGCGCGCCTCCTCGGCGTCCAGCACCTCGGCCTCCCCGAGCGCCGACACGGGGATCCGCGCGTCGCCCGCGACGAGGGCGCCGGCCACCACCCGGATCCGCGCGGAGCCGTACGAGCTCACCGCCACCGCGGACAGGACGGTGCCGCCCGCCAGGCCGGCGAGCAGCGGCAGGGTGCCCAGCGGCAGGAGCATCAGCGCGCAGGCGACGCCGACCAGGGCGGCGATCAGCCACCACGAACGGGGTGCGGTGAGACGTTCGTCGAACGGCGGGGTGGAAGGCTGCATGAACCCAAGCTTGGCACGGCGCGACCCGCGGGTAGCCGCGCGGGTAAGGTCTGCGCCTGTGAGTGGAACATCTGCGGCCCTGAAGCCGCCGGCCGACGCGGTGAAACCGGTCCGGCATCCCGACGCCCCGGCACCCGGCGAGCTGCTCGGCGCGCACTACGAACACTGTTTCGGCTGCGGTGGCGGACAGCCGCACGGGCTGCACCTCCAGGCGCGGGCCGGCGAGGGCGTCGGCGTCACCGCCGAGTTCACCGTGCAGGCCGCCCACCAGGGTGCCCCGGGGCTCGCCCACGGCGGGGTGCTGGCCACCGCGCTGGACGAGACGCTCGGCTCGCTGAACTGGCTGCTGCGCGTGATCGCGGTGACCGGACGGCTGGAGACCGACTTCGTCCGCCCCGTGCCGGTGGACACCGTGCTGTTCCTGGACGCCGAGATCACCGCCGTGCACGGCCGCAAGATCTACTCCCGGGCGACCGGCCGGATCGGCGGGCCGGACGGGCCCGTCGCGGTCCGCGCCGAGGCCCTGTTCATCGAGGTCAAGGTCGATCACTTCATCGACAACGGCCGCCCGGCCGAGATCAAGGCGGCGATGGCCGACCCCGACCAGGTCAAGCGGGCCCGCGCCTTCGAGGTGAACCCCTGATGCGCCACCCCGTCGACGTCCTGATCCGCCGGGTCGACCCGGACGTGCCGATTCCGGCGTACGGACACCCGGGCGACGCCGGAGCCGATCTGGTCACCACCGAGGCCGCCGAGCTGGCGCCCGGCGAGCGGGCCGTGCTGCCGACCGGGGTTTCGATCGCCCTGCCGGACGGGTACGCCGCGTTCGTGCACCCGCGATCCGGCCTTGCCGCACGCTGCGGAGTCGCCCTCGTGAATGCCCCGGGGACGGTGGATGCCGGGTACCGTGGAGAGATCAAGGTGATCGTCGTCAATCTCGACCCGCGCGAGTCCGTGCGGTTCGAGCGGTTCGACCGGATTGCCCAACTGGTCGTGCAGCAGGTCGAGAAGGTGCGCTTCCACGAAGTGTCGGAGCTTCCCGGTTCGGCGCGGGCCGAAGGGGGCTTCGGGTCCACCGGCGGCCATGCCGCCGTTGATGTTGATGGCGTCCGGGGCGGGGTTCCCCAGGGCGGGAACGGCTACGCTTCGGTCGAATCCGACCGGGAAGGAAAGTGACGTGTTCGGACGTCGCAAGAACAGTGGTTCCGCCGATGACACGGCGGACGAAGCGCGCGAGGCCGAGCAGGTCGTCGACGAGCTCGATGACGCGGGGAGCGGATCGCGCCGGACGAACCTTCCGCCGGCCCCCCGGCCCGACGGGCCGTGGGACATCGAAGAGGTCTCCCAGCCCGGCGAGGGCCGGGTCGACCTGGGCGGCATCTTCGTGCCCGGTGTCGAGGGCATGGAGCTGCGCGTAGAGGTCGCCGGTGACGCGATCGTCGCCGCCACGGTCGTGCTGCGCGACAGCGCGATCCAGCTGCAGGCCTTCGCCGCCCCCAAGAAGGAGGGCATCTGGGGCGAGGTCCGCGAGGAGATCGCCTCCGGCATCACCCAGCAGGGCGGCATCATCGACGAGGTCGAGGGCCCGCTGGGCTGGGAGCTGCGCGCGCAGGTCCCCGTACAGCTCCCGGACGGGACGAACGGCGTCCAGATGGTCCGCTTCGTCGGGGTCGACGGACCTCGCTGGTTCCTGCGCGGAGTGATCTCCGGCCAGGGCGCCGTGCAGCCGGAGGCAGCAGGTCTCCTGGAGACGGTCTTCCGGGACACCGTGGTCGTCCGCGGCGAGGGCCCGATGGCCCCGCGCGACCCGATCGTCCTCAAGCTCCCCAACGACGCCCAGATGGTTCCCGAGGGCGTCCAGCAGGAGGAGCAGGAGGGCTCGAAGTTCTCCGGTGGCATGGCGGGCCTCCAGCGCGGCCCCGAGATCACCGAGGTGCGCTGACCCGCACCCCGTAAGCACCGGCCGGTGGCCCGCACCCCTTGACGGGGGTGCGGGCCACCGGCTTTCGCGTGGGCGCCGTATGGGGCGCGTATCGGGCACGTACAGGCGCCGTCAAGGCCGCGCCCGTCCCCGTAAGGAAGGCATCAACGCAGGTCACAGGGGTGCTGACGGGAGGTTTGCTCATGAGGTCCGAGACATCCGCACCTCATCCAGGAGCACCCGATGGCCGACATGGCCTTCGTCGTCACCACGATCGCGGCCTTCGCGCTGGTGGCACTCATCGCCAAGGGGGTGGCGAAGCTGTGACCGCGGAAAACGTGGCCGGCCTCGTCGTGGCCGCAGCCCTGCTGGGCTACCTCGTCCTCGCCCTTCTGTACCCGGAGAGGTTCTGAGCCCGTCATGAGCCCCGTCCTCGCCGGCGTGCTCCAGGTACTCGCGCTCGTCGTGGCGCTGGGTCTGGCGTACCGCCCGCTCGGTGACCACATGGCCCGCGTCTACACCTCCCCCCGCCATCTGCGGGTGGAGACGTGGATGTACAAGGCCGTCGGCGCCGATCCGAACACGCAGATGCGCTGGCCCGCCTATCTGCGCGGTGTTCTCGCCTTCTCCGCCGTGAGCGTCCTCTTCCTGTATCTGCTGCAGCGGCTCCAGGGCTCCCTGCCCGGTTCGCTCGGCTTCTCCTCGATCGACCCCGACCAGGCGTTCAACACGGCCGTCTCGTTCGTCGCGAACACCAACTGGCAGTCGTACTACGGCGAGCAGGCCATGGGCCACGTCGTGCAGACCGGCGGTCTCGCCGTGCAGAACTTCGTCTCGGCCGCCGTCGGCATCGCCGTCGCGGTGGCCCTCGTCCGCGGGTTCGCCGCCACCCGAGGCGGTGAACTCGGCAACTTCTGGGCCGACCTGGTGCGCGGCACGGTGCGGATCCTGCTGCCGATCGCGGTGATCGGCGCGCTCGTGCTGGTCGCCTGCGGAGCGATCCAGAACTTCTCCGGCATCCACGAGGTCGGCCAGTTCTCGGGCGGCGCGCAGCAGTGGAACGGCGGCGCCGTCGCCTCCCAGGAGGCCATCAAGGAGCTGGGGACGAACGGCGGCGGCTACTTCAACGCCAACTCGGCCCACCCCTTCGAAAATCCCGACGGGCTCTCCAACCTCTTCGAGATCTTCCTGATCCTGGTCATCCCGTTCGCCCTGACGCGCACCTTCGGCCGCATGGTCGGCTCGCTCAAGCAGGGGTACGCGATCCTCGCCACCATGGGCGTCATCTGGCTCGGGTTCACCGCGCTGATGATGTGGACCGAGTTCGCCCCTCACGGGCCCGCGTTCGACATCGCGGGCGGGGCGATGGAGGGCAAGGAGAACCGGTTCGGTGTCGGCGGCTCGTCGATCTTCGCGGTGGCCACCACCCTCACCTCGACCGGTGCGGTCAACTCGTTCCACTCCTCGTTCACCGGACTCGGCGGCGGCATCACGATGCTCGGCATGCAGCTCGGCGAGATCGCGCCCGGCGGCACCGGCTCCGGCCTCTACGGGATGCTGATCATGGCGGTCATCGCGGTGTTCCTCGCCGGCCTCATGGTCGGCCGTACGCCGGAGTACCTGGGGAAGAAGATCGGCACCCGCGAGATCAAGCTCGCCGCCTGTTTCATCCTGATCACCCCGGCGCTCGTGCTCAGCTTCACCGCCGTCGCGATGGCCCTGCCCACACCGGGCGACTCGATGACCAACTCGGGCGCGCACGGCTTCTCGGAGATCCTCTACGCCTACACATCCGGCGCCAACAACAACGGTTCGGCGTTCGCCGGGCTCAACGCCGACACCCCGTGGTTCAACACCACGATCGGGCTCGCGATGCTGCTCGGCCGGTTCCTGCCCATGGTGTTCGTCCTGGCCCTGGCCGGCTCGCTCGCCGAGCAGCGGCCCCTGCCGGCGACCGTCGGCACCCTCGGCACCCACAAGCCGCTCTTCAGCGGGCTGCTGGTCGCCACCATCATGATCATCGCCGGTCTGACCTACTTCCCGGCCCTCGCCCTGGGTCCGCTGGCCGAGGGGCTGGCGTCATGACCGTCCGTACGAAGCAAGAGGACGCGATGTCCACACTCACTCCGGCCCGCGCACCGCACCAGGACGCCCCGGCCGGGCCCGCTCCCCAGGGGCGCGTCGGCGCCGGGCTGTTCGATCCCCGGATGCTGCTCGCCTCCTTCCCCGACGCGCTACGCAAGCTCGACCCCCGGGTGATGGTGAAGGCGCCGGTCATGTTCGTGGTGCTGGTCGGCGCGGTGCTCACCACCGTGCTCGCGGCGCTGGACCCGACCGACTGGTTCGGCTGGGCGATCGCGCTGTGGCTGTGGCTGACGACGATTTTCGCCAACCTGGCGGAGGCGGTCGCCGAAGGCCGCGGCAAGGCCCAGGCCGACACCCTGCGCAAGGCCAGGACCGAGACCGTCGCCCGCCGGATCGCCGGCCCGGACGAGGAGCTCGTCTCCGGTACCGAGCTGCGCATCGGCGATCTGGTCGTCTGCGAGGCCGGCGACATCGTCCCGGGCGACGGGGACGTCGTCGAGGGCGTCGCCAGCGTCGACGAGTCCGCGATCACCGGAGAGTCGGCGCCGGTCATCCGGGAGTCCGGCGGCGACCGCAGTGCCGTCACCGGCGGTACGAAGGTGCTCTCCGACCGTGTCGTCGTCAAGATCACCACCAAGCCCGGAGAGACCTTCATCGACCGGATGATCGCCCTGGTCGAGGGCGCGGCCCGGCAGAAGACACCCAACGAGATCGCGCTGAACATCCTCCTGGCGTCCCTCACCGTCGTCTTCCTGCTCGTCGTGGTCACCCTGCAGCCGTTCGCGATCTACGCCGGCGGCGAGCAGTCCATGATCGTGCTGGCCGCTCTGCTGGTCTGTCTGATCCCGACCACCATCGGCGCGCTGCTCTCCGCGATCGGCATCGCCGGCATGGACCGCCTCGTCCAGCGCAACGTGCTCGCCCTGTCCGGCCGGGCCGTCGAGGCCGCCGGTGACGTGTCGACGCTGCTGCTCGACAAGACCGGCACCATCACCCTCGGCAACCGCCAGGCGGCGGAGTTCCTGCCGGTCGCCGGCGTGACGGAGGCCGAACTGGCGGACGCCGCCCAGCTCTCCTCGCTGGCCGACGAGACGCCCGAGGGCCGGTCCGTGGTGATCCTCGCCAAGGAGAAGTACGGCCTGCGCGAGCGGCACCCGGGCGAGCTCGCGCACGCCGAATGGATCGCCTTCACCGCCCAGACCCGTATGTCGGGCGTGGACACCGACGGACACCGGATCCGCAAGGGCGCGAGCGGATCGGTCGTCGCCTGGGTGCAGGACCGGGGCGGCAGCGTCTCCGCGGACGCCCGCGCCCTCACCGACCGCGTCTCCGCGGCCGGCGGCACCCCGTTGCTGGTGGCCCGCCAGGACGCGGACGGCGCCCGGGTCCTGGGTGTCGTCCACCTCAAGGACGTCGTCAAGGAGGGCATGCGGGCGCGGTTCGGCGAACTGCGCCGGATGGGCATCCGTACGGTCATGATCACCGGCGACAACCCGCTCACCGCCCAGGCCATCGCCGAGGAGGCCGGCGTCGACGACTTCCTCGCCGAGGCCACGCCCGAGGACAAGATGGCCCTCATCAGGCGGGAGCAGGCGGGCGGCAAGCTCGTCGCGATGACCGGCGACGGCACGAACGACGCCCCGGCGCTCGCCCAGGCCGATGTCGGCGTGGCCATGAACACCGGAACCTCGGCCGCCAAGGAGGCCGGGAACATGGTGGACCTGGACTCCGACCCGACCAAGCTGATCGAGATCGTGGAGATCGGCAAACAGCTGCTGATCACCCGGGGCGCACTGACGACGTTCTCCCTCGCCAACGACGTCGCGAAGTACTTCGCGATCATTCCCGCGATGTTCGCCGCGGTCTACCCGGGCCTGGACAAGCTCAACATCATGGACCTGTCCTCGCCGCGGTCCGCGATCCTCGCCGCCGTGATCTTCAACGCGCTGATCATCGTCGCGCTGGTGCCGCTCGCCCTGAGGGGCGTCCGCTACCGGCCCAGCGGCGCCGACTCGATGCTCCGGCGCAACCTCGGCGTCTACGGGCTCGGCGGCCTGGTCGCCCCCTTCATCGGCATCAAGATCATCGACCTGATCATCTCCCTCATCCCCGGAATCGGCTGACCTGCCATGAACAACTTCGTAGGAAACTCCGCCCGGCCGCTCTGGGCGGGACTGCGCGCCCTGCTCGTCCTGACCCTGGTCTGCGGCGTCGTCTACCCGCTCGCCGTCACCGGCATCGCCCAGGGACTCATGCCCGGCCGCGCCAACGGCTCCGAGGTCACGGCGGACGGCGAGGTCGTCGGCTCCGCCCTCATCGGCCAGCGCTACGACCTGCCCCTGGAGAAGGGCCGCACGAGCGCGGCCCCCGACCTCAGGTGGTTCCAGCCCCGCCCCTCCGACGGCCTCGGCGCCAACAGCGTCAACACCCAGTACTCGCTCATCCTCTCCGGCGCGACCAACCGCTCCGGCGACAACGACGAACTCATCGACCGGATCACCGCCGCCAAGGCCGCCGTCGTCAAGGACAACTCCGTCCCCGGCCACCCCGTCAGCCCCTCCCAGGTACCGGCCGACGCCGTCACCTCCTCCGGATCGGGCCTCGACCCGGACATCTCCCCGGCCTACGCCCAGCTCCAGGTCAACCGCGTGGCCGCGCGCAACCACCTCGATGCCGCCCAGGTCGCGGAGCTCGTCGACCAGCACACCGACGGCCGCGTCCTCGGCTTCGCCGGCGAACCGCGCGTCAACGTCCTCCAGCTCAACATCGCGCTGCGCGAGCTCGCGAACGACGCCGGACCGCGCTGAACGCACCGGACGCCCGGGTCAGGCCACCACAGCCGGACCCGGGCATTGCCGGGTCCCCGGCCGCGTGCACATACTGGCGGCCGACAGGACCGACACACGGGGAGCGACATGACCGAGAGCACCGCCGCCACGGACACCGGCGGGGAGAACGGCACGGCCGTCGCCGACCGGCCGATGGTCCGGATCGAGGACCTGCACCGCTCCTACGGCTCCGGCGCCGGAGCCGTGCACGCGCTGCGCGGCGTGTCCTTCGAGGTGCCCCGCGGTGAGCTCGTCGCCCTCAAGGGGCGGTCCGGCTCCGGCAAGACGACCCTGCTCAACCTGGTCGGCGGCCTCGACAGCCCCGACAGCGGCCGGATCACCGTGGACGGCACTGACCTGTCCTCGCTCGGCGAGAACGGGCTCCTGGAGCTGCGCCGCGACCGCGTCGGCTTCATCTTCCAGTCGTTCGGCCTGATCCCGATCCTGACCGCGGCGGAGAACGTCGGCGTGCCCATGCGGCTGCGCAAGGCCGACCCGCACGAGCGCGAGGAGCGCGTGTCGCTGCTCCTGTCCCTGGTCGGCCTCGCCGACCATGCCGCCCAGCGCCCCGGCGAGCTCTCCGGCGGCCAGCAGCAGCGCGTGGCGATCGCCCGCGCGCTCGCCAACCGGCCCGCCCTGCTGATCGCGGACGAGCCCACCGGACAGCTGGACGCGGAGACCGGCCTCGCGGTGATGCGGCTGCTGCGGGCCGTCGTCCACAGCGAGGGCGTCACCGCACTCGTCGCCACCCACGACGCCCAGCTGCTCGGGCTCGCCGACCGGGTGCTGGAACTCAGCGACGGGCACATCATCGAGCACTGACCAGGCATCCGAGGCCCGCGGCCAGGGCATCAGAAAAACGTCAATACGGACCACACCCGCACCCCCCCGCCCGATATGCCGGAAATCCGCGAGGTAGTTTCGACGGTGGCAGCCGCACCGGCCGCCGCCGGTCTCAGCGAAGGCAGCCGGCTTCGGAAAGACGATGGGGCCATGGCGCGCGGCAAACTTCGGATCTACCTCGGTGCGGCACCCGGCGTCGGCAAGACGTACGCGATGCTCTCCGAGGCGCACCGCCGGGTGGAGCGGGGCACCGACTGCGTCGTCGGCTTCGTCGAGCACCATGACCGGCCCCGCACCGAGGTCATGCTGCACGGCCTGGAGCAGATCCGGCGCCGCGAGATCGAGTACCGCTCCGCCGTCTTCACCGAGATGGACGTCGACGCCGTCCTGGAGCGGGCCCCGGCCGTCGCCCTCGTGGACGAACTCGCGCACACCAATGTGCCGGGCTCCCGCAACGCCAAGCGCTGGCAGGACGTCGAAGAGCTCCTCCAGGCCGGCATCGACGTGGTGTCCACCGTCAACATCCAGCACCTGGAGTCCCTCGGGGACGTCGTCGAGTCCATAACCGGCGTACGCCAGCGCGAGACCGTGCCCGACGAAGTGGTCCGCCGCGCCGACCAGCTCGAACTGGTCGACATGTCACCCCAGGCCCTGCGCCGGCGGATGGCCCACGGCAACATCTACAAGCCGGACCGGATCGACGCCTCGCTCTCCAACTACTTCCGCCCCGGCAACCTCACCGCCCTGCGCGAGCTGGCCCTCCTCTGGGTCGCCGACCGGGTCGACGAGTACCTCCAGCAGTACCGGGGCGAGCACAACATCCGCACCACCTGGCAGGCCCGCGAACGCATCGTCGTCGGACTCACCGGCGGCCCCGAGGGCCGCACCCTGATCCGCCGCGCCTCCCGGATGGCGGCCAAGGGCTCCGGCAGCGAGATCCTCGCCGTCTACATCGCCCGCAGCGACGGACTGACGTCGGCCTCGCCCAAGGAGCTGACCGTCCAGCGCACGCTCGTCGAGGACCTCGGCGGCACGTTCCACCACGTCATCGGCGACGACATACCCTCCGCGCTCCTCGAGTTCGCCCGGGGCGTCAACGCCACCCAGATCGTCCTCGGCTCCAGCCGCCGCAAGGCCTGGCAGTACATCTACGGACCGGGCGTCGGCGCCACCGTCGCCCGCGAGTCCGGCACCGATCTCGACGTCCACATCGTCACCCACGACGAGGTCGCCAAGGGCCGGGGCCTGCCCATCGCCCGCGGCGCCCGGCTCGGCCGCGCCCGCATCATCTGGGGCTGGCTCGCCGGCGTGGGCGGACCGGCACTCCTCTCCCTGCTCCTCATGGGCATGGAGAACGGCCCCGGGCTCGCCAACGACGTCCTGCTCTTCCTCTTCATGACCGTCGCCGCGGCCCTGCTCGGCGGACTGCGGCCCGCGCTCGCGTCCGCCGCCGTGGGCTCCTTCCTGCTGAACTACTGGTTCACCCCGCCCACCCACACTCTGACCGTGCAGGACCCCGAGAACTTCGTCGCCATCGTGATCTTCTTCGCGGTCGCGGTCGCGGTGGCCTCCGTCGTCGACCTCGCGGCCCGCCGCACCCATCAGGCCGCCCGACTGCGCGCCGAGTCCGAAATCCTCTCCTTCCTGGCCGGCAGCGTGCTCCGCGGCGAGACCACGCTGGCGGCGCTCCTGGACCGCGTCCGCGAGACGTTCGCGATGGAGTCCGTCGCCCTGCTGGAGCGGCGGAGCGACGTCGACCCGTGGACGTGCGCGGGCAGCGTCGGCCCGGCACCGGTCGCCCGGCCCGAGGACGCCGATGTGGACATGCCCGTCGGCGACCACATGGCCCTGGCCCTCTCCGGCCGGGTGCTGCCCGCCGAGGACCGCCGCGTGCTCGGCGCGTTCGCCGCCCAGGCCGCCGTCGTCCTGGACCGCCAGCGCCTCGTGGGCGAGGCCGAGGAGGCCCGCAGGCTCGCCGAGGGCAACAGGATCAGGACCGCGCTGCTGGCCGCCGTCAGCCACGACCTGCGGACCCCGCTGGCTGCCATCAAGGCCGCCGTCAGCTCGCTGCGCTCCGACGACGTCGCCTGGTCCGACGACGACGAGGCCGAACTCCTCGAAGGCATCGAGAACGGCGCCGACCGCCTCGACCACCTCGTCGGCAACCTCCTCGACATGTCCCGGCTGCAGACCGGCACCGTCACGCCGCTGATCCGCGAGATCGACCTCGACGAGGTCGTGCCCATGGCCCTCGGCGGCGTCCCCGAGGACAGCGTCGAGCTGGACATCCCCGAAACGCTGCCCATGGTCGCCGTCGACCCCGGGCTGCTGGAGCGGGCCGTCGCCAACATCGTGGAGAACGCCGTCAAGTACAGCCCCGACGGCGACCGGGTCACCGTGGCCGCCAGCGCCCTCGGCGCCCGGGTCGAGCTCCGCGTGGCCGACGGCGGCCGAGGCGTCCCCGACGAGGCCAAGGAACGCATCTTCGAGCCCTTCCAGCGCTACGGGGACGCCCCACGCGGCGCGGGAGTGGGCCTGGGCCTCGCCGTGGCCCGCGGCTTCGTCGAGTCCATGGGCGGCACGCTGGACGCCGAGGACACCCCCGGCGGAGGCCTCACCATGGTCCTGACCCTCAAGGCGGCCGCCGGACACGCACCGGCCGGCCCCGGCCTGCCCGAACGGGTCACCTCATGAGCGGCGGGCTCCTCCGCCCCCGGACAGCACAGACGTTCCGATCCACGTACAGCAGAAAGGCAGGACCGCGATGACCCGGGTGCTTGTGGTCGACGACGAGCCGCAGATCGTACGCGCCCTCGTGATCAACCTGAAGGCGCGCAAGTACGAGGTGGACGCGGCGCCCGACGGGGCCACCGCGCTCCAGCTGGCCGCCGCCCGCCACCCCGACGTCGTCATCCTGGACCTGGGGCTTCCGGACATGGACGGCGTCGAGGTGATCAGGGGCCTGCGCGGCTGGACCCGGGTGCCGATCCTGGTGCTCTCCGCCCGGCACACCTCCGACGAGAAGGTCGAGGCACTGGACGCCGGGGCCGACGACTACGTCACCAAACCGTTCGGCATGGACGAACTGCTGGCCCGGCTGCGCGCCTCGGTGCGACGCGCCGAGCCCGTCGGCCAGGACGGCGGCGACGAGCTCGGGCTCGTCGAGACCGAGGGCTTCACCGTCGACCTCGCCGCCAAGAAGGTCCACCGCGACGGGCGCGACGTACGGCTCACCCCCACCGAGTGGCACCTGCTGGAGGTCCTGGTCCGCAACAGCGGCCGGCTGGTCAGCCAGAAACAGCTGCTCCAGGAGGTCTGGGGGCCCTCGTACGGCACCGAGACCAACTACCTGCGGGTCTACATGGCCCAGCTGAGGCGCAAGCTGGAGGCCGACCCCTCGCACCCCCGGCACTTCGTCACCGAACCCGGGATGGGCTACCGCTTCGAGCGCGCCTGAGGGCCCGGCGGCCGGGTCCCGCGTAACCCGTTCGAGTGAGATGGCGGCCACCCTTCAGGACTCCGGGAGACCGGTACCCTTCGGGTATGAGTGCTGTTCCCCGATCCGAGAAGTCCCAGAAGGCCGAGCGGCCCTCCGGGCGCTTCCGGCGCATGCTCGACCGGCTCTCCAGCTCCCAGGAGGACCTGGAGTGCGAGGAGCTGGAGGAGGACTCACAGGCGTCGGGATGCACCCGGATCTCCGAGTGCACCGACCGCCAGATCGTGAAGGTCACTGGTACCTTGCGGACGGTCACCCTGCGACCGCGCGCCGGAGTGCCCGCCCTCGAGGCGGAGCTCTTCGACGGCACCGCGCCGCTGGACGTGGTCTGGCTCGGCCGCCGCTCCATCGTGGGCATCGAGCCGGGCCGCAAGCTCATCGCCTCCGGCCGCATCTCCATGAGCCACGGGCGCCGGGTGCTGTTCAATCCCAAATACGAACTCCGACCGCTCGGCAAGGAGTAGCCGGTGACGTCTCTCGACAAGCCGACGTCCGACACGGACCGCACCACCGACCAGCAGGAGGCCGACGCGAAGGCGGTCACCGAGGCCGCGCTCTTCGAGGCCTTCGGCGGCATCCGGGGCATGGTGGAGACGGTCCTTCCCGGACTGCTCTTCGTCACCATCTTCACCATCGACAAGAACCTCACCAATTCGGCCATCGCGGCCGTCGCGGTGTCGCTGGTGCTCGTGGCCGTCCGGCTGATCCGCAAGGACACCGTCAAGCACGCCTTCAGCGGTGTCTTCGGTGTGGCCTTCGGCGTCGTCTTCGCGAAGATGACGGGCAACGCCAAGGACTTCTACCTCCCGGGCATGATCTACACGCTCGGGCTGGCGCTCGCCTACCTGGTCACCACGCTCGCGGGCCTTCCGCTGATCGGACTCATCCTGGGCCCGGTGTTCAAGGAGAACCTCTCCTGGCGCACCCGGAACCCCGGCCGCAAGAAGGCCTACGCCAAGGCCAGCTACGCCTGGGGACTGATCCTGCTCGCCAAGTGCGCGATCCTCTTCCCGCTGTACTGGTGGGCCGACACCACCCAGTTCGGCTGGGTCCTGATCGCCCTGAAGATCCCGCCGTTCCTGCTGGCGGTCTATCTCACCTGGGTCTTCCTCGCCAAGGCGCCGCCGCCCATCGACGTCTTCGCCGAGATGGAGGCCGAGGAGCAGGCCGAGAAGGCCCGTAAGGCGGCCGCCGCCGAAGCGGCCCGCGGCCAGGAGTACTGAGGAACCGGCACACCACAGGGGAGGGGCCCGGCACCGCCATCGGCGGTCCCGGGCCCCTCCCACGTCCGTCAGTTCTCCGGGTCGCCCCGGCGCACCGACAGCAGGTCCTCCAGCTGCTCCTCGCGTGCCTGGGCCGCGACGAACAGCAACTCGTCCCCGGCCTCCAGGGACTCCTCGGAGCTCGGCGTCAGTACGCGTTGCCCGCGGATGATCGTGACCAGCGAGGTGTCCTCCGGCCAGGCGACCTCCCCGACCTGGGTGCCCGCCAGCGCCGACTCAGGTGGCAGCGTCAGCTCGACCAGGTTCGCGTCGCCGTGGCTGAAGCGCAGCAGCCGGACCAGATCGCCGACGCTCACCGCCTCCTCGACGAGTGCCGACATCAGACGCGGCGTGGAGACCGCCACGTCGACGCCCCAGGACTCGTTGAACAGCCACTCGTTCTTCGGGTTGTTCACCCGGGCGACGACGCGCGGCACGCCGTACTCCGTCTTGGCGAGCAGCGAGACGACCAGGTTCACCTTGTCGTCGCCGGTCGCCGCGATCACGACGTTGCACCGCTGCAGCGCCGCCTCGTCCAGGGAGGTGATCTCGCAGGCGTCCGCGAGCAGCCACTCGGCCATCGGCACCCGCTCCACCGAGATGGCGGTCGGCGCCTTGTCGACGAGCAGCACCTCGTGCCCGTTCTCCAGCAGCTCAGCCGCGATGGAACGGCCCACCGCGCCGGCCCCGGCAATCGCGACACGCATCAGTGACCGCCCTCCTCAGGGCCCTCGGCGAAGGCCGCCTCGACCTTCGCGATCTCGTCCGTACGCATCATCACGTGGACGAGGTCGCCCTCCTGCAGCACCGTCTGCGAGGACGGCAGTATGGCTTCGCCCAACCGGGTGAGGAAGGCCACACGCACGCCCGTCTCCTCCTGCAGGGTGCTGATCTTGTGGCCGATCCACGACGGTGTGGTGTGCACCTCGGCGAGCTGCACACCGCCGCTCGGATCCCGCCACAGCGGCTCGGCGCCCGAAGGCAGCAGCCGGCGCAGCATCTGGTCCGCGGTCCAGCGCACGGTGGCGACCGTGGGGATGCCGAGGCGCTGGTACACCTCGGCACGCCGGGGGTCGTAGATCCTGGCCGCGACGTTCTCGATGCCGAACATCTCGCGCGCCACGCGGGCCGCGATGATGTTCGAGTTGTCGCCGCTGCTCACCGCGGCGAACGCGCCGGCTTCCTCGATCCCCGACTCGCGAAGAGTGTCCTGGTCGAAGCCGACACCCGTGACGCGACGGCCGCCGAAGCCGGATCCGAGGCGCCGGAACGCCGTGGGGTCCTGGTCGATGACGGCGACCGTGTGCCCCTGCTGCTCCAGGGTCTGCGCGAGAGCGGCCCCCACTCGCCCGCAGCCCATGATGACGATGTGCACCTTGCGCCTACCTCGCAGTCCTGGTCGTCCGGCTGACCTGCGAAAACACCCTGCTCACACTCATTCCTCGGCTGGCCGGGCAAACAATGGGGCAACGGTTCGTCCCGTTGCCCAGGATGAGCTTAAGCGGCGCCGGGTGCGTTGCCTCATTCGAGTGTGCTCATCGCGGGGGCACTGTGGCAAAGGCGGCGTTCCCCGAAGTGCCGCAACGGGCATGCGCGCCGCATCCGAGGGTCGCGGTGCAAGGATTCCGTTAAGGATTCCGTGGCTTTTCCCGCCGAGTGCAGGAGATTGCGGGGCCATGGGGGTGGTGCGTGGGCCGCTCCCACGCGGAACCCTTACGATCCTCAGCGTGTCCAAACTGACCGACGTGCCCAAACGGATCCTGATCGGCCGGGCCCTGCGCAGCGACAAACTGGGGGAGACGCTCCTCCCCAAGCGCATCGCCCTTCCCGTCTTCGCATCCGACCCGCTGTCCTCGGTGGCGTACGCACCCGGAGAAGTCCTCCTGGTGCTGTCCATCGCGGGCGTGTCGGCGTACCACTTCAGCCCGTGGATCGCGGTCGCCGTCGTGGTCCTGATGTTCACGGTCGTCGCCTCCTACCGGCAGAACGTGCACGCGTACCCGAGCGGCGGCGGCGACTACGAGGTCGCCACCACCAACCTCGGACCGAAGGCCGGACTGACCGTGGCCAGCGCACTGCTGGTCGACTACGTCCTGACCGTCGCCGTGTCCATCGCCTCCGGGGTGGAGAACCTCGGCTCCGCGATCCCGTTCGTCGTCGAACACAAGACGGCGTGCGCCATCGCCGCCATCGTGCTGCTGACGCTGATGAACCTGCGCGGCGTCAAGGAGTCCGGCAAGCTCTTCGCCATCCCCACCTACCTGTTCGTGGCCGGCGTCTTCATCATGATCGCGTGGGGCGCCTTCCGCGGACTGGTCCTGGGCGACACCATGCACGCCCCGACCTCCGGCTACACGATCAAGGCCGAGCACCAGGGCCTGGCGGGCTTCGCCCTGGTCTTCCTGCTGCTGCGCGCGTTCTCCTCCGGCTGTGCGGCCCTGACCGGTGTCGAGGCCATCAGCAACGGCGTCCCGGCGTTCCGCAAGCCCAAGAGCAAGAACGCCGCCACCACCCTCGCGATGATGGGCCTGCTGGCCGTCACCATGTTCTGCGGCATCATCGGGCTGGCCATGGCCACCGACGTCAAGATGGCCGAGAACCCGGCGAAGGACCTCATCAACAACGGCTCCCCGGTCGGTGCGGGCTTCGTCCAGGACCCGGTGATCTCCCAGGTCGCGGCCGCCGTCTTCGGTGACGGCACGTTCTTCTTCGTGATCCTCGCCGCGGCCACCGCCCTCGTCCTCTTCCTGGCCGCCAACACGGCGTACAACGGCTTCCCGCTGCTGGGCTCGATCCTGGCCCAGGACCGCTACCTCCCCCGCCAGCTGCACACCCGCGGCGACCGGCTCGCCTTCTCCAACGGCATCGTGCTGCTGGCCGGCGCCGCGATCCTGCTGGTCTGGATCTACGGGGCCGACTCGACCCGGCTGATCCAGCTCTACATCGTCGGGGTGTTCGTCTCCTTCACGCTCAGCCAGACCGGCATGGTGCGGCACTGGAACCGGCACCTGCGCGCGGAGAAGGACCCGGTCAAGCGCCGCCACATGATCCGCTCCCGCGCGATCAACACCTTCGGCGCCTTCTTCACCGGCCTGGTGCTCGTCGTCGTCCTCGCCACCAAGTTCACCCACGGCGCCTGGGTCGCGCTGCTCGGCATGGTGATCTTCTACGGCACGATGACCGCGATCCGTAAGCACTACGACCGGGTCGCCGCGGAGATCGCCGCCGACGAGACCCCCTCGGACGAGACCATCCGGCCCTCCCGGGTCCACTCGATCGTCCTGGTCTCCAAACTCCACCGCCCCACCCTGCGCGCGCTCGCGTACGCGAAGCTGATCCGCACGGACCACCTGGAGGCGCTCTCCATCAGCGTCGACCCGGCCGAGACGAAGGCGCTCAAGGAGGACTGGGAGCGGCGCGGCATCAACGTCCCGCTGAAGATCCTCGACTCCCCGTACCGAGAGGTGACCCGCCCGGTCATCGACTACGTCAAGAGCCTGCGCCGGGAGAGCCCGCGCGACGTCGTGAGCGTCTACATCCCGGAGTACGTCGTCGGCCACTGGTACGAGCACCTGCTCCACAACCAGAGCGCCCTCAGGCTCAAGGGCCGCCTGCTCTTCACCCCCGGTGTGATGGTCACCTCCGTCCCGTACCAGCTGGAGTCCTCCGAAGCGGCCAAGAAGCGGGCCCGCAGGCGCGCGGACTGGATCGCCCCCGGTTCGGTGCGCCGCGGCCCCGTGGAGCGCAAGCACAAGGAGCCGACGCACAAAGGCTGACGCGCGGTAGCCGCTCCTGCGGTATCCGTTCCTGGTAAGCGGCCGGACGACACCCACGTAGACTCGTAGGTTGTTGTCCGGCCGCTCACCTTCGCGCGCGCCGCCTCGGCGCCCCGCGTCCCGTTTCCCGTTTCCCTTTGATCTCTGGAGCCACCCCCTCATGCAGAACGAATCCACTTCGCCGCAGACCGGGGAATCGCAGGCAGAGGAGACGCAGGCGGGGGAGTCCCTGGTCGGCCAGGAGTACGAGGTGGAGGTCGGCCCGGTCGCCCACGGCGGCCACTGCATCGCCCGCACCTCCGGTGGCCAGGTCCTGTTCGTACGCCACACGCTGCCCGGCGAGAAGGTCGTCGCCCGGGTGACCGACGGCGCCACCGACTCCCGCTTCCTGCGCGCCGACGCGGTACGGATCATCGAGGAGTCCAAGGACCGGGTGAAGGCCCCGTGCCCCTTCGCCGGCCCCGGCAAGTGCGGCGGCTGCGACTGGCAGCACGCCAAGCCGGGCGCCCAGCGCCGGCTCAAGGGCGAGGTGATCGCCGAACAGCTCCAGCGCCTCGCGGGCCTGACCCCCGAAGAGGCGGGCTGGGACGGCACCGTCATGCCGGCCGAGGGCGACAAGCTCCCGCCGGGCGAGGTGCCCGCCTGGCGCACCCGCGTCCAGTACGCCATCGACGAGGACGGCCGCGTCGGCCTGCGCAAGCACCGCTCGCACGACATCGAGATCATCGACCAGTGCATGATCGCCGCGCCCGGCGTGACCGAGCTCGGCATCGAGAAGCAGGACTGGCCCCAGATGGCCACGGTGGAGGCCATCGCCGCCACCGGCTCCCACGACCGCCAGGTCATCCTCACCCCCCGCGAGGGCGGCCGCCTTCCGCTGGTCGAGCTCGACAAGCCCGTCTCGGTCCTGCGCGTCGACGAGCGCGACGGCGGTGTGCACCGCGTCCACGGCCGCGGCTTCGTCCGCGAGCGCGCCGACGACCGCACCTACCGCGTCGGCTCCGGCGGCTTCTGGCAGGTCCACCCGCAGGCGGCCGACACCCTGGTCCGCGCGGTCATGCAGGGCCTGCTGCCCCGCAAGAACGACATGGCGCTCGACCTCTACTGCGGCGTCGGCCTGTTCGCCGGCGCGATCGGCCAGCGCATCGGCGAGAAGGGCGCGGTGCTCGGCATCGAGTCCGGCAAGCGCGCGGTCGAGGACGCCCGCCACAACCTCAAGGACCTGGACCGGGTCCGCATCGAGCACGGCAAGGTCGACCAGATCCTGCCGCGCACCGGCATCACGGAATGCGACCTGATCGTCCTGGACCCGCCGCGCGCGGGTGCCGGCAAGCAGGTCGTCAAGCGCCTGACGGGGCTTGGGGCACGCAAGATCGCGTACGTGGCCTGCGACCCGGCGGCGCTGGCGCGGGACCTGGCGTACTTCGCGGAGGGCGGGTACAAGGTGCGGACGCTGCGGGCGTTCGATTTGTTCCCGATGACCCATCATGTCGAATGCGTCGCCATCCTTGAGCCTGCTGAAAAAGGCCGCTGACCTGCTGTTTTAGCGCGTGTGCATTATGTGCGTTGTGTGCGTTACGGGCGATATCTTGACGCATGTTCGACGCACGTGAGGCCCTTCTGACGCACGTTTGACGCACGTTCTGATGGCCCGTCAGGCCGCCGTTAGTGCAGGTGGCGGTGCGTCGGGTGAGGTTTGTTGGGGCCCTTCTTTGCCGCCCCTTGGTGAAGGGCTGTCCTTTATTGTCTGGTTTGGGGCTCAGTGGGAGCGGGGTCCGTAAGGGCTCCAATGGCCGAGGAACGGCTTGAGGTCGTCGCTGCTGGGCTTCGGTGGGGAGGGCAGCTTCGGCGCTGCGGCGGTCGCGGTGAGGTGTTGCAGGCGGGCATCCGCGAAGGCGAGCCACGCCTCGATCTCGGTCTTTTCCTGCCCAGGCGGCAGCGATGTGGCTTGGTCGCGCACTGCTGTGACGTATTCGGTCAGCCGCTTGGTCTCGTGCCAGGCGTCCGCCTGTTCTCCGAGGTGTTTGACGCGATAGCTATGGGCGTACGCGGCGCGGGCTTCTTGCATGGCGGCTTCCCAGCGCCGTTGCTCCGCCTCTCGGGCTAGCTGATCCGCTCGGCGTTTGCGTTCCGCGGCTTCGCCACGAAGGCCGATTTCCTGCGCGATCTCGGCGAGTTGGTCTTCCAATGGTCGGTCGGGGAGATCAGCCCATTCACTGGCGCGGTGCGGGGAGCCGCCGCGGAGGATGAAGCGAAGACGGTTCGAGGGCGTGTAGTCGAAGCGGGCGATGCGCATCCAGGAGTACTTCTTGGCTTCGGCGAGTTCCTTGTCGGTGGGGACGTGTTCGCTGCGGTCCTGTTCCTGGAGGACGAGGAATCCGACGCTTTCGCCTTGGGCGGTGATGGTGAAGTGCCCTGGTGCTTTGCGGCGCCGATGGGGTGGGGGAGTGCCCTGGGTGGTGCCGAGCGCTGCCTTGTGGCCTTGTGTTTCGGTGGCGGTGATGAGGGCTTGGATGATGCGCAAGGCTCGGCCTTGAACGAGTTTTGTCAGGCCCATGGGCTGCGGCTGTTTTTGGAGAGCGGCCACGACGGAGTGGGGTTTGGTGAGTCTGGCCGGAACGAGAAGTGGAGTGAGTTCGGCAAGCCGCCAGGCGGGGATGTCGACGAGCTTGATTTCATAGCCGCGGTGCGTGCGGTATCCGTAGAGCTCCTGTGTGTGGGGGATCTTGCCGGACTTGCGGGCGGCGCTGACCCGTGACGCCCAATTCACGGTGTGCGGGCCGGATTCGAGGGGCTTGATGAGGCAACCATCGTTCGCGGCCAGTTCTTCGAGGAGTTGGTCCGCGTAGTTCGTACGGGCCTTCGGCACTGTCTTCGGCGGGGGCGGGGGCGGTGGCGGTGGCGGTGGCGGTTTTCGGCCGGGCCGCTGCGTCGGCTCGGCGTTGCGCTCCGTAGGGCGGATGCCGCGGCCGGTGAGATCCTGTCGGCCTTTGTCGGTGAGGTGGGCACTCCAACGTCCGCCGCGTTTGGAGATTTTGATCAGCCCGCGGTTCTGCAGGGCCTGAGCGCTGACCTTGTATGCGCTGTCCGACCAGACTCCGTCGGGAGACCCTTGGCCCACCCAGTCGAGCACGGCCTGCTGCCGCTCGTTGAGGGTCTGGTGCATGTGGACCTCCCTCGGTTCCCGGGTGTGTTGCCCCGGAGACAATGCCCTTAACTTCCACGGCAATTCCGAGCGCCCGGAGAGGACGTTCGTTCGGACGAGACGTGTTGCGTGGCCCGTCTACGGAACAGCGCCCTCCGGCCGCCACTGGTCCGCTGTGACGGACATCGGGAGGACTCCTGCCGGGGCCCGAGGCGACCACACGCTGATGAGGCACCACCGCCTAGCGCACGCGCTGTGAGCAGGCGGCGCAGGCGTGCGCTGAGCCCGGTCCGTAGCGATGAATGGGTGCACCGCAACCGGCGCACGGACCGACGTGCCAGATGGGACAGCCGTAGCGCTGTGCTGCCTCGGCGCGCTGCTCGGGGCCGACGTTGAGGCGCTGAGGTTGTCGGGGGATGCGGAATATCCGCTGGGGTACTTCGGGGAAGGTGTGCAGGCCGGATGCGTCCGCGTGATCGCGGCGTGGTCGTCGGTCGTCGAAGACGCGGGTGTCCTCGCCGTAGCGGCAGGTGGAGTCGAGGTCCTCTTCGGTGAACGTCAGACCTGCTTCCGCCGGGGGGTCGGCGTCGGGCAGTGGTTCGTCCTCGCCGATGATGTTGCGCCAGCGGTCCCGGTCGGCTGTCGGTGCCCACAGTCGTGTCGAAGCCCGGGGGTAGTGCTGGGCGGGGATCTTCATGGGCACGTAGTCGCCCTCGGCGCTGGCCGCGACGAGGGCGTCGACTTGGGTGTGTGGCTTGGGCGGCAGGCATAGGGCCGGCAGGGTCCAGGCTACGTGCAGGCCCCCGCACGAAGTGCCGTTGAGGGGGCAGGGTCTTTGGGCGGCTGGTGTGCAGGCCCAGTCCTGTAGATGCCGTACTCCGCCGCGTACGAGCATCGTGCGTTCGGAGGCGATGTCGCGCCAGGGCCAATCATCGACCCGCACCCAGGGTGCCCGGTCGATCAGCGCCGCCCGGTCATCGTTGGTCACCCATAAGGGCATGATCCCGCGGTCCGCGGCGGCAGTTGAACGCCGTCGAACTGTCGATGCTGTGATCGGCGAGTACTGCACCTCCCATCCGACGCGCCCTGCACTGCCCGACACCAGGACGTCGTTGCGTACCTTCCCGTCCGTGCTGCGGGCCTCAATCTGCGCTGAGAGGCCCTGGCGGTGCGCGGCACGCGCGATCCGCTCCTTGAGAGCCTTGTGCTTGTCGGTCTCATCAGCTGTCGGTTTCGTGCGTACCGGCAAATGCGCGGCCACCAGGGTCGTGACCCCGTCGACGGTGCGCCGACGGATCGTCATCCAGGGGGACCGGTCCTCTTCTTCGGCTCGGCAGATGCCGGTGTCGTGATGCTGCAAACACTGCAGCAGCTCACGGTCGCGCCGCTCGATCGGCACGGCGATCTCGTCGAGCAGACCGGGACGGTCCGGGTGTCCGAGATCCGCATGCGTTAACTCGATCTTGATGTGATAGCCGGTGTGCCACACGCCGTTCGCCATAACTCATCAGGGTATGAACGGGCACTGACAATGCACCAGATCGCGAAATCGCTACGGCCATGACCCTGCTCGGATAGGGGGACACCATCACGACGTGCTGGCCTGCTGGTTCGGTGTGGATCATTCTGTGATTACCCGCGTGGTCGGCGAGGTCTGGCCCTTGCTGGCCCGCCGGATGGCCAGTGAGGAGCCGTCGGCGGGGACTCCGTTGGTGACGCGCAGGAACTCCAGTTTCTCCGCGTCGGCGGAGCCAGCGGCCACCGTGTAGACGACGAGGCGGACATCGCAGCCGGGGACGGTGAGCACGTCGCAGTCGGAAGCGCGCAGGTTCATGGATTCTGGGACGCAGTGAGGTCCGAACCGGATTGCGAACGTTTCCTTGGTGTCCGTGAGCGTGCAGGTTCGGCTTGATCGTCGCCCCGTAGGAGTTGGCGGCCACCTTTAAGCCGGACGACAACTTCAGGCGCCTCCTTGCCGCGTACGCCGCGTGTATCAACTGACCGGCCGCGCCGCTCACCTCACGAGGGCCTGGGCGGCGTACAGCGAGCCGAGAGCGGCGGCGAGTGTGCCGAGGAGGAGACGGAGCGCGGTCTCGGGAAGGTGCGGCTGGAGCCGGGCGCCGAGGTAGCCGCCGATCAGACCTCCGAGGCCGCAGGCCACGCCGAGCCACCAATCGGGGGCGACGGGCCCGGAGCTCACCGCGGCCAACACGGCGTACGCGGTGGCTCCGGTGAGCGAGGTGGTGAAGGTCGCGGCGAGTGTGGCCGGTGCGAGACGGGCCATGGGTATGCCGCGTGCGGCGAGGATGGGGCCGAGCAGGGAGCCCCCGCCGATTCCGTAGATCCCGCCCACCAGCCCGACGCTCAGGGCCAGCGCGGCGAGCGCGGGCGAGGGCGGCTCGCCTGTTTGGAGGCCCGTGTGGTGGCGGGCCGGGCGCAGGGTGCGCAGGCACAGCCAGGCGCCCAGAGGCAGCAGGAAGGCGGCGACCAGGAGGCGGAATACGCCGGGGCCGGGGAGGGCGAAGACGCGGAGGGCGGCGCCGGCGATGACACCGGGCAGCGTCCAGATGACCAGGCGCCGGGTCAGTCCGCCGCGCAGAGCGCCGTCGCGGCGGTAGCGCCACAGTGCGCCTGGTCCGGCCACCACATTGAACAGCAGGTTCGTCGGCGTGACAGCGGGACTCGGCACGCCGAGGACGCTGAGCTGGATCGGCAGGAGGAAGACCGCTCCGGACACGCCGACCGGTACGGTCACCGTCGAGATCAGCAGGCCGGCTGCGAACCCGGCCCAGATCGTCCACTCCACCGCTGCCCCCGCCCTGTCTCGATCGCCGGGTCAGTATCGGTGGATCGGAGCAGGCGGGAGTGGATCTGCAACGAGATGTTCACGAGCAGCAGGTGCAGCCCGGCTCGCAGCCGCACGTGTCCGTCACGGCTACGGCGGGCCCGGTGAGGACCGGAGTGTGGGCGGTGGGAGCGCAACAGCCCTTGCCTCGCCACGCATCGCGGCCTTCCCTGACCGCGATGGCGGCGATGACGATCGCCGCGATCGGGTCGGCCCAGGACCAACCGAGGGTCGCGTTGAGCACCAGGCCGACGAGCAGCACGGCGGACAGGTAGGTGCACAGCAGCGTCTGCTTGGAGTCGGCGACCGCGCTGGCGGAGCCGAGTTCACGGCCGGCCTTGCGCTGGGCGGCGGACAGGAACGGCATGATCGCCAGCGACAGTGCCGCGATGACGATGCCGGGGATTGACCGATCTGCCTCACCGGTCCCGGCCAGTGCGCGGGCGGCATCGATCGCAACGTACGCGGCGAGCGCGAAGAACGACACGGCGATGATCCGCAGGGTGGTCTTCTCCCGGGCTTCACGCACGGCGTGCTCGCGGGCGGAGAACTGCCAGGCGACCGCGGCGGCGGAGGACACCTCGATGACCGAGTCGAGACCGAAGCCGACCAAGGCCGTGGAGGAGGCGATCGTCCCGGCAGTGATGGCGACGATCGCCTCGATGACGTTGTAGGTGATGGTCGCGGCGACCAGCAGTCGTATCCGCTTGGCGAGCGCGTCGCGCCGGGCAGGGGTGGGGCCCAGGGATATGGAGATCTCCGCGGTCATGGTCAGCAGCACCCCTTCTCGTCGGCGTCCGTGCAGATCCGGTCGGTTGCGACGGCGACCACGGCGCTACGCAGGTCGTCGAGTGCGTGGCCGAGGCGCTCGTCGGCGAGTTCGTAGCGGGTGCGGCGGCCGTCGGGGGTGGTGACGACCAGGCCGCAGTCGCGCAGGCACGCGAGGTGGTTTGACAGCCGGGTCCGCGAGACGCTGAGGACGTCGGCGAGGGCGGCCGGGTAGGCCGGGGCGTCGCGGAGGGCGAGCAGGATGCGGCAGCGGATCGGGTCGGCGAGCGCGCGGCCGAACCGGGCCAGCACCTCGATGTCAGAGGCAACAGTCAGCACTCCACGAGAGTACAGCAATCCCTGAATTCAGGAAATCGTGGATCGATCCCGGGCGTGGAGTCCCGCATCACGCTCTGGGGCGGCGCTGTCGAACTTCGTGAACAATTCACCCCGGCTCCCGCGGCCTGGCGCCTGACGAACCGGTGTCGAAGTGCTGTCCGTTCGCATGGACAGAGCCATGTGGGGATCGGCGGCGTGCGGAGCAGGCGGCTGTCCATGGAGCGATGAGCGCGGCAGCCGCAGAGACGACGGCCAGGAGGCAGAAGAGCGGTCCGTAGCCGCCGAGCGGCACGGCCAGGGCCGCACCGGCGAATGGCGCGCAGGCTGCTGCTGCGGTTGCCGGGGCTGCGAGGAGCCCGGAGAGGCGGCCGTAGTGCGTGGTACCCCAGCGGTCGGTGATGGCGGTGGCCTGGAGCAGGGTGAGGTTGCCGCGGACCATGCCGGCCACAACCGACGCCGTGACGAGCAGGGCGTAGGGGCCGGGCACGGCGGCGAACGCGGCGGTGGCCAGCCCGCCAAGCGCGATCAGGATCGTCGTACGGGCCGTGGCGGTGGTGCGGCGGGCGAGCGCGGCGTACAGGGTGCGGCCCAGGGTCTGTCCGGCGCCGCCGATACCGAGGGCCCAGGCGGCCTGACTGGTGGTGTACCCCCGTTCCAGGAGAAGCGGGACGAGGGCGACGACGACGGCGTACATCGCGAAGCCCGAGAGGGTGAACGCGGCGGCGAGCAGAAGGAACGGCCGGCTGCGCCCGATCCCGGCAGCGCCTTCGGCCGCGTGCGGGGAGCCTGTTGGAGCGTCGGGCCAGGGCGCGCGCAGCGCCAGGGCGTGGGCGGGGATGGTGATGAGGGCGAGGATGCCGGCGAGCACGAGGTAGGTGTGGCGCCAGCCCAGGTGGTCGGAGAGGGCCGCGGTCAGGGGCGCGAAGACGGTGGAGGCGAGCCCGCCGGCGAGGGTGAGGACGGTCAGTGCGCGCACGTGGTCGGGGGCCCGCCAGCGGGTGAGGGCGGCGAACGCGGGCTGGTAGAAGGTGGATGCCATCGCGAGCCCGGCCAACGCCCAACCGGCCACGAAGATTGGAATGTTCGGGGCGGCTGCCACGATCAGCAGGCTGACCACGCCGAGCACGGAGCCGACGGTCATGACGGTGCGCGGGCCGCGCCGGTCGAGGATGCGCCCGACGCGGATCCCGGCGAGGGCGGAGACGACGAGACCCAGGGAGAACGCCGCGGTGGTCGCCCCGGTCGGCCAGCCGGTCGCGGCGGTGATCTGCGGGTTGAGGACGGGGAAGGCGTAGTAGACGATGCCCCAGCTCACGATCTGCGTGGCGCACAGGGCGGGCAGGGCGGCGCGGGGCCGCGACCGGTCCCCTGTTCCGGTCGCGGCCCCGCGCGCGGGGGTGCCCAGGCCGGTCACGAGCCGCAGCAGCCGCCCGCCGGGTCCTGCTCGGCTCCCGCCCCGACCGTGGCGGGGGCGCCGAGCTGGACGAGCTGCGGGGTGGGCGCGCAGCAGCCCCCGCCGTCGGTTTCCTGGGTGTCAGGGGTGTCGAAGAGACCGGCGCCGCCGCAGACTCCGGTCTCGGGCAGGGTGAGTTCAACCCGGTCGGCGGAGGCGAGGTCGCCGGCGATGGCGGCGGCGACGGAGCGGACCTGCTCGTAGCCGGTCATCGCCAGGAAGGTCGGTGCGCGGCCGTAGGACTTCATCCCGACCAGGTACACGCCCTGCTCCGGGTGGGAGAGCTCGCGGTGGCCGTGGGGGTAGACGGTGCCGCAGGAGTGCTGGTTGGGGTCGATCAGCGGAGCCAGCTCGACCGGCGCCTGAAGCCGCTCGTCCAGGCCCAGGCGCAGCTCGTCAAGGAAGGTGAGGTCGGGGCGGAAACCGGTCAGCACGATCACCTCGTCGACCGCGTCCAGGCCGTGCCCGTCCTCGCCGACCAGGACCAGGCGGCCCTCGTCGTCCCGTTCGATGGCCTCGGTGCGGAAGCCGGTGACCGCGTCCGCGTGACCGGCGTCGACGGCGGCCTTGGCCGCCAGCCCGAGGGCGCCGCGGGCGGGGAGCTGGTCGGCTTCGCCACCGCCGAAGGTGGAGCCGGAGATGCCCCTGCGCAGGATCCACACCCCCTTCGTCCCCGCGCCGTCGTCGGACTTGGCGAGGTCGGCGAGGTAGGCGAGCGCGGTGAAGGCGGAGGCGCCGGAGCCGATCACGGCGGTGCGCTTGCCCGCATACCGTGCGCGGACGGCCGGGTCCTTCAGGTCCGGGACACGGTAGGTGATCCGGTCGGCGGCGGCCCTCTCGCCGAGGGCGGCAAGGCCGCTGCCGCCGGCCGGGCTGGGCGTGGCCCAGGTGCCGGAGGCGTCGATGACCGCGCGGGCGAAGACGCGCTCCTGGCGGCCGTCGGCGTGGGCGCTGTGCACAACGAACGGCTGGGTCTCGCGATCGGCGTCCACGATGCGGTCCCGGCCGGTGCGCGAGACGCCGGTGACGGTGGCGCCGGTGCGGACACGGTCGCCGAGGGCATCGGCGAGCGGCTGCAGGTAGAGGTCGGCCCAGTCGCCGCCGGAGGGGTAGGTCGCCGGGTCGGGGCGGGTCCAGCCGGTGGGAGCCAGGAGCTTTTCGGCGGCCGGGTCGACGACCTCACCCCAGGTGGAGAACAGGCGCACGTGCGCCCACTCGCGCACCGCGGCGCCGGCCGTGGGACCGGCTTCCAGGACCAGGGGCTCGATGCCCTGGTCGATCAGGTGGGCGGCGGCGGCCAGACCGGCGGGGCCGGCTCCGATCACGACGACGGGCAGCTCGGTGGTGGCGGGCGCGTTCACGGCGACTCCTTGCGTGTTTCGACATCTGTCGATGGCTTGCGCGGCCCAGCATGACACCTGTATTGATAAGCGTCAACATAGACATTCATCGAACCTGAGGGGAGATCTGCTGATGGAGCACATCGACGTCGCCGTGATCGGCGGGGGCCAGTCCGGACTCGCCACCGCCCACGCGCTGCTCCGGCGCGGGCTGCGGCCGGTGGTGCTGGAGGCATCCGGTCGGGCGCTCGGGTCGTGGCCGCGCTACTACGACAGCCTCACCTTGTTCTCGCCCGCCCGGTACAGCTCGCTGCCCGGGATGCCGTTCCCGGGCGCCGACCGAGAGCGGTATCCGCACCGCGACGAGGTCGTCGCCTACCTCACCGCCTACACCGACCGCCTGAACGCCGACATCCGCACCAACTGCCGTGTCAGCACGGTCCACCGCACCGGGGATGCCTTCGAAGTGGAACTGGAGGGCGGCGACCGGCTGTCCGCGCGGGCCGTCGGGGACGTTCGGGCGCCCGTACCGGCCAGCGCTGCCGGGCATCAAGGAGTACACCGGCCAGGTGCTGCACGCCGCCGACTACCGCAATCCAGCCCCGCTCGCGGGCCGCCGCGTGATCGTGGTCGGAGCCGGGAACTCCGCGGTGCAGATCGTCGCCGAACTCGCCAGGACCGCACGCGTCACGCTCGCCACCCGCGGGCCGGTCAAGTTCGCGGCGCAGCACATCCTCGGCCGCGACCTGCCCTTCTGGACCAAGCGCACCGGCCTGGACACCGCGCCCCTCGGCCGTCTCCTGTCGCACCCGCCGGCGCAGCCGGTC
Source organism: Streptomyces sp. NPDC005803 (assembly GCF_040630435.1). Lineage (NCBI taxonomy): Bacteria > Bacillati > Actinomycetota > Actinomycetes > Kitasatosporales > Streptomycetaceae > Streptomyces > Streptomyces sp. NPDC005803. The sequence continues at coordinate 127,680 of NZ_JBEXXO010000009.1, read as the reverse complement.
ATCGACAACGGCCGCTACCGGGCCGCCCTGGCCGCCGGGCAGCCCGACCGGCGCCCCATGTTCACCGGCACCGACGGGGCCAAGCTCATCTGGCCGGACGGACAGCGGGAGGAGGTCGACGCAATCGTGCTCGCCACCGGATACCGCCCCAACCTGCCCTACCTCGCTCATCTCGACGGTGCCCTGGACGCCGACGGGAGCCCCCGGCACCGCGAGGGCCTCGCCACCGGGGTGCCGGGGCTAGCGTTCGTCGGGCTGGAGTGGCAGCGCAGCCTGTCGTCGAACTCATTGCGCGGCGCGGGCCGGGACGCGCAGCGGATCGCCCGGCGCCTGGCCTCCCGCCTCGCGCGCCGGTGACGCCCCTCGCCCCGCTGGTTCGACGTGTGTCAACATAGACGCATGTCGAATGCGAAGGTGCTGCCGCTGCTCGAACCCGCCGACGGTCAGGGTGTGGCGCCGTGCTGCCCGCCGCTGACCGAACGCCCGATGACCGCCGAGGAGGCCGAGAGGGCCGCGCGGATGTTCAAGGCGCTTGGTGACCCGGTGCGGCTGCGGCTGTTCTCCGCGGTGGCCTCGCACGAGGGTGGGGAGGCGTGCGTGTGCGACATCTCCGACGTCGGCGTCTCCCAGCCCACGGTGTCCCACCACCTGAAGAAGCTCAAGGAGGCCGGGCTGCTGACTTCCGAGCGGCGCGGCACCTGGGTCTACTACCGGGTCGAGCCGGCGGTGCTCGCCGCCATGGGCAAGCTGCTGGCCCTGCCGGCCGCCGCCTGACGCCTGGACGGACGGCAGGGAAAGAGCGGTGAGCGGGACGTGTACGCGGAGGTGTGCCAGCGCCAGTCCCGCCGCCACCCGACGGTTACAGGAGCTGTGCGATCGCGCGGGCGGCGTCACGGGCCGGACGGCCGACGCCGATGAGGGTGGCCGAGGCCGGGCCGGTCCAGTCGCCGTAGCCAAGCAGATGCAGCCGCGGCTCGCCGAGCGAGCGCGTGCCATCGGTGGGGATGTGCCCGCGAGGGCCGCGCAGGCTCAGCGGGGCGAGATGGGCCAGCGCCGGGCGGAAGCCAGTGCACCAGATCACCGCATCCGCGCCGCTGTGGCTGCCGTCGGCCCATTGGACACCATTGGTGGTGAGCCGGGAGAACATCGGCTTCGCGGTCAGGAGTCCGGCGTCGCGGGCGGCGCGGACCGGGGGTACGGCGACGATGTCGCCGAGCGAGGCTACCCCGCCCGTGTCGGTACGGCCTTCTTCGAGGGCGCGGCGGCGTGAGGTCGCGACGTCGAACAGGGCACGGCCGTCAATGTCGTCCGGCAGGAAGCGCGGCGGACGTTGGGTAACCCACGTCACCTCAGCCTGTCCGCCGAGGGTGAGGTCGGCGGCGATCTGGGCGCCGGAGTTCCCGCCGCCGACCACGAGGACGCGCTGGTCTGTGAAGTCTGCCGGGGAACGGTAGGTGACTGTGTGCAGCTGTTGTCCAGTGAAGACGCTCCGGCCGGGCACGGCGGGCAGGAAGGGACGCGACCACGTTCCGGTGGCGCTGATGACCGCCTTCCCCTGCCAGGTGCCGGAGTCCGCCTCGACCAGGAGCTGGTCGCCGTCGCGGCGCACTGCGTCAACGCGGGTGCCGTGCTGGACGGGTAGCTCGTAGCGCTTCTCGTAGTCGGCGAGGTAGTCCACCACGTGCCCCGCGCCGGGATAGATCGCGCGTGCCTGGGCCGGCATGAGCCGTCCGGGCAGCGAGGAGTGCTCGGCGGGGGAGAACAGGTGCAGCGAGTCCCACATGTGCTGCCAGGACCCGCCCGGCGCCGGATCGGCGTCCAGGATCACGAAGTCGAGGCCGCGGCGGCGCAGGTGGTAGCCGGCGGCGAGCCCAGCCTGGCCGCCGCCGACCACCACCACATCCGTGTGCTGCGTCATGGAGCCGTGGTCACCGCGTCGGCGGCGAACTTCTTCCGCCAGGCGAGCGCGACGTAGACCAGGCCGATGAGGACCGGCACTTCGATAAGCGGGCCGACGACGCCGGACAGGGCCTGGCCGGAGGTGACACCGAAGGTGGCGATGGCGACCGCGATGGCCAACTCGAAGTTGTTGCCCGCCGCCGTGAACGCCAGCGTCGCCGTGCGGTCGTAGGCCAGGCCCAGGCCCTTGCCGAGCACGAACGTACCGAAGAACATGATCGCGAAGTACACCAGCAGGGGCAGTGCAATCCGTACGACGTCCAGCGGCTGCGAGGTGATGGTCTTCCCCTGCAGGGCGAAGAGGATGACGATCGTGAACAGCAGCCCGTACAGCGCCCACGGGCCGATCTTCGGCAGGAACTTATTCTCATAGTTCTCGCGGCCCATCCTCTGCTCGCCGATGCGGCGGGTGAGGAACCCGGCCAGCAGCGGGATGCCGAGGAAGATGATCACGTTCAGGGCGATGTGCCACACCGACACGTCCAGGCCCTGACCGTCGCCGAGGTTCATCCAGCGCGGCAGCAGGTCGAGGTAGAACCAGCCCAGCAGACCGAACGCGAAGACCTGGAACACCGAGTTCAGGGCGACGAGAACGGCGGCGGCCTCACGGTCGCCGCAGGCCAGATCGTTCCAGATGATGACCATGGCGATGCAGCGGGCCAGGCCGACGATGATCAGGCCGGTGCGGTACTCGGGCAGGTCCGGCAGGAAGATCCACGCCAGGGCGAACATCACCGCCGGGCCGACGATCCAGTTAATGACCAGCGAGGACGCCATCAGCGTCTTGTCGCCGGTGACGCGCTCCAGCTTGTCGTAACGGACCTTGGCCAGGACCGGGTACATCATGACCAGCAGGCCGAGCGCGATCGGCAGGGAGATCCCGCCGATCTCGATCTTCGCGAGCGCGTCGTTCATCCCCGGGATGAGACGGCCCAGGCCCAGCCCGACGGCCATGGCCAGCAGGATCCACACCGCAAGATAACGGTCGAGGGTGGAGAGCTTCTGGACGATCGAGTCGTCCCCGGCCGGGCCGGCGCCCTGGGTAGAGGTGGTGGGCTCGGTGGAGGTCACGGGCAAGCCCTCTTGTTCTCGGCGGCGGTGCGGGCGGAGGCGGCCAGCGCGGCGAACTGCTCGGAGAGCCCGGACAGGACCTCGGGCTTGAGCTTGTAGTACGTGAAGCGGCCGCACGGCTCGGTCTCCACCATCTTGGCCTCGCGCAGCACCTTCATGTGGTTGGACAGATTGGTCTGCCTGGCTCCGGTCTCCTCGACCAGGTGCGTCGTACAGAGCGTCTCGCGCGCCAGCAGGGACACGATTTTCAGGCGGAGCGGATCGCCCAGCACCCGGATCACATCAGGATCGACTGAAGTCAGCATGCACTGATACTCTCACATCATTGCCCGCTGATACCAGCGGGGGCTGAAGTCATCGGCGGCCGGGTTCCGCCATGCGACGAGAGAGAACGATCACCATGGCCGACAAGCCGTCCGTCCTGTTCGTCTGCGTCCACAACGCCGGCCGCTCCCAGATGGCCGCCGCCTGGCTGACCCACCTGGCCGGAGACCGCGTCGAGGTCCGCTCCGCCGGCTCCAACCCCGGCGACCAGGTCAACCCGGCCGCCGTCGCGGCCATGGCCGAGGTCGGCATCGACATCTCCGCCGAGACACCGAAGATCCTCACCGTCGACGCCGTCCGCGCCTCGGACGTCTGCATCACCATGGGCTGCGGCGACACCTGCCCCGTCTTCCCCGGCAAGCGCTACCTGGACTGGAAGCTCGAGGACCCGGCCGGCCAGGGTGTCGAGGCCGTCCGCCCGATCCGCGACGAGATCAAGACCCGCATCGAGGACCTGATCGCCGAGATCGCCCCGGCCAAGCCGGGGGCGACGGCGTGAGCGAGATACGCGACGTCGTCATCATCGGCTCGGGCCCCGCCGGTTACACCGCCGCCCTCTACACCGCCCGCGCCCAGCTCAGGCCCCTGCTGTTCGGCAGCAGCATCTTCGTCGGCGGCTCGCTCACGACCACCACCGAGGTGGAGAACTTCCCCGGCTTCCCCGACGGCGTCGACGGCCCGGTCCTCATGGAGAACATGCGGACCCAGGCCGAGAGGTTCGGCGCCGAGATGATCGACGACGACATCGTGGAAGTGGATCTGACCGGCGACATCAAGCTGCTCACCGACTCTGCGGGGGCCGTGCACCGCGCGAAGACGGTGATCATCGCGACCGGCTCGGGCTACCGCAAGCTCGGCCTGCGAGGCGAGGATGAGCTGTCCGGTCGCGGGGTGTCCTGGTGTGCGACCTGCGACGGATTCTTCTTCAGGGGCCGTGACATCGTCGTGGTCGGCGGTGGCGATACCGCCATGGAGGAAGCCACCTTCCTCACCCGCTTCGCCCGCTCGGTCACCGTCGTCCACCGCCGCTCCACGCTGCGGGCCTCGAAGGTCATGCAGGACCGGGCGTTCGCCGACGACAAGATCTCCTTCGCCTTCGACAGCGAGATCGCCGAGATCAACGAGACGAACGGCATGCTCGGCGGCGTCGTTCTGCGTGACGTCTTCACCGGCGCCACCCGCGACGTGGACGTGACGGGGCTGTTCATCGCGATCGGCCACGACCCGCGCACCGATCTGTTCACCGGCCAGCTCGATCTCGATGGCGAGGGCTACATCACCGTGGCCGCCCCGAGCACGGTGACGAGCCTGCCCGGGGTGTTCGCGGCCGGCGACGTCGTCGACCACACCTACCGTCAGGCCATCACCGCCGCCGGCACCGGCGCCGCCGCAGCCCTGGACGCCGAGCGCTACCTCGCCGCCCGTGGCGCGGCAGAGCCCGAGCGGGCCGCCATTGCCGTCGCGGGCTGAGCAGCATTCGCGAGCGGGGTCGTCCGGAAGTTCCGGGCGGCCCCGTTGCTGTCGATCTGTAGCGGCCGTCACCGGGAAGCTGGGAGCTCCTCAACGAATCGGCCCACCGGCATAGTGCATGGCGGACTTTGCTTGATGCCGAACTGGCGCACCAGCTTCAGCGAATTCGCGGCAGGGCCTTGTCGGGGTGCGCCGTGTGCACGTACTTCACAGCGATCCTGGGGTGGATACCGAAGAGCCGTACGAGACTGACCGGGTCTGCCGTCTCGCGGGCTTCGTCCAGGACACGGTCGGTCCACAGCTGGCGGGGCAGGAGCCCGATCTGGTCGAAGGCGGAACGCATCCCGGTGTAGCTGATCTGCGGCGATGCCGGGTGCCGGTAGGTCCAGGGTGTGACGACCAGATGGGGATTGGTGGCCCGGGGCCAGCGGGTGCGGCGTTCGCGCAGCCAGTCGGCCACCAGCCGGGTGCTCAGGTCGTCGAGGGAGACGATGTGAAGGTGCAGGCCCCGCCGTACCGCAATCGTCCGGTTCTTCAGGTTCACGTCGGTCAGCAGGAGCCGGGCCACCTCCATCGCGTGGATGGCGTGGATGGCGACCAGGCCGACGATAAGGCGGTCGCGCGGCCCGTCGAGTCGGTCCAGAATCCCGGCCAGACGGTCGCTGGACAGCGAACGCGGGAGGTCAGCGCTGCCCGGTGCCTTCAGTCCGGCAGTGGGGTTGCTGAAGATCAGCCGTTCCTGTTTCAGTGCCCGGAAGATGCTCCGCAGCACGCTGAGCAGCCCCCGGTACACGTTCCCCTGGTACCGGTCGAGCTGGGTCTGGACGTCCTCGCGCGTGATCTGCCGCAAGTCTTTGCCCGCGGTCGCCCACGCGGCCAGGGCGGGTGAAGCCATGCGCAGATAGCGGCGGATCAGCTGGTAGGCGGGTGAGTGCTCATAACAGCCGCCGCCGCGCATGACCTCGACCCAGGCGTGCATCTGCTGGGCCATCGGCTCGGGCAGTCGGGCGATCTGCTTGCGCAGCTCGTGAGCGTCGTGTCGGTCACGGCGGTCGACGCTCAGGCTTGCGACACCGTCCGGGATTCGGCACTGGACGTCGGTGAGCAACTGATCTGGCATCTCGTGTAGTTCGTCGGGATCGAGTAGACCGTGCTGGTCGAGGAAGGTGACCACGCTGTGGGTCACGGCGCCGCCTGCTGAGGCCGTGGCTGCGAGGGAGCGCACATCCCGTTCGGGGATCGGCTCATTTCCGCCCATCCAGGTCAGCAGCGTGCGCAGGACGACGGCGGCGGCGCCCTGCATCGTGCGCGGGTCAGCGAGCCACACCTTGGGATGGGCGGCGAAGAACGAGTCCAGCAGAGCCGCTTCCGAAGCCGGCATGTCCGACGCCGTGGTGACGAGGTGCCGACGCTGCCACCGGCGGGCCATCGCGAACAGGGAGAGCTGCCCTGAAACACCCGGCACCCACTCCGTCGGACGTTGTACGCGTGCCGTCCGGGTCCGAGCACGGGCCCGCCTCAGCGGCCCGGACCGGCCGTGCACGACGAATCCCAACTCTCCTGGTCTGCGCTTGAGCTGGTGGGAGAGCGGCCCGGCGAAGGAGAGCTGGGTGAAGGACTCGTCGGCGGTTACGGGGTCGTGCTCGCGGACGTAGACCAGGCACCCGCGACACAGTCCTTCCGCATGCACGGGCAGGCCGTCGCGTTGGCAGCGTGGACATCGGCCCGGCGGGTACCGCTCGGGCACGTTCCGCCAGGTGCCGCACCCACGGCAGCGCGTTGTTGTGATGCCCCAGCTGCCACAGTCCGCGCACGACCTGGTCGGCCACAACGCAGGGGGCGGAGCCGCCCGCGGCTCCAAGAGCCCGACCGTGTCCAGGAGCTCGGCCGCCGCCGCCTTGTCCTGCTCGACACCGGGTCCGAGGTCGGCGACCTCGGCTACCCCGTCCCCGACGTCGAGCTGAAACACCTCGACCTACGCGAGGTGCCCATGCTCACCGTTGCAGACCCCAACCACGCCCTCCTTGGACGACCGGTCTCTCCGCGGGAGGTTCGCGACGGCGCCATCCTCATCGGCCAGGAATCCCGCTGCTCGTTCTGGATAGCCACCCGACGCTGGCTCGGCCAGGGCACCGACCTGACCGCTGTCGGCGGACTCGCCCAGGTTCGTGAATGGGTAGCGGCCGGGCGGGGAGTTGCAGTCCTTCCCGACTTCGTCGTCCGCGACGATCTCGATCGGGGACGGCTCCAGGCCCTCGACACCCCCACGCCCCCGCTTCAGCTACGGCTCGTCGGGCGAGAATCCCGCAGCGAAGCCGAGCCGGTACGAACCCTCCTGTATGCCCTCACGCAGGTCTGATGCATCGAGTCATTGAGCAGGGTGTCAGTGTGTCGGCAGATGGCGCGGTAGGAATACACGCGGTCCGCGCTGACGGCCGTGGGCCGGCTACGAGCCGACGCCAATCGGTCATGTGGCCGGCAGCGTTGCGGTGTAAGCCAGCGCGGTTGCGATCCAGTGGTCCAGCGCGCTGTCGTCAAGGCTTTCCCCGGCGGCGCGCACCCAACCGCGCATCGTGCGCGAGCCCATCACGGCGGGCCGCGCACCGGGGCGGGCAAGTGCGTCGTGCGTGCCCTCAGGGCCGACCCGCACGAGCAGATCATCACCGCTCACCGCGACTACGAGATTCCCGTGGGCGAGGAAGGACAGCCCGCCAAACATGCGTTTCTCGGCCACGCCGTTCTCATTCTCCAGCCGCTCACGCACCCGCTGCGCCAGTACCTCGTCATAGGCCATAGCCGAGCAGCATAGGGTCATCCGTTGTGCTCGCGGCCTTTCCCTGAAGCTCCGTCGCTCGGCGGTCAGCCCGCCGCCCTGTGCGTAGCGCATACCACTGGACTACCGCAGGGATCACTACCCGTCACCCATCCCGACAACATCCCGAACGGATCAGTAATTGACCCCTCTGACATCGCGATGCAGTGCTGTCGGCGAAACGGCCCGCCAAGGCATCACCGTCGTCATCGCGTAGCTGTGACCAGTGCGTTTTGGGACGCACCCTAGTCCGCAGCGATGACGGCCTGGATCAGGCCCGGGAATCTGCGCTCCAGGTCGTCCTTGCGCAGGCGCATGTAGAGCCCGTTCCCGGCGTCGCGTTGATGGACCAGGCCCGCCTCGCGCAGCACCCGCCAGTGACGTGTGCGGCTCGACTTGCCCACGGGCAAATCGAAGGAAGCACAGAGTCGTTCCTCATCGGGTCGTTCGGCCAGTTCGGCCACGACCCGGCGCCGGTTCTCGTCGGCAAGCGCCAGAAGGACCGCCCCTACCTCCAAGTCGTCGACCTGCGGGTGCGTCAACTCGCCTGCTGCCACTGCTCCACCCCTCGACAAGGTACGCATGCACGCGTACCTTTCTGGAGGTACGCCACATGGCGTACCTTACCCCTGGGGGCCCCATGTCTGCATCTACCGCCTCACGCGGCCGAGTTCTCTCGCGCATGCGCGCTGCCCTGCGCAGGATCCTGCTCATCGAGCACTCGCCGTTCATGACTCTCTGATCCCACGGAGCCACCCCGCTCCCATTGCGTTGCCGGGGCATGCGGATGCCGGACGTAGGACTGCGGTACGCGCCAGCCGCGTACCGTGGTCGCTGAATTCACGAGGCGGGGTCATGCAGATCGGGGAGCTGTCGGAGCTGACGGGGGCGAGCCGCCGCTCGATTCGTTACTACGAGCAGCAGGGGCTGCTGGAAGCGGCGCGGACCAGGAAGGGCTGGCGGGAGTACGACGAGCACGCGGTGAACCGGGTCTTGAACGTGCGGGAGCTTCTCGGGGCCGGCCTTACCGCGGAGGACATCAAGGCGGTCACCCCGTGCCTGGACATGAAGACCGAGGAATTCCTGGCCTGTGACAGCGGCCCGGACGGGCTGCTGGCCATGTACGAGCAGCGTCTGGCCGTCGTAGAGGCCAAAGCCGCGGAGCTGCAGCGGCACCGGGCCGAACTCGTGCAGCACATCGCCCGCCTGCGCGCCAGCGCGACCGACACCGAGAGCTTTGCGGAGCTGCTGCGCTCCGGCGCTTGATCCTGACACCGGTGTCACTACCTAGCGTGCCACGGACGCCGCGCGTCCGCGGTTTAAACGGAGGTAGTCGACCAGTGAAAAGCACCGCCCTGCCGGGCTGGCTGTACGTCTTGTTTCTTACCCTGCTGGCCACGGCCACCGACGAGTTCGTCATCGCCGGCGTGCTGCCCGCCCTCGCCAACGACCTGGAGGTCAGCGTCGCCGCCGCCGGGCAGTTGGTGACGGTGTTCGCCGTGGTCTACGCGGTCGGCGCGCCCACCCTCTCCGTACTCTGCGAACGGTTCGCGAAGCGGACCGTCCTGGTCACCGGCCTCCTGCTATTCGTCCTGGCCAACGTGGCAGCAGCCCTCGCACCCGGATACTGGTTCTTGATGGGTGCCCGGGTGGCGGCAGCTCTCTGCGCGGCAATGGTGGCCTCCGCGGCGTTCGCCACCGCAGGAGCCGGGGCCCCCGACGGCGCACAGGGCCGGTATCTGGGAGTGGTGAGCGCCGGGATGACCGCCGCGCTCTTCAGCGGGGGTGCCGCTGGGCTCCTGGCTGGGCGGAGCCTTCGGATGGCGGGCCACGTTCTGGACGATCGCCGCCGTCGGAGCGGTCGCCGCAGCGGGTCTGCTGGCCACCGCCCCGGCCGTACCCGGCAGCGCCCCCGCACCGCTGCGCGAACGCCTCGCGCCGCTGCGGGAGCTCGCCGTGCTCCGCCTGGTGACGGTGACGTTCCTGGCCGCGAGCGGCGGGCTGATGTTCTACACCTACCTCGGCACCTACACGGCCGAGGTAGCGGGAGGTTCATACGGTCTGCTGTCGTTCGCGCTGTTCCTGGTCGGCGCCGCCGGCCTCATCGGAGCGCTGCTGTCCGGGCGCGCGACAGACCTCTGGGGCCCGCTGCGCAGCCTGCGCCGCGTCCTTGCCGGACACGCACTCATGCTGGCCCTCGCCGCCGGTCTCATCTTCAGCGGCATCGACAACCGGTACGTCCTGGCTGCGGTCATCGCCTGCTGGGCCGTCTTCGCCTGGGCGCTCACCCCGCCCGTACAGGGCAGCATCCTGGCCGCCGCAGGCCCCGCCGCCGCGATGACCGCCCTGTCGCTGAACATCTCCGGCCTCTACCTCGGCACAGGCGTCGCCGCTGCCGTTGGAGGAGCCCTCATCGGCACGCTCGGCATCCCCTCCGTCCCCCTGGCCGCCACCGTCCTTATGCTTCCGGCCTTTCTCCTCTCTCCATCAGTGCCGCGGGCCCAGGACTCGACAGGGCAAACGATCGGCTCGAACGCTGCGAGCGCCTGAGATCGCGTTGCTGTATGCGACCCCGGGTACCGCGCCCTCGAGTTCGAACTCCGTCTCCGCCGCAAGGGGCATGACGCACGCGAGATGGCGGCAGGAGCCTCAGGGGCTGGTCAGCGGATTCGGGGAAGTGCCTTGTCGGGATGCGCCGTGTGCACGTACTTCACGGCGACCCCGGGGGGATACCGAAGAGCCGCACGAGACGAACCGGGTCTGCCGTCTCACGGGCTTCATCGAGAACGCGGTCGGCCCACAACTGGCGGGGCAGAAGCCCGATCTGGTCGAAGGCAGAGCGCATGCCGGTGTAGCTGATCTGCGGCGACGCCGGATGCCGGTAGGTCTGGAGAGTGACAAGTAGGTGCGAATCGGTGGCGTGAGGCCATCGGATGCGGCGTTCGCGCAGCCAGTCGGCCACCAGCCGGGTGCTCAGGTCGTCGAGGTAGACGACGTGGACATGCAGGCCCCGCCGTACCGCGATCGTCCGGTTCTTCAGGTTCACGTCGGTCAGCAGGAGCCGGGCCGCCTCCGTGGCGTGGATGGCGTGGATGGCGACCAGGCCGACGAGGAGGCGGGCGCGGGGCCCGTCGAGGCGGTCCAGAATCCCGGCCAGACGGTCGCTGGACAGGGGACGCGGGAGGTTGGTGCTGGCCGGTGCGTTGAGACCGGCGGTTGGATTGCTGGCCCGTTTCGTCCAGATCGACGTGGCCGACGACGCGTCGGTCGACGCAGCCGCCGCCGACATCGCGGCTCACGAGGGCGGCATCGACGTCCTGATCAACAACGCCGGAGTCTTCGGGACGCATAGGCCCGCCGACCGGATCAAGGTCGCCGACGCGAGCGCGGTGTTCGACGTCAATGTCGTGGGGATCGACCGGGTGACGCACGCGTTCCTGCCGATGCTGCGCAAGTCCGCGAACCCGGGCATCGTCAACGTGTCGAGCGGCATGGGGTCGTTCGCGGGCCGACGCCGCGTACGGGCTGAGATCCCGGACGTCGACGAGCTCCCCGGCGGAGTACGTATGTACAGCCCCGTCACAGGACCGGGCAGTCCGCTCGCCCCACCCGTATCGGTGAGGGAGGACGGTGACGGTGTCGTCGGGCATTGCACCCTCGGTATCGCCCACGAAGGCCCGCCCGGTTACGCACACGGCGGCATGAGCGCCATGCTCCTCGACGAACTGATGGGTCGGGCCTGCGCGGAGGCCGGGATGCCTGCCATGACCATTGCCCTCCAGGTGAGCTACCACCGCCCCATCCCCGTGGAGACACCCCTGCGCCTGTCTGCCCATGTGACACGGATCGAGGGCCGGAAGGTCTTCGTGGACGGCTCGATCAACAACGCAACAGATTCGGCAGAGTTGTTGGTCAGCGCGGACGGCACTTTCGTCGCACCGGACCCCGAACGCGCAGGCGCCCTGTTTTCGGGGGCGAAACAAGGATGACCGCCCCACTCTCTTCATGAGAAGGGTGCGGCTCGTTGGACGCCGTGGTCGGCGTGCGTCAGACTCGCGCACGTAGTGCCCGTAGCGCACACAACGCACACGGCCGATTTGCCCCATTGCGCCTGCGTGAGTCGCTGACCTGCGACTCCTTCCACACGTTTGTGTTCCACATGTTTCGCGATGACGCATCACGTGGAGTGCGTGGCGATCCTGGAGCCTGCTGCAAAGGGGCTCTGACCTGCGGCTTTATCGTGTTTTCCAGAGGCGGTCAGTGGTGCTCGACCTGTTTCCCGGAGTTCACCGCGTGGGGCCTGTTGTAGGTAGCCGCCACGCGGCTCACCTGCGGTTTCGCAGCGGGAGCGTGCGTCCAGGACGCTCTGCTCAACTCCGTCAGAGACGGGTTCGGGAGATGGCTTGACGCTCGTTCGACGCTGTTTCTGACGGAGTGTGAGGTGGTCGTCCTGGGACCAGATGGCGGGGGGCAATCGACTTTTTCGGGCTCAACCCGTCGAGTAGCGCGTTAGCCTCGATCTTTCGTGATGGTTCGTTAGGTCTCGGGGTAGCCCGCTTCTGCTTGTAGGGTCGGTGACGGGTAGGCCGATGGCCCGGCTGTCGCGTCGGGTTGGCGCTGGGTTCCACGACTCCGGCGATGGGTGGTGCTACTTGTCGGGGCGGGTGGCTGCTGGTCGTCAGCCAGGGTTCGGGAGGGCGTCGATCCGCTGGATCGCGTTGGTGATGATGGCGGTCCAGGGCCAGTGGCGGGTGAATCTAAGGTGCCGGCGGCGTGCGGTGGTGACCAGCTGGGCCGCGGCGGAGAACAATCGCAGCCGCAGGCGGCGGGGCTCCCAGATTCTCGGTTTGCCGGTCAGGGCAAGCATGGGCAGCCAGGCCAGCAGGTCGAGCGCGAGCTGGACCATCTCCAGCCGGATCCAGTTCTGAGCTGTCTCATGTAGGGGCAGGTTCCGCAGGCCGGTGGCGCGCGTTTCGGATGCGGTCCTCTGCTCGGGCTCGCTGGCGGTGCCGCAGTTCGAGCGCGGCGATCGGGGTGTTGGTGGCGAACGCGGTGAGCCGAAGTCCGTCGGCGTCGGTGAACCGCAACTGTGCGCCGGGGTGGGGGCATTCCTTGCGGACGATCACCGCATCCCCTTCCGTCAGCCCTTGAGGCAGTCGCCGTCCAGCTCTGCCACCCAAGCGCCATGCGGGACGTCGTCGCCGGACGCCGCAGGTCAGGTGATCGTGGACCTGGACGGACGTTGCAGGTCGGGAGCACTCTTCGCGTTTCCGATCACGTACCGGACGCCCCACCACGTGAAGGTTCGGGGCTGACCGCTGACGGATCCGGGATGGAGCCTGCTCAGCAGCCACACGATAACGAGGTCCAGGGTCATCACGATGATGGACCACACCGGGTAGTACGGGATGAACATGAACTGAGTGATCAGACTGACCCCTGCCAGCGCGGTGCCGGCCGCCCGCCCCCAGCTCTTGCCGGCCAAAATTCACACGCCGGCAATGACCAGGGCCAGTCCGATGACGAGGTGAAGCCAGCCCCAGGCGGTTAGGTCGAACCGTTAGGCGTATTGAGGTGAGGAGAACAGGGTGTCGTGTGCGATGCCGGTGACACCGAGAAGAATGCTGAGCGGGCCACTCAGCGTGAGCATCGCCCCGGCGGACAGCGATGCGCCGCTGATCATTTCGCTGTTGTCAGGCTTCCGCTGCCATGGCCGTCGCCTTCCTGATCCTGCGCGGTCACCACCGCACACCGACCAGCGAGGAATGCCACGCTCGCTTGACAGCCTGCACTGGTTCTTTCGGGCCCGCGATTGCAATGCCTCAGCACGGACCGCGGACTCTCGGCCCTCTGGGCCGGACCGCTGTGACCATATGGCGGGACGCCAGTTCCGGCCCCCCCCTGGGGCAGTCCGGGCCCTGGCCAGGAGGTTTGGGCGCAGGGCAGGACAGGTGCGTTCGGGAACCCCCGCCGCGGTCCATGGTCAGCCCCGCGCCGCGTAGCCGCAGCAAGTGACGCCACTCGTGTGGGAGTTCAGCGCGCTGTTGGCCGGGCTGGAGAGGCGGCGAGGCCCGCAGCGCACACCGACTCGATGGAGGTGGCGAAAGGCCCGGACTCCTGGGCGGCCGCCGACTGCCGCACGCGCACCAGTTTCGCTGTTGTCAGTGGGTAGTCGAACCCGCATGGCGCAGACATGCGGCTGATGAAATGCGATCTCCGCTGCCTGCTGCGATGGCAGCAACGCATCGCCGGAGTGAGGATGGGAAGCCGGAGCGAGCGTTGGAGGAGCGGTGGGCAATCTGGTCGTGGTGGGAGTGGATGGCTCGTCTTCGAGTCTTGCCGCAGTGGAAGCGGCTTCGGTGGAAGCCCAGCGGCGCCGTGCGGAGCTGCGGGTGGTACACGCCTTCAGTTGGCCTGTCAGGCCCATGTATACGCCGCTGGACCCATCGCCGCTCAATCGCTTGGTGCACGAGGCGGCGCAGCATGCCCGGAGCGTGGCACCTGAGGTGGAGGTCACCGAGGCCGTGGTGACTGGCGACGCCGTGGCGGTTCTGGAGGCTGAGTCACGAGCCGCCAGCCTGGTAGTAGTCGGCTCCCGGGGTATCGGGGGCGTCATCGGGATGCTGCTGGGATCAACGGCAGTGTCCCTGGCCGCCCACAGTCAGTGCCCGGTGATGGTGGTCCGCGAGGAACCGGCTGGCGGCGGGCCGATCGTGCTGGCTGTTGACGGCTCTTCGGCCGGTGAAAAGGCGGTCGATTTCGCTTTCTCCGAGGCAGCGCTGCGCGAGGCTGAGGTCGTCGCCGTGCACGCGTCGCCGCCGGGCTATGCGCCGCTCGGTGCGGGCCCCGAGAGCGCGGAGCGTCTGCTGGCCCACGCACTCGCCGGCCGTACGGAGAGGTATCCGGACGTCGCGGTCAGACATGACGTGGTGGGCGGTGAAACCCGCGAGGTATTGATCGAGGCGAGCAGGACTGCGCAGCTCTTGGTTGTCGGAGCCAGGGGGCGGGGCGGTTTCGCCGGACTGCTCTTGGGTTCGGTGAGCCAGGCGCTGTTGCACCACGCGCACTGCCCCGTCACCGTGGTCCGAGGCCAGGCATGACCTGACCGGCGCGGTGAGGGATCCTGTCGCATGAAGCTCTCGGCCGTCAGGCAAAGACGACGTTGGAGGCCGCCGGGACCGCCAGGGAACCTGCGCGGAGCGGGATGCCCGTGGCTGAGTCGACGTCCAGCCACGTGACGTCGCCTGAATGCTCGTTGGCCACGTACAGGTGCGTGCCCGACGGGTCCAGGACCAGATCGCGCGGCCACCGACCCCCGCACGGCACCGACGCGATCAGGTCCGCCTGCTCACCGATCGCATCGAGGGCCAGGACGGCGATGGTATCGGTGCCACGCACGGCCGCCCACAAGTGGCGACCGTCGTGTGAGACGACCGGCGCCGATGGAGAGACGGCACCGTCGATACCGTCCGGGAACAGCGACGTCGCCCCCACCGGCTCGAGCACCCCGGTAGCAGCGTCCCAGCGGTACACGGTGATGGTGGGATCAAGTTCTCCGAGAACGTACACGTGACGTCCGGCCGGGTGGAAGGCGAGGTGACGCGGGCCGGTGCCGGGCCGAAGCGCTGTCTCCCTGTGCAGCGTCAGCTTCCCGGATCGTGCGTCCAAGGAGCAGATCCGCACCGAGTCGGTGCCGAGGTCGACGCTGAGCACCCAGCGTCCCGATGGATCGGGAAGCACCTGGTGCGCGTGCGGGCCCAACTGGCGGGCGTGGTCCGGCCCTCTGCCCTCGTGGCAGAGGACGTCGCTGGCGGCCTGCGGGGTGCCGTCGGCGGCGAGCGGCAGTACGGTGACGCTGCCGGAGTCGTAGTTGGCGGTCAGCAGGTGATCGTGAACGACTGCGAGATGCGTGGGTGCCTCCCCGTGCACGGCCACCGGTGCGCAGATCGAGCGGGGCACTGGACCGGCGATGTCCCAGGCGGCAACCGCACCCTGTGCCGTCTCGGAGACTGCGTAGAGGACCGGGCCAGCCCCGGTGTGCTGGACGGCGAGATACGACGGGTCGGGTACGCCGTCAACGACGCCGGTTTCGGTCAGCGCTCCGGATGCCGGATCCACGGCGGCCACTAGGATTCCGCGCCCGCCCGCTGAGGTGAACGACCCGATGAAAGCCCGCCCTGTGCCCTTCTCACCCACAGCGTCCTCCACCCTTGCTCATGCGAAACGCGACGCTAGCAGAGGTGTCTCCCCCGCTGCGTCAGGCAATGCCTGCGTGCGGGCGGATTCAGCAGGATGGCCGTGGGCACCGGCTCTCACGATCCCGGCGCGCGGGGGGCGGCCGTCCTGGCGGTGGAGATTCTGCTTTGCCGACGTCTGGGCTGTGAACGACGCCGCTTTTCGTCACCGACCGGAGCATCACGAGAACTGCTTGCACCGGCCGTGACGGCGTGAGCGCCGGCCGGTCCGCTTCACCACAGTGGCTCTGCCGTCGGCGCGGTCGAGTCGCGAGCAGGATCTGCCCTTGCGACAGTGAGAGAACGAGCGGCGCATCCGGCCGCCGGATGCCAGGGCCAATTCATCGGCACCCCGTTGCTACGGGGGCGGTGTGCCAGGAAGAAGGAAAGACGAGTGAAGGCGTTCGTGATGAAGGAGATCGGGCGTGTGGGTTTCCTGGAGAAGCCCGTTCCGCAGCCGGGGCCGAGCGATGCTGTCGTTCAGACCACCCGGGCCCTGATCTGCACGTCCGACTCCCACACCGTTCAAGGAGGCATCGGTCCTCGGGAGAACCTGACGCTGGGCCACGAAGCGGTGGGGATTGTGCATGCTGTGGGCAGCGAGGTGAAGGACTTCCGGCCCGGCGACCGTGTGCTGGTCGGGGCCATCACCCCCGACTGGGGTGACCCGGCCTCTCAGAACGGATACCCATCACAGTCCGGAGGACCGCTCGGAGGCTTTAAGTTCGCGAACTCCAAGGACGGGGTCTTCGCCGAATACTTCCATGTGAACGATGCAGACGCCAATCTCGCGAAGATCCCCGACGCCATCAGTGATGAAGCCGCGGTCTACTGCGCTGACATGCTGTCGACCGGCTTCATGGGCGCGGAAAAGGGCAATATTCCCATCGGCGGGACCGTGGCCGTGCTCGCTCAGGGGCCGGTGGGCCTGATGGCAACCGTGGGGGCCCGGCTCCGCGGTGCCGGCCTCGTTATCGGGGTCGAATCAGTTCCCGAGCGGCAGAAACTCGCGCGTACCTACGGCGCGGACGAGATCGTGGATTTCACCAGCGAGGATGTCGTCGAACGGATCCATGAACTGACACAGGGTCAGGGCGTCGACACGGCCATCGAGGCACTCGGCGCGGACGTGACCTTCCAGACGGCGGTCAAAATCACCAAGCCCGGAGGCACTGTCTCCAACATCGGCTATTTCGGCGAAGGGGAGTTCGTACGCATTCCCCGCGTCGAATGGGGCGTCGGTATGGCCGACCAGACGATCGCCACGGGCCTCTGCCCCGGAGGCCGGCTGCGCATGGAGCGACTGCTGCGGGTACTGCAGACCAAGCGCGTCGATCCCGCGCACATGACGACCCATGAGTTCCGCTTCGATGACATGGAGCGCGCCTTCGAGGTGTCGGACAAGAAACTCGAGGACGTCGTAAAGGTAATGATCACCTTCTAGGTGCCCCCATTGGGTCGCGCGATTGTTTGAACCTGTGGAGGAGAGGCGGCATGCACGATCCCGATCCCCCCTTCCGGCCGATTCGCCAGAGGGAGGGCTACCTGCCGCTGGAGGATCTCGGCCTCATCGGTGACGGTGCGACGGCCGCGCTGGTCGGCCTGGACGGTTCCATTCCCTGGATGTGCCTGCCCCGGTTCGACTCCGAACCGCTGTTCTGCGGCCTGCTCGATCACGCACACGGAGGGCACTTCACGCTGGCCCCGGAAGACCTCGTCGAGGCGCGACAGCGCTATGAACCCGACACCGGCATTCTGGCCACCGAAATGCGCAGCCCCACCGGCGTGGTCCGCGTCACCGACGCCCTCGTTGTGCGCTCCGGCACCGACCTGACCGACGACGCCCCGGGGGACCGGGCCGAACTCGTACGTTCAGCTCTGGTCCTGGAGGGCAAAGTCCGCCTGCGGATGGACCTGGAGCCGCGCGGCGGCGGCCAGGCGCGACCGCTGTTCAGCGGGCTGGAAGTACGACCGTCCCGACGGTCCGACCTGCGGCTGCACCTGCGCTCCACCCGCCCCCTCACCGGCCTGCACAGCACACACGACCTGCAGCAAGGCGAGCGCCTCGATCTCGTACTGTCCTGGGGCCGCTTCCACCGCCACCACCGGTTCGACGCCGACACGATGCTGCAGGCAACCGCCGACGCGTGGCGCCGCTGGATGAAGCACTTCACCTACAGCGGCCCCGAGGAACCCTTGGTACGACGCGCCGCGATCACACTGAAACTGTGCGACGACTGGACCAACGGATCGCTCGTCGCGGCCCCCACCTCGTCTCTGCCCGCACCGATCGGCGGGATCCGCAACTGGGATTACCGCTACGCCTGGATCCGGGACGCGGCCTACGCCGTCTTCGCCCAGCGTCGCATCGGCTTCGCCGGCGAGGCCGACGCCTTCCTCGGATGGGTCCTGGACGCCTTCGAGTACGGCAAGCGACCCCGGATCATGTACACCGTGGGCGGCAGCCCGGTACCGGACGAGGTCGAGGACAGCGAGCTGGAAGGCTACCGGCGCTCCGCCCCGGTGCGATGGGGCAACGGCGCGGCCGACCAGCGCCAGCACGACGTCTACGGCGAGATCATGGACTGCGCCGACCAGTGGCTTCGCTCCGGCGGACAGATCCAGTCCGCGCTGTGGGCCAGCCTGGCCGGGCTGGCCGACGCCGCAGGGCAGGCGTGGCGCCAGCCGGACCAGGGCATCTGGGAGGTCCGCAACGAGGGCCGGGTGTTCACGTACTCGGCCGGGATGTGCCAGGTGGCCCTGGACCGGGCCGCAGCCATCGGTGAACGGCTCGGCCTCCCCGGGCGGATCGCCGAGTGGCGAACCTCGGCCGACCAGCTGCGCCGGCTCATCCTGGAAGAGTCCTGGGACGAGAAGGCGCAGACCCTGAGCGCACATCTCGACGGCGGCGGCGCTTTGGACGCCAGCCTGCTCGCGCTTCCGCTGCGCCAGGTCGTCCCGGCCGATCACCCACGGATGGTGGCCACCACCACGGCCATCGCCGAGCGCCTGTCGGCCGGTGACGGCCTGCTCTACCGCTACCTGCACGACGAGTCCCCCGATGGCCTGGCCGGCGACGAGGGCGCCTTCGTGCTGTGCAGCTTCTGGCTGGTCGACAACCTCATCGGCCAAGGACGCATCGAGGCGGCCGAGGAGCTGTACGCCTCGCTGTGTGCCCGCGCGAGCCCACTGGGACTGCTGTCGGAGCAGATCAACCCGGCCACAGGAGAGTTCATGGGCAACTTCCCTCAGGCATTCAGCCACATCGGAATCATCGCCAGCGGCGTGAACCTCGCCCGAGCGAAAGCAGACGCCAACACATGATCAACCGACTCGTCATTTTCGGCGCGACAGGCGACCTCAGCGCCCGATACCTCCTGCCGGCCATGGCCGCCCTGCAGGCGGCAGGACACCTCGGCGACCGGTTCCGCATGACCTGCGCGAGCCGGGAGGACTGGAGCACCGAGCAGTACCAGGAGTGGATCACCCGTCAGCTCGGCCGGCACGGCGGATCCTGCCCGGCCGACGCCCACCAGGCGATCGCAGCCTCGGCCCGCTACCAAAGGGCCGATGTCACCGACGCCGCCGACGTCAGAGCGGCCGTCGCCGGTGACGAACCCGTCGCGGTCTACCTCGCGCTGCCCCCCTCACTCTTCCCCCGCGTGGTCGGCGCTCTGCACCAGGCGGGCCTGCCATCGGGCAGCCGGATCGTGCTGGAAAAACCATTCGGCGAAGACCTGGACAGCGCACAGGAACTGAACCGGCTGCTCGCCGATCTGGTACCGGAGCAGGCCGTGTTCCGGGTCGACCACTTCCTGGCCATGACGACCGTCCAGAACGTGCTCGGCAGCAGGCTCGCCAACCGCGTGCTCGAACCCCTGTGGAACAGCACCCACATCGCCGAGGTGGAGATCGTCTGGGACGAGACCCTCGCACTGGAAGGCAGGGCCGGCTACTACGACCACGTGGGCGCACTGAAGGACATGGTGCAAAACCACCTGCTGCAAGTACTCTGCCTCGTCGCCATGGAACCCCCCATCACGCTGGGGGAACGGGACCTGCGCGACCGTAAGGTCGACGTTCTGCGATCCGTGCGGCCGCTGACCGACCACGACGTGGTGCACCGCACGCGCCGCGCCCGCTACTCGTCCGGCCGAACCGGCGACCACGCCCTCCCGTCCTACGCCGACGAGGAAGGCGTGGACCCGCAGCGCCGCACCGAGACCTTCGCCGAGGTGGAACTGGAGCTGGACAGCTGGCGCTGGGCAGGAACGACGTTCCGGCTCCGCAGCGGCAAAGCACTCGGAACGGACCGCAAAGAGGTCGCGGTGCGTTTCCGTTCCGTTCCCCACCTGCCCTTCGGCCACAGCGGGGAAGTCCTGCCCAACGTGCTGCGCTTCGGACTCGAACCGGAGGGCCTGACCCTGGATCTGATGGGCACAGGCGCCCAAACCGGCCACCTCACCCCCCTCAAGCTCGCCGCTGGGATGGAACCGCCTGACCTGCCCGCCTACGCCACGCTGCTCCTGGACGTCCTCAAAGGAGACCCGGCCCTGTCGATCCGCGGCGACGAGGCAGAGGAAGCATGGCGCGTACTCGAACCCGTCATTTCGGCGTGGGAGAGGGATCTCGTTCCGCTGCAGGACTACCCGGCAGGCTCGGACGGGCCGCCCGCTCGGCAACCGTACGGCCCTGGCCCTGCGCGGCGGGACGACCCGCTCCATGAGGAAACGGCCCTGCAGGACGACGCCTGATTCGACGACCCGGAAGCTGTCTGCCATGGAAAGTGAGCACCCCGAGGCCAAAAGGGCCGGGCACCGCCTACCGTGTGTTGTCGTGATAGGGGTGTCTGGGGTGGGCAAGAGCACGGTCTCCCGGATCCTTGCCCAGAGACTGGACATCCCTTTCGCCGAGGCCGACGATTTCCATTCGCCTGCCAACATCGCCAAGATGTCAACCGGCGTCCCGCTCGATGATGCCGACCGAGAGTCCTGGCTGGACTCCATCGGCCGCTGGCTGCACGAGCGCGACGTGGCAGGCACCGGAGGCGTGGTGGCCTGCTCAGCACTGCGGCGCCGCTACCGAGACGTCTTGCGCACCACATGCCCGACCGCCTTCTTCGTGCATCTGACGGCCGGCCATGATCTCCTGGAGAGGCGCCTGAGCGAGCGCGCCGATCATTTCATGCCAACAGCGCTGCTGGATTCGCAGGAGGCGACGCTGGAACCGCTGGAGCCGGACGAGCGCGGAGGCTCAGTGGAAACGGGGCCAACTCCCGACGCCGTCGCCGAGATGGCCTTGGAGTTGCTGCCAAACCGATGACCTTGGCGGTCGGACGGCGAAGGCGAGGTAGGTGCCGATTGGGCTCGATCCGCTTTGACGGACATCCGAGATCAGGGGTTCAGCCCCGAGAGGATGTCCGTCATGGAGAGCATGGGGAAGAAGAGGCCTCGCCGCCCTCGCCGTTCGTTCACGCCGGAGTTCAAGGCCGAGATCGTCGGGCTGCGCCGACGGGGTGACCGCTCGGTCGGTCAAGTGGCCAAGGACTTCGAACTGACCGAGACCGCGGTGCGGGACTGGGTGAACAGGCAGGGATCGACGCGGGCGAGCTCAAGGGGCTGACCAGCAGCGAGCGCGAGGAGTTGGCCGCGTTGCGGCGGGAGAACCGTCGCTTGCGCGAGGATGTCGACGTCCTCAAGCGAGCCACAGCTTTCTTCGTGAAGGAGACGCGCGAGGGCAGCCAGAAGGTCGACGGCCTCGCGTATGTAGCAGTAGGCCGTGGCGATCCCGATGCGGAAGCCCGCGGCAAGGCGAGCATAGGTGTCGCCGCAGCGCAGGTGGGCCAGGACGAGCAGGGCCTGCCGGCCGCAGGACACAGGCGACGCCAGCTGCGACTCCCCGACGACCTCGACGCGAAGCTCACCGAGCGTGCCCGTCGCGAGCGCCGCAGCAAGCAGGAGCTCGCCATCGAGGCCATCCGTGAAGCCCAGAATCGCGCCGAGCTGAAGGTCGATGACGTCCTGACCGAACTCATGGACAGCGATGCGGAGATCCTGGACCACCTGAAGTGACCGAGGTGCGCTACCTCCAGATCGACGAGATCCTGGCCATCGCCCGCGCGGTCACTGGCACGGAGCACAGTGTGCGTGACATGGGGCTTTTGGTGTCAGCGATCGAACGGCCGCGGACCGACCTGTTCGGGTCCGAGCTGTATTCCACGCTGCACGAGAAGGCGGCCGCACTGCTGCACTCCGTTGCCCGGAATCATGCGCTGATCGACGGCAACCAACGCACCGCCTGGCTTGCCATGCGCGTCTTCCTGCGGCTCAACGGCGTCAGCGCCGGTACTGTCCCCCCGCCTGTCTCCGTTGCCGGACCGTTCGTAGAGGACGTCGCGCAGGACCGCATCGACGTCCCGGTCATCGCCAAGCGCCTCTCGGCCTGGTTCCCCGTTTCCTGAGGCACGACGACGTGAGGGCCGGGACTCAGGTACCCGGCGCCATACCGGCCGGAGGAGTCGTGCGCGGCACGGTGGGGGAGCCGGTGCCCGGGGTGCACGCGGGCGGGCTCGCGCGTCCTCGCTGACGTGTACCAAGTCGAGCAGAGGGGGCGGCGTCGACCGGGGCGGGGCCGGTGGCCGTGTTCCTGCGGTGGGTGGGCCTCCGTTCACGCGGCTACAGCCGGCGCAGGACAGAGCTCAGCGTTTCGATCTCCTGCGCGGAGAGCTTGTCGGTGAAGTGCCGGCGTACCGCGGCGTCCAGGCCGGGGTGTACGGCGGAGATGGCCTGGCGTCCGGTGTCGGTGAGGGCGACGGTGACACCACCGGCGCGTTCGCGGGTGACCAGTCCGCGCTTTTCCATGCGGGTGAGCTGATGGGAGATGCGGGTGCGGTCCCAGCCGAGCGACGCGGCGAGCTCACTCTGGCGCAGGAAACCTCCCGCCTTGCTGAGGCTGACGAGGATCGTCAGGTCCGGCTCGGACAGGCCCGCCGCCTCGGCCGTATCCGCGATCACGCGGGCGCGGACGACTTCGTGGGCGCGCTTGAAGGCGGACCAGAGGTCAACGGGATCCGGGGCGGTCCTGCCCACGGGCTCGTCCGGCTCGGGAGCTCCGCCCTTCGGTGGCGTTGACATATCAACAACCTCTTCCTAGTGTTGAAATGTCAACGCTAACAGGTGGCCGCCCCGTATCGGCCTCCGTCTGTCGCGCCCACTTCTCCCACCCCGCAGGAGGGTCCATGCGAACCCGAACCCTTGGAACCGCCGGCCCGCAGGTCGCCCCTCTTGCGCTGGGCTGCGCGGGCATGTCCGACCACACCGCCCCCGCTGACGAGGCCGACGCCATCGCCACGATCCACGCGGCCCTCGCGGCCGGCGTCAGTCTCCTCGACACCGCCGACTTCTACGGCATGGGCCACAACGAGGACCTCATCCGCCGCGCCCTCCGCGACGGCCGGCGCGAAAAGGCGCTCCTGAGCGTCAAGTTCGGCGGCCTGCGCGGCCCCGACGGAGCCTTCGTCGGCATCGAGGGCCGGCCCGCCCATGTGAAGAACGCGCTCGCCTACTCGCTGCGCCGCCTCGGCACCGACCACGTCGACATCTACCGGCCTTCCCGCCTCGCCCCCGACACCCCGATCGAGGACACGATCGGCGCCGTCTCCGAACTGGTCAAGGCCGGATACGTGCGCCACATCGGACTCTCCGAGGTAGGGCCGGAGACCATCCGCCGTGCCCACGCCGTGCACCCGGTCTGCGACCTACAGATCGAGTACTCCCTGTTCAGCCGTGGTCCCGAGACCAACGGCATCCTGGACACCTGCCGCGAACTGGGGATCGGCGTCACCGCTTACGGGGTTCTCGCGCACGGTCTGCTCACCGGTTCCTACCGACAGCCGGCCGGAGGTGACCCACGCACCGATTGGCTGCCCCGTTTCCACCCCGACAACCTCGCCACGAACCTCGCCCTCGTCGACCGGCTGCGACCGTTCGCCGACGCACACGGCGTCAGCGTCGCGCAGCTCGCCACCGCCTGGGTCATCGCCCAGGGCCGCGAGCGCGGCACCGTCGTCGCCGTCCTGGGTGCCCGCCGACCGCACCGCATCGAGGAGGCCCTGGCGGCGGCCGACGTCACCCTGACCGAGGCTGACCTCGGCGGGATCGACAAGGCCGTCCCGGCCGGCGCGGCGGCCGGCACCCGTTACGCCGCCGCCCTCATGGCTCTGCTGGACAGCGAGCGTGACCCGAAGTCGTCTGGGCTTAGGGGGAATTGACCGGTGGTCAGGTATGCGTCGCGGCTTCTCGCGGCACGGCCTCCGTCAGTCTCCTCGTGAGCCGAGCCGGAAGGAGCGCGATACCCACAGCGGCATCGTGAGCTGCTCGCCCCTCCACGGCATCACCCGCTCACCTCGGTACCACCGGGCGTGAACTACGTGCGCCGACGCCTGCTCGACACGCGGCTCCACCTCTCATCAGACGCCTGCTCGACACGCGGCTCCACCTCTCATCAAGCGGGCACGCGAGGGTCACTTCCGTACGTGTTCCATGCCGCTGCGAGTGACGTTCGTGCCCTCCACGCAAAACACAAAGAACAGGGGACGAAGCATGAACACATCTGAGTCACTGCTTGCCGATCTGGCCCGGACCGAGAAGCCGATCGGAGTAGGGATCATAGGACTCGGGGCACACGGCAGCTGGGCCGAGCGCTCTCACCTGCCTGCCCTGCGCGCCGTCCCGGGTTATGAGCTGAGGGCTCTGAGCGCGAGTTCGCGACAGTCGGCGGAGCGCGCCGGGCAGAAGCACGGTGTGCCCCGTACCTTCGGGACGGCGGCCGAGCTGGTTGCCTGCGACGAGGTGGACCTGGTGGTCGTGGCGGTGAAGGTGCCGCACCACCGGGAACTGGTGCGGACGGCGCTGAGCGCGGGCAAGAGCGTGCTGTGCGAGTGGCCGCTGGGCAACGGGCTCGCGGAGGCCGAGGACATGGCGCGGCAAGCACGCGGCCATGCTGTGCCGACCGTCGTCGGACTCCAGGCGCGGTCGCACCCGGCCCTCGCCTACGCACGGGACCTCGTGGCCGAGGGCTACGTGGGGGAGGTGCTGTCCACGACGGTCGTCGGCTCCGGCGGCGCCTGGGGCGCCACCGTCGGCCCCGGCGATCACTATGTGCTCGACGCCGCGAACGGGGCGACGCTGCTGACCGTTCCCTTCAGCCACGCTCTCGACGGACTCTCGTCGGTCCTGGGAGAGCCGGAGGAATTGCGGATCCAACTGGTGTCGCGGCGTACGTCGGCCCTGGACACCGAGAGCGGACTGCCCGTGCCGATGACCGCCGCGGACCAGGTGCTGGCCTCGGGACGGCTGCCGGGCGGAGCGGTAGCCACGTTCCACTACCGCGGAGGCATGTCCCGAGGAACCAACTTCCGCTGGGAGATCAACGGCACCGAGGGCGACCTCGTCCTCACCGCCCCCATCGGCCACCCCCAGCTCAGTCCGGTCACCCTCGAAGGCGGCCGCGGAACGTCCACCGCGCTGGCTCCCATGACGGTGCCGCACTCGTACGTTCGCGTCCCGCGGCTGGACCCCCGAGCCGACGCGCCGGCTTACGCGGTCGCCCACGTCTACCGGCAGTTCCTGGACGACCTGCGTGAGGGCACGTCACGCGTGCCCGATTTCGCACACGGCGTCGCCCGGCACCGCAGCATCGCATCCGCCACTACGGCAGCGTGACCGGATGTGGGGGCCTCGGGCGGATGAGCCGAGCCGGTGAACAAGGACGACCGACCTGCGGCCCTGTGGCTCGGGCGGCGCGCCGGCCCCGTTTCGCGCCGTGGAAGGGGCGGGGTGGACGTGTCACTCGTTCACACACGCCTGACCTGTGGTCAGAGGGTGCGGAGTACACGGCGGGCTCCGGAGGGCGCAGGAGTCAGTCGGTCACGGTGAGGACGAGCTTGCCGCGGGTGCGGTTGGTCTCGCCGAGACGATGGGCCTCGGCGGCCTCCTCCAGCGCGAAGGAGCGCTCCACCTCGACGCGGACCGCGCCGGAATCGACCAGGCCGGCGATCGTGGTCAGGGCCGGGGAGTCCGGCTCCACCAGGAACGGACTGCTGCGCACCCCGGCCCGTCCGGCCACGGTGGCGAGGCGCTCCGAGACGCCGCCGGGAATCGCGATGACGAGGCCGCCGGGACGGGTCACCGACACCGAACGCGCCGCGTTGTCGTCCTGGTCCCCGAGCAGGTCGATGACGACGTCGATGTCGCCCGTGACCTCCTCGAACCGCTTCCGCGTGTAGTCGATCGTCTGGTCCGCGCCCAGTTCCTCGAGCCAGGCGTGCCGGGGCTCGCGGGCGGTCGCCACGACCTCGGCGCCGAGGTGCTTGGCGAACTGCACGGCCAAGTGCCCGACGCCGCCGGCCGCCGCGTGCACGAGTACGCGCTGCCCGGGCCGCACGTCGGCGGTGTCGACCAGGGCCTGCCACGCGGTGAGCGCCGCCAAGGGCAGGGCGGCGGCCTCGACGTGACCGATCGAGGCCGGTTTGCGGGCGAAGTGGCGGGAGGGAGCCGTGACGTACTCGGCGTACGCACCCGCGGGCCGCGGGAACCAGGGCATGGCGTAGACCTCGTCTCCCGGTGCGAGAGTGGTGACGCCGAAGCCGACCTCCTCCACCACGCCGGAGACGTCCCACCCCAGGATCAGCGGCATCGTCTGCAATCCCGCCATGCCCTGACCCGCGCGGGTCTTCCAGTCCACCGGGTTTATCCCGGCGGCGTGGACGCGCACCAGCACCTCGGTCGGCAGCGGTTCGGGGCGGGCCACCCGCTCGGCGGTCAGAACCTCGTAGCCGCCGAATTCCTTGATCGTGACGGCACGCATGGTGTGCTCGCTCATGCTTCCTCGCTCATGTCCGGTTCCTGTGTTCTCTCGTCGGGCCGAGCCCGGCGAGATCCACTCTGAGGTGCTGAGACGACGGCGGGTGAGTGGCCTGAGGGACACCTGTCGTACCATTCCGGCCATGCCGCACAACGTTGCCGTTCTTGCTCTCGACGGAGTCCTGCCCCTGGATCTGGGCATCCCGGCCCGGGTGTTCAACGAAGCGTGCACCCCGGACGGGACTCGCCTCTATTCGGTGAGGACCTTCTCGATCGGGGGCCGGCCGGTCCGTACGCACGAGGACTTCCGGCTCGTCGTGGACCATGACGAGTCGCTGCTGCGGACCGCGGACACGGTGGTGATCGCCACCCTGGAGCCCAGCGCCGACCTGCTCGCGACGGGGGCGCTGCCGAGCGACATCGCCGCGGTACTGGATGCGATCCGGCCGCAGACCCGCATCGTGAGTCTGTGCACCTCGGCCTTCCTGCTCGCGGCGGCCGGACTGCTCGACGGCCGGCGGGCCACCACTCACTGGGCGCTGTGTGACGCGTTCGCGGGGCTGTTCCCCGACGTCGAGGTCGATCCGAACGTGCTGTTCATCGACAACGGCCGCATCCTGACGTCCGCCGGCGCCGCGGCCGGCATCGACCTGTGCCTTCACCTGGTTCGGGTGGACCACGGGGCGACGGTCGCGGCGGCCGCGGCGCGCCGGTGCGTCGCAGCGCCGTGGCGCGAGGGCGGACAGGCGCAGTTCATCGAGCACCTGGTGCCTCAGGACACCGACCGTTCGACCTCGGCGACCCGGCAGTGGGCACTGGAACGGCTGGCCGAACCGATCACCCTGGAGGACATGGCGCAGCACGCGCACATGAGTGTGCGCACCTTCACCCGTCGTTTCCGCGCGGAGGCGGGCATCAGCCCACTCAAATGGCTGGCCCAGCGCCGTCTGGCCCACGCCCGCCTGCTGTTGGAGTCCACGGCCCTGCCCGTCGCCCGCATCGCCACCGCCTGTGGCTTCGGCGACCCGGTCGCGCTGCGCAAGCAGTTCCACACCTACGTGGGACTGTCTCCGGTGGCCTACCGCCGGGCGCACAACGCGCCGGAGGCGGCGATGGCACGATGAGCGCCCACGGAAGCGTGGGCCGGCCTTCGCCGTCGGGCTGCGTCGGGCGGTGGAGCTGACCGACTTCGGGCGGCGTCGGGCGGCGGCGGAACTGACCGACTTCGGGCGCCTTCGGGCGGCGTCGGGCGCTGGAATTGACCGCCGCCAGGCGCCCATGAGCTGCGTTCCCTTCGGCGTGCCCGGTCCTTGAGTACGTAGTGGCCTGTTTCCGAGGCCTGCGCACCGGGCCCCACGTTGCGCCCGCTGAACGACTAGATCCTCGACGCCCCCGGCGAGGAGCACCCGCCAGCGTTCAGCCGAGCCCGCTCCCCAGGGCGGGCACGACACCACCCCCGGCCACGGCGATGCCGACCTCGATCAATGCCGCCGTGGCGGTGATGCCGGCCGCCCATGCGCGGGCTGCGCGATCGAACCCGGCGGGAGCGGCCGTGTCACCCGCTCGAGCCGATGCCGCGACCCGCGCCGCGTCCGCTGTCGGCGCTCTGGCTGCGTCCCCCTTCCGCCGCTACGAAAAGCGGCGATCGCGTCACTGCCCGGGGGTGAGGCGACCGACCGATGACTACTCAAGGTCACGCTCCTTCGAGGAGGAGTGGCATGCGGGTCCGCTGGGGGCACCACATAGGACCATGGTCTGACAACGTTGTCCAGTGCGGTGTCCACTCCCTCGGATTGATGCGTTCAAGTTTCGATCGATTTAGTCAAGGTTTAGTAAATGAGCTGATCAGGGCTTTAAATCAGCTGGAAATGGGGGTGGACCGGTCTATGGACATGGCCGCCGCGTTACGTCTAGGTTGAGCGCTCATCAGGCCGGGACAGCGGGAGTCGACGTGGCATCCCTCCGGGCGTGGTGCCGGAAGTCGTGCAGTGAGGGGTGGAGGAAATGCGCAGAGCGTGTGTGGCCTTGGTGGCCGTGACGATGGTCGCTGCCACAGCGTGTAGCGGTCAGGGGGATGCGACGAGTGGCGAGACCGCGGCTCCACCGAGCGATCCCGCGAAGGTCTCGGGCGGCATCACGGTCCTGACCAACAGGACGGACCAGATCGCCGACGGCTCGTTGAAGAAGTACGCGGCCGAGTTCAACAAGATCTACCCGGGCGTGAAGGTCAAGTTCGAGGGCCTGACCGACTACGAGGGCGAGACCAAGATCCGGATGAACACCGAGAACTACGGTGACGTCCTCCTGATCCCCAACTCCCTCTCCGTCGAGCAGTACCCCCACTTCTTCGCGCCGCTCGGCAACAGCATCGCCCTGTCGGACAAGTTCGACTACACCGACCACGCCACAGTGGACGGCAAGGTCTACGGTCTGGCCAACATCGGGGTGGCGAACGGGTTCGTCTACAACAAGGCGGTCTGGCAGAAGGCCGGCATCAAGGACTGGCCCGCCACGCCCGAGGAGTTCATCGCGGACCTGGAGACGGTGAAGGCGAAGACCGCCGCCGTCCCCTACTACACGAACTACAAGGACGGCTGGCCCCTCACCAACTGGACCAACGCCATCGGGTCGCCCTCCTGCGACTCCGGGGCCTACGACTCCCTGGCGAAGACCAAGGAGCCCTGGAGCAGCGGATCGGACCTGTACGCGATCGACAAGCTCCTCTACACGATCGTCGAGAAGAAGCTGGCCGAGCCCGACCCGACCACGACCAACTGGGAAGACTCGAAGGCGCAGATCGGAGCCGGCAAGGTCGCGACGATGTGGCTGGGGTCCTGGGCGATCTCCCAGATGCGGGCGGGCGCGGAGGCCGCCGGGAAGAACCCCGACGACATCGCGTTCATGCCGTTCCCGGCCCAGCACGACGGGGCGTACTGCTCCGTGCTGCGCCCCGACTACCAGTACGCGGTCAACGCGCACTCCGACAACAAGGAGGCGGCCCGGGCGTGGATCGACTGGTACATCACCAAGTCGGGCCAGGCCGCCGGTGAAGGGTCCATCTCCTCGGTCAAGGGCGCTCCGCTGCCGGACACGCTCAAGGCGTTCTCCGACAACGATGTCATGATGATTCCTCAGGACCAGGAGCGCATCGTCGACGTCAACAAGATCGACAAAGCGTCCGAGATCGGCATCACCGCACAGGGCTACCGGCAGAAGCTGGTCGACGTCGCCCGGGGCGCGGCCGACGGGGACATGGACAGCTACTTCGGCGAGCTGAACGGCAAGTGGGCCGAGGCTCAGCAGACCCTCGGCGGCTGACCCCGCGCGGCACGGTGAGACCCCGACCAGGACAGGCGTGCGCCTCCCCGCCCGGGCAGGGCCACGCGCGCACTGCTCGCCGTGCCGCCGCCCCGGAATCCGCCCGACAGGGAACCCACGACGAGGAACCATGAGATGACCGTTGCCCACACGACCCGTGCCGGGGGGCCGGCCGCCGGCCGGCGAAGCGCACCGCCGCCGCAGTACGCACCCGGCCGGCCACGCGCCGGCAGGCGGCGCCGCACCGCGGCCCTGACCCCCTGGCTCTTCCTGGCCGCGCCCCTGGCGCTGCTGCTGATGTTCACGTTCCTGCCGGTGGCCGACATGATCGGTTACAGCTTCACCGACTGGGACGGCATCAGCCCCACGCGCTCCTCCGTGGGCGGGGAGAACTACACCGACCTGGTGACACAGCCCGCGCGGTTCGAGGTGTTCCTCGTCAGCGGGTTCTACCTGGCGGCGTCGTTCCTCCAGATCGCGCTGGCCCTGTACTTCGCCACGATCCTCAGCTTCAACACCCGGTTCCGCAACCTGTTCAAGGGCCTGCTGTTCTTTCCCTACCTGATCAACGGGGTGGCCGTCGCCTTCGTGTTCCTGTACTTCTTCCAGCCCGACGGCACCCTCGACACGCTGCTGCGCCTGGTCGGGGCACAGGACAAGCACCTGTGGCTCGGCGATCCGGACCTGGCCAACCCCTCGCTCGCGGGGGTGTCGGTGTGGCGCTTCATGGGCCTGAACATGGTGCTGTTCCTCGGTGCGATCCAGTCCATTCCGCCGCACCTGTACGAGGCTGCGGAGCTGGACGGGGCGAACCGCTGGCAGCAGTTCCGCCACATCATCGCGCCCAGCATCAAGCCGATCATCAGCCTGAGTTTCATACTCGCCGTTTCCGGTTCCCTGGCCGTCTTCGAGATCCCCTACATCATGACCGGGGGCGCCAACGGAACGGAGACGTTCGTCATCCAGACGGTCAAGCTGGCCTTCCAGTTCGACAAGGTCGGCCTGGCCTCGGCGTCGGCCGTCGTCCTGCTGATCCTGATCCTGCTGATCACCTGGGTCCAGCGCCGGCTGTTTCCCGAGGAGAGGGTGGAGCTCTCGTGACCACCGACATGTCCGCCCCGCCCCGGCGCACGGTCCGCGGCGGCCGCCCCGGCCCGGCCGGTCTTCCCGGCGTCCTCACGTACCTTTCCCTGCTCCTGGCTTCGGCCGTGGTCCTCGTTCCTCTCGTCGTCGTTCTGCTGACCTCGCTCAAGACCGAGTCGGAGGTGGCGAACACCGGGCCGCTGGCGCTGCCCGGCGACTGGTTCAACTTCGCCAACTACGCGACCGCCATCGAGCAGGGGGCGATGCTGCGGGCGTTCGGCAACACGACGCTGATCCTCGTGGTCTCCACCGCGGGGACGGTGCTGATCGGCTCGATGACCGCCTATGCCATCGACCGCTTCCAGTTCCGCCTCAAGAAGCTGGTGATGGGCCTCTTCCTGCTGGCGACGCTGGTGCCCAGCGTGACCACACAGGTCGCGACGTTCCAGGTGATCGACGATCTCGGGGCCTTCAACAGCCGGTGGGCGCCGATCCTGCTGTACACCGGCACCGACATCGTCTCGATCTACATCTTCCTGCAGTTCATCCGGTCCATCCCCGTCTCCCTGGACGAGGCCGCGCGCATCGACGGCGCCAACTCCTGGACGATCTACCGGAAGATCATCCTCCCGATGCTGCGACCGGCCATCGCCACGGTCGTCATCGTCAAGGGCATCGCGATCTACAACGACTTCTACGTGCCCTTCCTCTACATGCCGGACCCTGAACTCGGCACCATCTCCACCGCCCTGTTCCGGTTCAAAGGCCCCTTCGGCGCCCATTGGGAGACCATCTCCGCCGGCACGATCGTGGTGATCGTGCCCACCCTGATCGTCTTCCTGGCGCTCCAGCGCTTCATCTACAGCGGATTCGCGGCCGGCTCCACCAAGTGACCCGCCCGCCCACCGCGCCCCGCACTACCTCTCAAGGAGTACGCATGAAGGTCCGCACACCGCTGTCCCAGGGCTGGACGCTGCGCCTGAACACCGACCGCGGCACCCCCGAAGGCGCGCCCCCGCAGCTGGCCAGAACCGCCGTACCGGCACAGGTGCCCGGCTGCGTCCACACCGACCTGATGGCGGCGGACCTGCTGGCCGACCCGTACCTGGACCGCAACGAGTCGGAGGCGGCGTGGGTGGGCCGCGCCGACTGGACCTACGCGACCGAACTGCCCCGGCGCGACAGCACCTTCGAGCGGGCCGACCTGGTCTTCGACGGGCTGGACACGGTCGCCGCCGTCCACGTCGCCGGCCGGCTGCTGGGGCGTACCCGGAACATGCACCGTTCCTACCGGTTCGACGTCACCGGCCTGCTGGCCGACGGCCCGGCACCGCTCGACATCGCCTTCACCTCCGCCTACACCGAGGCCGAGGCGGTCCGGACGGCGCTGGGACAACGGCCCAACTCCTATCCCCAGCCGTTCAACTACATACGCAAGATGGCCTGTTCGTTCGGATGGGACTGGGGCCCCACGCTGGTGACGGCCGGCGTGTGGCGCGAGGCGCGCGTCGAGCAGTGGTCCACGGCCCGACTGGCTGAGGTCCGTCCCCAGGTCACCGTCGCCGGCGACGGGAGCGGCATCGTCGAGATCACCGTCGGACTGGACCGCACGACGAGCGGTCAGAACCGGCCGCTGCGTCTGGTGGCTACGGCCGGCGACGCCTCCTCGGAGATCACCGTCGCGCCCGGAGCCACGACCGCGACGGTGACCGTACGGGTTCCGGATGTGGCCCTGTGGTGGCCGCGCGGCTACGGCGACCAGGCACTCTACGCGTGCACCGTCGTGCTCGAGGACGACAACGACGGCCACCTTCTGGACGCGTGGGAGCGACGCGTCGGCTTCCGTACGATCGCACTCGACACCTCCGAGGACGTGCACGGAAGTGCCTTCACCCTGGTCGTCAACGGCACCCCGGTCTTCGCCCGGGGAGTGAACTGGATACCCGACGACGTCTTCCCCACACGCGTCACCGCTGACCGCTACCGGACCCGTCTCACCCAGGCCGCCGAAGCGGGTGTGGACCTGGTACGCGTGTGGGGCGGGGGGATCTACGAGGACCGGGCCTTCTACGACGTCTGCGACGAGCTGGGCCTGATGGTCTGGCAGGACTTCCTCTTCGCCTGCGCCGCCTACCCGGAGGAGCAGCCGCTGCGCTCCGAGATCGAGGCCGAGGCGCGGGAGAACGTGGCCCGGCTGATGCCCCACCCGTCGTTGGTGCTGTGGAACGGCAACAACGAGAACCTGTGGGGATTCGCCGACTGGGAGTGGGAGCGGGAACTCGCCGGAGAGTCCTGGGGGGAGGGGTACTACCTGGGTCTGCTGCCCCGCATCGTGGCGCAGACGGACCCGACACGGCCCTACTGGGCGGGCAGCCCCTGGTCCGGGTCGTGGAACCACGCTCCGAACGACCCCGACCACGGCACCGCACACTCGTGGGAGGTGTGGAACCGCCGCGACTACAGCGACTACCTCACCACGGTGCCCCGCTTCGTCGCGGAGTTCGGCTGGCAGGCCCCGCCGGCCCACGCCACCCTGGAACGCGCGCTGTCCGAACGGCCGCTGACCGCCGATTCCCCCGGCATGCTGCACCACCAGAAGGCGGAGGACGGCAACGGCAAGCTGAACCGTGGGCTCGGCCACCACTTCGCCCCGCCGGCCGACTTCGACACCTGGCACTACCTGACCCAACTGAACCAGGCGCGCGCGGTCGCCACCGGGGTGGAGCACTGGCGCTCCCACTGGCCCCGGTGTGCCGGTACGGTGCTGTGGCAGCTCAACGACTGCTGGCCGGTGACCTCCTGGGCGGCGATCGACGGTGACGCCCGGCTCAAGCCGCTGTACTTCGAGATGCGCCGCCTGTACGCCGACCGGCTGCTGACGGTCCAGGACCGGGACGGCGCCCTGATGATCGCGGGCTGCAACCAGAGTGCCGTCACCTGGGACACCACCGTCACGGTCCGTCGCGTCGGCGCGGACGGAACCGTGCTGGCGAGCGCCGAGGTCACGCTCAAGGCCGCAGCACGCAGCGTGGCTCTTCAGGCGCTGCCCCGTTCGGTCACCGAGTTCGGCGACGCGCACCGGGAGTTCCTGGTAGCTGACGCGGACGGCTCGCGCGCGGTGCACTTCGCCCGCGCGGACCGGGAGTTCGCCTACCCGGCCGCCTCCTACGACGTCCGGGTGAGCGAGGACGGAGAGCGTGGCGTGGTGGTCACGGTCACCGCCGCCGGCCTCGTACGGGACCTGGTGCTCCAGGCCGACCGGCTGGCCCCGGACGCCCGCGCCGACCACGGACGGGTCACCCTGCTGCCCGGCGAGAGCTTCACCTGGCGGGTCACCGGCTGGGAGCAGCCCAGCGCGGAGGCCGCGGACGGCGCACTGTTCTGCGTCAACGGTGCGTCCGGCCGTGAGTGAGGCCCCTGTACGCCGGTCCGGGCGCGTCACCATCAATGATGTGGCCGCCCGGGCCGGGGTGTCCCGAGGGGCGGTGTCCCTGGCGTTCAACAACCGGCCCGGTGTCTCGGAAGCCACGCGTGCGCGCATCATGGCGGCGGTCACCGAGCTGGGCTGGGTGCCGAGCCAGAACGCGATCAAGCTGTCCGGATCCGCGACCGGAGCCGCGGACACCGTCGGTCTGGTCATCGCCCGGCCGGCGCGGCAGTTGGGGCTCGAACCCTTCTACATGGAGTTCATCTCCGGGGTCGAGTCCGTCCTGGAGGAGCGCCGGTGCTCCCTGCTCCTGCACCTGGTGCGCGATGCCGTCCAGGAGATAGCCGTCCACCGCGAGTGGTGGCAGTCGCGCCGGATCGCCGGTTCCATCCTGGTCGACATCCAGCAGAACGACCCCCGGGTCACCGAACTGGCGGCGATCGGGCTGCCGGCCGTCGCGGTCGGCCACCCGTCCCTGACCGGCGGGTTCACATCGGTGTGGACCGATGACGAGGCTGCCGTGCACGAGGCGGTGCGCTACCTCGCCGCCCTCGGGCACAGACGGATCGCCCGGGTGGGCGGCCATCCGTCACTCGGCCACACCATCATCCGGACCGCCGCGCTGAACACGATCGTGGCGGAACTCGGGCTGGAGCCGGCCCGTAGCGTCACCACCGACTATTCGGGCGAGCAGGGAGCCCGGGCGACGCGATCACTGCTGGCCTCACCCCGCCGCCCCACGGCCATCGTCTACGACAACGACATCATGGCGGTCGCGGGCCTGTCCGTGGCCGCCGAGATGGGCTTGAGCGTACCGAGGGACGTGAGCCTGATCGCCTGGGACGACTCCCAGTTGTGCCAGCTCACGCACCCGACCCTCTCCGCCATGAGCCATGACGTGTTCGGCTTCGGCGCCGACGTCACCCGTCGGCTGTTCGACGTCGTCCACCGCCGCGACCTGTCGTCCGGCCCGGCGGCGCCCCCCGTGCTGGTGCCCCGCGGCAGCAGCGCACCCCCGCGCGAACCCGCCGACTGACGGCGACGGCCGCGGCGGCGTCCCGGGCCGGAGGCGGCACTCCGGAGCGGGCCGCCCTTCTGCCGTTTCCCTTCCACCCGTCCCCTCGCGTCGAAAGGCAGGTGCGCCATGCCCCGGTACCGCCGAGGAGCCCTGGCCGCCCTCCCACCGGTCGGTACTCCCGCCACCGCCGCGCCGCCCCCGGCGACCAGCGATCCGCCGAGCCGGAGCGCGGGCACCTTCGTGCGGCGAGCCGCCTCATGAGGCTCGCCACCAGAGCGTGGGGGAACGGCCGCCGCACAGCCGTGCTGGTACACGGCATCATGACGGACTCACGCACCTGGAACCGCGTCGCACCCGCCGTCGCCGACCACGGCTACCGGGTCGTCGCCGTCGACCTGCGCGGCCACGGCGCAAGTGACCACGGCGAGACCTACACTCCCGACCTCATGGCCGCAGACCTGCTCGAAACGCTGCCTCCGGCCCCCGACCTCGCCATCAGCCACTCACTCGGCTCGGCCGCACTGCTGCTCGCCATGCCCCGATTGCGCTGTGCCCGCGCCGTCCACTGCGACCCCGCGTGGGTGAGCCGGCCCCGGGACCTGGCCGCCCTGCGTGCCGGGAAGCACGCCACCTGGCAGGAGTTGCGGGCCGCGCACCCGCGCTGGCACGACGACGACATCACCGCCGAGCATCGAGCCCTGGCGACCTGGGACCCGAGTTCGGTGTCCGCCCTGGTGCATCTGCCCGGCCTCCCCGCCGCTTCGGTCGCACCCTCTCTGGTGCTGCTCGCCGACCCCAGCGAGCGGATCTCACCGGCCTCGGCGGTGACCCTGCGGCGCCGGGGCTATGACACGCGGACGGTGGACGGTGCGGGGCACACCGTCCACCGCGACGATCCGGTGGGTTTCCTCGACGGGCTGTCCGGATGGCTGTGACCACACCCGACCGCTTGCCGTCAGGACGGGGACGAACAGCCGCCGGTCTCCTCCGGCCCGACCCGGATTCCGGAAGCCGCGCGTCCGCCGGGGTCATGGCGGCAGGGGCCCTCAGGGCAGGTGGACCTCGCCCTGGTTCAGGACGCGGGGGTGGAAGTACGCCGCCTGGATCTCGGCGTTGGTGTTGTTCCCGCGCAGATGCTCGGACCACATCATGAACCACGCCCATTGCGGCTGGCTCTGCAGCAGCGCGGCGGTCGGCATCTTGCCGATCTCCCCGATGGCCATGGGCTTTGTTCCGGCGATGTTCCTCATTTGCTGGTAATCGGCGGAACTCGGGTGACTCTTGTACCAGACGTCCAGTGACACGACATCGGCGTACTGATTTCCCGGGTAGTAATTGCTCCACCCGCCGGCTGGGTTGTCCTGCACGTTCCACACCCAGATGAGATTGTCCAGCCCCTTCGTTCCCGCGAGGTAGTCACGCGTGATCTGGAAGAGCCGTGCACTTCCGTTCGCACCCGGCCGGTTTCCCCACCAGTTCCACGATTCGTTCATCTCGTGGAACGGGCGGAAGAGAACGGGGACTCCGGCGTTCTTCAGCTGTTGCAGGTAGGGAACGGCCTCGTCGAGACGCTGCTTCCACGCCTTGTTCAGCGTGCTGCCGTCGGTGAGGATCTGGGAGAACTGCGCGTCGGACATGTTCGACTTCACGCCGCCCTCGAACGCGCAGCTGCTTCCTCCGGTGGGCGGACAGACATGCCAGGTCAGTGCCACCAGCGACCCGTTGGCCCACTCGGTCTTCGCCTGGTCCACCACCCGTTGGCGATCGGCCACGTCCGGGGCGGCGAACATCAGGTCGCCGCCCCACAGGCCCGGGTACTGCCCGGTGACGTCCTTGACCTGCTGCGTGTACTGCCCGGGAGCCGAAGCGGGCTCCTTGTTGTGCTGCCCGGAGACGATGCTGGTGCCGGAGATGGAGCGCAGATAGTTCACCACCGTCTGCTTGGGGGTCGCGGGGAACGCTTGCGCGGATTCAGTCGCCGGGAAAGCGAATACTGCTGAGAAGACGGCTGCAGCAGTCAGGGCGGACATGGCGAAGCGTTGATTTCTTCTCACGGGCATTCCTGCTTTCGCGCTGGAGTGGAAATGCTTGACGCCATGAAGGTGGCGGAATCTCTGGTGCCCGTCAATGGCCCACGTAGCCTCTCGTTGCCGGCGCACAACATAATTTACTTAACGTTTCCTAAACATGGTGCGGTTCTCTCCACATGTCCCCAATGTGGACTTCAATTCACGGCTCGTGCCGCTCCGTGAATCCGGTGCCGCACTCGCGGACCGGACGCCGTGCGGGACGGCGCGCCGGGAACCACTCCGGTGTTCCCCTTCCGACGCAGGTTTCGCGCCGCTCGGCCGACGGTGCAGGCAGGCGGCGGGCCACCTGGGAGCCGGCGTCCGCATCCAGGGGCGAGGCTGTCGTTCGCGGCCCGGCCCGTCCCGGCCGTCGGCAAGGTGGTCGCCAAGGGCCGGCGGAGACGGAGTAGTCGTCCTTCGACCGATCACCTGAACAGCAGGCCGAGGGGTCGAAATTTCTGACGTCATTCGGGAATCGGCGCTCAAGGATGCCGGGGGACATGGTCGGCCAGGTGTCGGCGTCGCCCGTGAAATCGCGCCGTTCCGTCGTCAAGCGATGTCTACCGCAGGACACTTGACGGGGTGACGTGCGCTTTTCCCCGTAGGGGGTCTGCGAAATATTTCGACGCTTATGGCGATACATGCGAGAGGGGTTGACGTCGTTCATCGGCTCCCTATCATTCAAGTTGCTCGATACTTCGACTGGCGTTCGATATACCGAACGTCTCGGGGTAGCTCCCCCGTACGGCAGGACGTCCCCGGTTGCACCCATCTTCCGGGCCACAAGGCGTGGGGGGTGTGTATATGTCATGCACCCATCAAGTCGGTTTTCGTCGTTGCGCGCCGGCCTCGGTCGCAAGGCCCTGGAACGCGCCCCGTCGTCCCATTCGTGACGTCACGAGTGGTCAGCCGTGGTGCTCACGGACCGCAACAAGCCGCACTGCACCGACAGTCCGGACGACCTCTGACGAGGTCCACCGGAATCGCTCACTCAAGGTTTGGGAAGTTCCCATGCATAGAGGAAGTCTCTCCCGCAGGCATCTGTCCGCGGTGCTCGCCGCCGCGGTCGCGGCCCTGGCCGCGTTGGCGGCCATGCTCGTCGCCACCCCGGCTCAGGCGGCCACCAGTGGCGCCTTGCGCGGAGTCGGTTCGGGCCGGTGTCTCGATGTGGCGGGCGCCGGCCAGACCGACGGCACGTCCCTCCAGATCTACGACTGCTGGGACGGGACCAACCAGCAGTGGACGTTGACGGACGCCAACCAGTTGACGGTGTACGGAAACAAGTGCCTGGATGTTCCGGGCCACGCCACCACGGCCGGCACCCGGGTGCAGATCTGGAGCTGTTCCGGCGGCACGAACCAGCAGTGGCGGATGAACTCCGACGGCACGGTCGTCGGCGTGGAGTCCGGGCTGTGCCTGGAGGCTACGGGCACCGCTACGGCCAACGGCACGGCGGTTCAGCTCTGGACGTGCAACGGCGGCAGCAACCAGAAGTGGACCGGTCTGACCGGAACGCCGCCGACGGGCGGCACGTGTGCTCTTCCGTCGACCTACCGGTGGGCGTCGACGGGTGTGCTGGCGCAGCCTGCGAACGGGTGGGCCGCGGTGAAGGACTTCACCACCGTGACCTACAACGGCAAGCACCTGGTCTACGCGTCGAACGTGTCGGGATCGTCGTACGGCTCGATGATGTTCAGTCCCTTCACGAACTGGTCGGACATGGCGTCGACCGGCCAGACCGGGATGAGCCAGGCCGCGGTGGCGCCCACCCTGTTCTACTTCGCGCCCAAGAGCATCTGGGTGCTGGCCTACCAGTGGGGTGCGTCGGCCTTCATCTACCGCACGTCGAGTGACCCCACCAACCCCAATGGCTGGTCCTCTCCGCAGCCACTGTTCACCGGGAGCATCTCCGGCTCCGACACCGGACCGATCGACCAGACCCTGATCGCCGACGGCCAGAACATGTACCTGTTCTTCGCCGGCGACAACGGCAAGATCTACCGGGCGAGCATGCCGATCGGGAACTTCCCGGGCAACTTCGGCTCGTCGTCCACGACGGTCATGAGCGACACGAAGGCCAATCTGTTCGAGGCCGTACAGGTCTACAAGGTGCAGGGCCAGAACCAGTACCTCATGATCGTCGAGGCGATGGGCGCGAACGGGCGCTACTTCCGTTCCTTCACGGCCTCCAGCCTGAGCGGCTCGTGGACCCCGCAGGCCACCTCCGAGAGCAACCCCTTCGCGGGCAAGGCCAACAGCGGTGCCGGCTGGACCAACGACATCAGCCACGGTGACCTGGTCCGGAACAACCCCGACCAGACCATGACCATCGACCCCTGCAACCTGCAGTTCCTCTACCAGGGCAAGTCCCCCGCCGCGGGAGGTGACTACAACCAACTGCCGTGGCGGCCGGGTGTCCTCACTCTGCAGCGCTGATCTCTTCGGTGTACGGCGACCGTGAGGAAGTGCGGTCCGCAGGCATGTGAGCGAGCGGTGCACGGCGTGGGTGCCTCCACCCGCTGACCGACACGCACCGCATGGAGGGGCCCCGGCCGCGCACGGCCGGGGCCCCTCGACGAGGCGTTCCCACCCGAGAGCGACCGGGAGCGGCCTGACCATGCGAGGGGGGGGGCGGCCGTACCTGTCCCTCGGCGGCTCCTCGATCCCGCCTCAGGCCGTTCACGCCGTCTGCCCGTGGTGGACCACGGATGCGTCGAATCGGACAGCGTGGGGTACATCGCTCCCATGATCAAGCACGCGCCGGCGGGTCCTTCCTCGCGGTTGCTCCTCGTCTCCGACACTCACCTGCCGGTACGAGCCAAGCGCCTCCCCGCAGAACTCCTGCGGGCGGCGGAGGCGGCCGACGTCGTGATCCATGCCGGGGACTGGGTCGACACCGCCACGCTCGACCTGCTGGAGGAGCGGGCGCGGCGGCTGATCGGCGTGTTCGGCAACAACGACGGCCCCGAGCTGAGGGAGCGGCTGCCCGAGGTGGCCCGCGCGAAGCTGGGCGGCCTGCGGTTCGGCGTCGTCCACGAGACCGGGAGCGCGCGGGGGAGAGAGGCCCGGTGCGCCGACCGCTTTCCCGATCTGGACGTCCTGGTCTTCGGCCACAGCCATATTCCCTGGGACACGGAGGCGCCGGGCGGCCTGCGGCTCCTCAACCCGGGGTCACCGACGGACCGCAGACGGCAGCCCCACTGCACCTACATGACCCTCGTCGTCACGGACGGGGTGCTGGACG
Organism: Streptomyces sp. NPDC005803; assembly: GCF_040630435.1. Lineage (NCBI taxonomy): Bacteria > Bacillati > Actinomycetota > Actinomycetes > Kitasatosporales > Streptomycetaceae > Streptomyces > Streptomyces sp. NPDC005803. The sequence goes on along the minus strand of NZ_JBEXXO010000009.1, from coordinate 86,789 downwards.
AGGTCACGCTGCACCGATTGCCGAAACGCTGACATCGGCAGGGCTCCCCGGTGCTCGGGACCGATCCGGTGACCAGCCTGGGCGGGGCCGGCCGGCGGACGTTACGGCAGGGGGGTGCCGCCCGTGGCGTTGAGGACCTCGGCGGTGATGTAACTCGCTTGCGGCGAGGCCAGGAAGACATAGCAAGGAGCCATCTCCGCAGGCTGGGCAGGTCGTCCCAGGGGGGACTGTTTGCCGAACTCCACCGTGTCGGGCATGGTCGCGGGGATCAGAGGGGTCCAGACGGGGCCGGGCGCCACCGCGTTGACCCGGATGCCGTCCGGTGCCACCATCTGCGCCAGGCCCTGGGTGAACGTGACGATCGCGCCCTTGGTCATGGCGTAGTCCAGCAGGTGCGGGCTCGGCTTGTACGCCTGGACCGAGGCGGAGTTGATGATGCACCCACCCTTGGGCATGTGGGGCAGACTCATCTTCGACAGCCAGAACATGCCGTAGAGATTCGTCCGGACCACCCGGTCGAACTGCTCGGTGGAGATGGCGCTGATGCCGTCGGGCTGGGACATCTGGTACGCGGCATTGTTGACGAGGATGTCGATGCGGCCGAACTCCGCGACCGCGCGTTCGACGAGACCCCGGCACTGATCCTCGTCACGGATGTCGCAGACGACCGGTACGGCCCGGCGTCCCGCGTCCTCGACGAGCCGGACCGTTTCGCGTGCGTCCTCCTCCTCGGACTCGAGGTGGCTGAAGAGCACATCGGCGCCCTCCCGCGCGTAAGCCAGCGCCACGGCACGTCCGATGCCGGAATCCCCACCGGTCACCAGAGCCTTCCGGTCGGTGAGAAGGCCGTGGCCCCGATAGGCCTCCTCGCCGTGGTCCGGCGGCGGGTCCATCGCTCCGGTCCAGCCGGGAACGGACTGCTCCTGCTGCGGAAAGTCGGGTTGCGGGTGCTTGGTCACGGGGTTCCGTGCGGGCTGTTCGTCATGCGCCATGCTGTGCCTCCTGATCCGGTGGGGGAGGACATACCTGTTCCCCAAACGGAGGAGCCGAATCCGGGTGGTGGCGTCCCGTGGGCCATTCGGGACGGCGGCACGGCCTGGTGCCCGACCGGCCGGTCACGAGGTCCGCCGCGACCGTACCGCGGCGATGGCGCCCAGCACCGCGCCGACGGCCAGGACGAGCAGACCCCGTAGCCAGACCTCGCGTTCGATCTGGGTGGCGAGCACGACGCAGGACAGCGCTCCCAGGACCGGGACGAGGGTCGGCGCCCGGAAGTGCTCCCGAGGGGCCGCGTCGCGGCGCAGGACGAGAAGCGCGGTGTTGACCAGGAAGAAGACCACCAGAAGCAGGAGGACCAACGTGGAGGCGAGGGTGGACACGTCTCCGGTCAGCGCGAGGAGCAGCGAGAGCGCCGTGGTCGTGGCGATGGCGGCCCACGGGGTGCGCCGGCCGGGAAGGACCCTGGTCAGGAAGCGGGGCAGGAGACCGTCCCGTGCCATGCCGTAGGCGAGCCGGGAGGACATGATGCCCGTCAGCAGGGCTCCGTTCGCGACGGCCACCAGGGCGATGGCGCTGAAGAGCTCTGTGGGGACCCCTCCCGCCGCCCGGACGACTTCGAGGAGCGGCCCGCTGGACTCCGTCAGCTTGCCCGTCGGTACCGCCGCCGACGCGGCCATGCCGACCAGCACGTACACCGCGCCGGCGGTGATCAGTGCGCCGAAGAGCGCCCGGGGGTACGAGCGACGGGGGTCGCGGGTCTCCTCGGCCACGTTGACGGAGGTCTCGAAGCCGACGAAGGAGTAGTAGGCGAGCACCGCGCCGCTCAGCAGCGCTGCCACGGGGCCCTCGTGCGAGGTGCCCAGGTCGGTGAGCCGTGCCGTGTCTCCGTCACCGCGCAGCACGACCCAGGCGCCGAGTCCGATCACCAGGAGCAGCCCGCTGACCTCGATGACCGTGGCGACGACGTTGGCCCGGGTCGACTCCCTGATGCCGCGCGCGTTCAGCAGCGCCAGGGCGGTGAGGAAGAGGATCGTCACCAGCACCACGGGGAGCGTGACGAACTCGGACAGGTAGTCGCCGCCGAAACCGCGAGCGAGGGCGGCCACCGACACGACGCCGGCGGCGAGCATGCAGAACCCGGCGAGGAACCCGAGGAAGGGCCCGTACGCCAGGGTGGCGTAATGCGAAGCGCCACCCGCGCGCGGATATTTGGTGACCAGCTCCGCGTAGGAGGCGGCTGTCAGCAGAGCCAGGCACAGAGCCGCGAGCAGGGGTGCCCACACGGCACCGCCGGACTCGGCGGCGACCTGGCCCACCAACACGTATACGCCCGCTCCGAGGACGTCTCCCAGGATGAAGAAGTACAGCAGTGACGTGGTCAGGGCCTTCTTGAGCGTGGGCGGGGAGTCCGGCGTCCGGGTTTTCAGGGAGGAGAGAGGTTTCACTCGGTCCCGTATACCCGTCCGAGAGCCGAGCAGGCGGCCAGCCCCTCGGTTGCCTGCGAAGACGGGGCGGCGCCGGCCTCGCGTACACGCTTCGGGCCGCCCGGTACGGGCCCCTCGGCCGGTGTGCGCCGTGTCGGGGCGGTGCACAGAGCCGCTCGGAGCGCGTGTCCTGGCGGGGGCGGGCCGCCGTCCACCCGCGGCCGACGGTACGGAGCGACTATCTCTCTGGTCGGCGCAGGGAAATCTATGGCGGCGGTAGTAGGCATTGGGTGCTGTGGTGGCTATGGTTTCTCTCGTAGCCGAGATCGAGCAAGGCCCGGCAGGGATGAACTGCCGGGCAGAAGTACCCGCAGTTGCAGTGTGCAGGACGGTGCGGTGGTGGAGCTTCGAAGCCAGGGTTGTCGCAGGACGGCGACGGGGCTGACGACCGGACCGGGTGGCCCGCGGTGATCAGGGGCCGCCATGAGCAGGACCGCAGTTCACGTAGGAGCGGTACCTCGGTAAAGGCGTCGGCTGCGGACGCGCGTGCCGGGAGAAGGGTGGCGCTGGGTGAGGCCACCAGCAGTACGCAGTACTCCGTTCGGTAAGAAGTTGCTCAAGAGGGAAGAGCGGAGGAGTTGAGCGCCATCAGGATCGCCCGGGCGGAATGACAGAGCTCGGGTACCGCAGGACATCGATAGTGAGGTGGTCTCCGGTCAAGCAACCGCGATCCCCGCAGTTCCGGCCGTCTTCAGGTCGGGTCCGCGGACACAGAAGGCCGACGCGGTACTCATGTCGGCAGATGGTGTAGCAGTTCCTTCGGGGCCCTGGCGCGAACGGCGCCAGGGCCCCTCCACGCGTGCCATGGAAGAGGTGCAATGACAGCAGATGATTCGTTCGGCCGTCTCGATGACGACGACTACCCCGCCTACACGATGGGCCGGGCCGCCGAGATGCTCGGCACGACCCAGGGCTTCCTCCGTGCCCTCGGTGAAGCCCGCCTCATCACCCCGCTGCGCTCCGCGGGCGGCCACCGCCGCTACTCCCGCTACCAGCTGCGCATCGCCGCCCGCGCCCGGGAAATAGTCGACCAGGGGACCCCCATCGAGGCCGCCTGCCGCATCGTCATCCTTGAGGACCAGCTCGAAGAGGCACAGCGCATCAACGCCGAATACCGTCGCGCCGCCGCGTCGGCGGACTCGCCGCCCACGGGCTGAGGCGGGGCGGGCGGGTCCCGGGGGACCCGCGCCCGTCGGGCGGCGAGTGGCGCGTGGGTCGTCACGCCCGGCCAGGAAGCGTGAGGATCATGGCGCCGCTGCCGCGTTCGCGAACAGCGGCCACCCGCACCGAAACGTTGCCCTCCGGGTGGACCGATAGCTACGGCCGCGAAATGAGGGTTTACCGCACCGCGCTCGGAGTGTTCTTACCGCACCAAGCAGAATGGATTTGCATAGCACACACCGGCCACTATGACATGCTACTGTCGTTGTTAGTTGCGGTCTTGGTTCCCATATTTCAAGCGCCTCCAGCGGCACTTCAGCCGTCGGGAGCGCTTTTGTATTTCCGGTCATTCCGGACGGGCGTCATCCCGGCGACTCGGCATCCGTGCCAGCGGGTCCCGGCGTACTGCCCCAGAGGAGATATGACATGGCGTCCGGCACTGTGAAGTGGTTCAACGCGGCAAAGGGTTTCGGCTTCATCGAGCAGGAGGGGGGCGGCGCCGACGTGTTCGCCCACTTCTCGAACATCGCCGCCCAGGGCTTCCGTGAGCTGCTCGAAGGTCAGAAGGTCACCTTCGACATCGCGTCCGGCCCGAAGGGCCCCATGGCCGAGAACATCGTTCCCGCCTGACGCCTGACGCCTGACGCCTGACGCCTGACGCCTCGCCCCGGGGATGATATGCGGAAATTTCGCTCCCCCTGAAGTGAGGCCGATTTCCCTTTCGCGTCAGTTTCTCTATTTTATGCATTCATTCGTATCCGCTTCACCGCGGGCCGGAAAAGAATCGCAATCCAATCGGCTCGTTCCCGCGGACCGGCACGTCTCCCCGGCGGCGAAATCGCCTGAGCGTGTCTTATCGAGGAAGGCTCTGTATGAACCCCACGCCTACGGACGATCACTCCTCCAACAGCCGGCCCGGCGCCCCCGCTCCGGGCTCGGGCGCCGATGCGGTCCGCACCGGCCGCTTCGGCGCGTCCGCCACGGTCGACGGGAAACCGGCGAGCACGGACATCCGTCGCAGGAACAACGTCACGGTCACCGGCCGGGAGGACGGGCCGGTCCTCATGCTGGCGCACGGGTTCGGCTGCGACCAGAACATGTGGCGCCTGGTGGTCCCCATGCTGGCTGAGAAGTTCCGACTGGTGCTCTTCGATTACGTGGGCTCCGGCCGCTCGGACCTTTCCGCGTGGAGTGAGCAGCGCTACAGCTCACTGGACGGCTACGCCCTGGACGTGGTGGAGGTCTGCGAGGAGCTCGATCTCCGGGAAGTGATCTTCGTGGGGCACTCGGTCAGCGCCGTGGTCGGGGTTCTCGCGGCGGCCCAGGCGCCCCGACGGATCTCCCAGCTGGTGATGGTGGCTCCGTCGCCTCGCTACATCGACGAAGACGGGTACCGGGGCGGGTTCAGCGCGGACGACATCGGTGAGTTGCTGGAGTCGCTGGAGTCGAACTACCTGGGCTGGTCGGCGGCGATGGGCCCGGTGATCATGGGTAATGATGACCGGCCGGAACTGGGCGAGGAACTGGCGGCGTCCTTCTGCGCGACCGACCCTGACATGGCCCGGGTCTTCGCCCGTACGACCTTCCTGTCCGACAGCCGCAACGACCTCAAGAGTGTCGCCGTGCCGACGCTGGTGCTGGAATGCAGGCAGGACGTGATCGCCCCCCGCGAGGTCGGCGCCTACGTCCACGCCGCGATCGCCGGCAGCCGCCTGGTCACCCTGGACGCGACGGGGCACTGCCCGCAGCTGAGCGCACCGCAGGCCACCGCTGAGGCGATCATCGAATTCATAGAACTGGCCCGATGATGTGCCGTACCGATGAGGACCCGGACCGGGAGCGCGAGCACGGGCAGGGCCCGGACGCCATGAGTGTGGCGTTCACCGATCTGCTGGAGGACAGCGCGGACGAGCTGTACGAGCAGGCCCCGTGCGGCTACCTGTCGACTCTGATGGACGGCACCATCGCGAAGGTCAACACCACTCTGCTGGAATGGCTCGGCCTGCCCCGGCAGGAGGTCGCGGGACGGATGCGGTTCACCGACCTGCTCACGGTGGGCGGCAAGCTCTACCACGAGACGCACTATGCCCCGCTGTTGCAGATGAAGGGCGAGGTCGGCGGCATCGCCCTGGACATCAAGACGGCCGACGGGCAACGGATGCCGGTGCTCGTCACCTCGAAGGTGAAGACCAGCGAGGACGGCGAGCCGATGCTCGTCCGCACCACCGTCTTCGACGCCCGTGACCGACGCGCCTACGAGACCGAGCTGCTGCGCGCGCGCCAGGCGGCCGACGAAGCGCGCCGGCAGGCCGAGGCGGACCGCCAGCGGCTCCAGGAAGCTCTCGCCGTCCTCCAACAGAGCCTGATCCCCGCCGAGTTGCCCAACGTTCCGGGCCTGGAGGCGGACGCCTACTACCACACCGCCTCTCCGGATCTGCTCGGCGGAGACTTCTACGACCTGTTCCCCCTCGGTGCGGACCGGTGGGCGTTCTTCCTCGGTGACGTGTGCGGCAAAGGGCCCCAGGCCGCCGCCGTCACCTCCCTCACCCGGTACACGCTGCGAGCGGCCGCCCTGCACGACCCGGACCCCGTCGCCGTGCTGACCACCCTGAACACCGTGCTGCACGAGCGGTACCGGAGCGGCGACGCCCGCTACTGCACCGCCGTCTTCGGCGTCCTGCAACCCGGCAGCGGCCACGTCGGCGTTCACCTGGCCTCCGGCGGCCACCCCTCCGCGCTGATCCAGCGCGCCGACAGCACCGCCCAGTACCTGCCCACCCCCGGCGGCATGCTCATCGGCGTCCTGCCCCAGGCGGAGTTCACGGCCACCCGCACCCAGCTGCTCCCCGGCGACACCCTGCTGCTCTACACCGACGGGTTGACCGAGGCCCGCACCGGGGCCAAGGGTGAGCTCTACGGCGACGACGCCCTGCGCGCCTTCGCCGCCGAACAGCCCGCCGAAGGACCCCAGGCCCTGATCAGCGCCCTGACCGGTCTGCTCGCCGGGTTCGGCGACGGACTCGACGACGACACCGCGCTGCTCGCCTTCGGCGTGCCCGCCACGATTCCCACCCCGAGTGAAGAACTGACATGAGCCGGCTGACCATCACCGCCCACGCCTCGGCCACCGGTACCGTACTGGAGATCGCCGGTGACCTCGATCACGCGACGGCACCCGAACTTCGCAGAGTCGTGGACAGCCTCACCCAGACACGTGGGCAACTGCTGGTCCTGGATCTGGCCGACCTGAAATTCTGCGACTCCAGCGGCATCACCGCCCTGCTGGTGGCACGCAACCTGACCGCGGAGAGAGGCGCCGACATAGCGCTGGCCGCGGTCCCCGCCAACACCGCCCGGATCCTGCGCATCGTCGGCCTGGACCGGGTCTTCACCATCCACCCCGACACAGCGACAGCCACCCGCTCGGCTCCGCAATCCGCTGATCACCGGGAAAGCGGCACCCGGCACTGAACCGGGCCCGCCCGCACCCGTGCGGTGGCGGCCGGCTCCCGCGCGCAATTCCCCGCGGGAGCCGGCCGCCACCGCATGTCGTGTCATCGGCCGGCCTTGCGGGGGAAGCCGAGGGCCACCGCGGCGGTCAGGGCGATGCCCGCGGTCGCCACGAAGAGGGCGGTGCGCGTGCCGTCCACCGTGGCTGCCGCCGACGTGTGCTCGCCGAGGCCCGCGACGCCGACCAGCACCGCCAGGCCCACCGCGCCGCCCACCTGCTGGGCCGTGGACGCCATGCCCGAGGCGATGCCCTGCTCGTGGCCCGCGATGCCGGCCGACGCCGCACCGAACATCAGGGTGTAACCCGCTCCCTGGCCGAGGCCGAGGATCAGGAAGCCGGGGACCAGGGCGGCGTAGGAGCCGTCGGCCGACATCGCCAGAGCCACCATCGCCGTGCCCGCCGCGCCCGATGCCAGGGCGCCGGTCATCGCGGTGCGGGTGCCGAGCCGGGCGCTGATCCGGCCCGCGAGGAGCGAGCCCGCGGTGATCGCCAGCATCGGGACGAGGTAGGCGAGGCCGGTGTGCAGGGCGTCGTAGCCGAGCACGCTCTGGAAGTAGACGGTGAGGAAGTAGGCGAGGCTGCCGATCGTCGCCATGAAGAGGAACGTCACGGCCATGCCGGTGCGCAGGCCGCGGCCGCGGAGCAGCCGCAGGGGCATCAGGGGGTCGTGGGTGCGGGCCTCGATGACGACGAAGGCGGCCAGCAGGGTCCCGCCCCCCGCCGCGGAGAGCACGACCGTCGGCGACAGCCAGCCCGAGTCCGGGCCCTGGACCAGGGCGACGACCAGAGCCGTGAACCCTAGCGTGGAGGTCAGGGCGCCGGGCAGGTCGATCCGGCGGCCCGCCCGCCGGGCGGTGTCCGGGGCCATGAGGCGGAAGGCCGCCACGCCCGCGATCAGAGCCGGCGGCACATTGACGTACAGCACCGAGCGCCAGCCGAGGAGTTGGGTCAGTACGCCCCCGAGCAACGCGCCCACGACGAGTCCGCTGCCGCCCGCCGCGCCCCACACCGAGTAGGCACGCCGGCGCTCGCGCCCCTGTGCGAAGAGCGTGCCGATGAGGGTGAGTGTGGCCGGGAAGAGGAACGCGCCGCCGACGCCCTGCACGGCGCGGGCCGCGATCAGCGGGCCGGGCCCTGTGGCGAGGCCCCCCGCCAGCGACGAGACGCCGTACAGGCCCAGCCCGAGCACGAACATGCGGCGCGGGCCGAACAGGTCGCAGGCGCGGCCGCCGAGGAGCAGGAAGCCGCCGAAGGCGACGGCGTACGCGCTGATCACCCATTGCAGGTGCTGCGCGGAGAACCCCAGCCCGCTGCCGATCCGGGGCAGCGCCACGTACACGATGTTGTAGTCGACGGAGATGATCAGCTGGGCGAAGGCGAGGAGGGCGAGGGGCGCGGCGCTCGTCCTCCCGCGCCGTGTGAGGGGCGCGGCGCTCGTCCTCCCGCGCCGTGCGAGGGCCGTGGGCGCCGGGCGCGGGGCCGCCGCTGTTCCCGGGGGCGCCATCAGCGGGCCGCCCTCTCGTCCTCGCCCGCGGTCTTCCCGGTGCTCAGGGCGATGCGGTTCCAGGTGTTGATGGTGAAGACCAGGGCGAGGACGTGGGCCAGTTCCGACTCGTCGAACTGCTGGGCCGCCCGGGCGTAGACGTCGTCGGGGACGCCGCCGCCCTGGGAGACGAGGGTGACGGCCTCGGTCAGGGCGAGGGCGGCCTGCTCCTTCTCCGTGAAGAAGTTACGGGCCTCGCGCCAGACGCCGATCATGTGCAGCCGGGCCTCGTCCTCGCCGGCCTTGCGGGCGTCGGAGGTGTGCATGTGGAGGCAGTAGGCGCATCCGTTGAGGAGCGAGGCGCGGATCTGGATCAGCTCGACCAGGGCCGGGTCGAGGCCCTCGCGGGCGGCGGCGTCGAAGCCGATGAGGGCCTTGAAGGCCTTGGGAGCGGCCTTGGCGAAGTTGATGCGGGGAGCGTGGTGGTGAGCGGGGGCGGTGGTGTGCGCGTTGTTCGTCATGACCACGAATCTAGGGTGCTGAAAGACCTCGGGTAAGGTGCACTTCCATGCCGGAATCATGGGTCAATCTGGCCGAGCGCGTTGGCAGTGACCTGCACGTGGACCTGTCCGACCCCGGCAGCCGCCGCGCCGTCCTCATCCGCGCGCTGCGGGACGCCGTGCGCGAGGAGCGGCTCGCACCGGGCACCCGTCTGCCTCCCTACCGCTCCCTCGCCGCCGACCTGGGCCTGGCCCGCAACACGGTCGCCGACGCCTACGCCGAACTGGTCGCCGAGGGCTGGCTGACCGCGCGCCAGGGCTCCGGGACCTGGGTGGCGGAACGCGCCGCGCCGCCCAGGCGCACCCGGCAGCCGAAACCCGCTCCGGCCAGGCCCGCCGCCCCCGCGTACAACCTGCGCCAGGGAGCTCCGGAGGCCGCTTCCTTTCCCCGTACGGCCTGGCTCGCGGCCGCACGCCGCGCGTGGGGCGCCGCTCCCGACGATGCCTTCGGGCCCGGCGATCCGCGCGGCCGCATCGAGCTGCGCCGCGCGCTCACCGACTATCTGGCCCGCGCCCGCGGGGTGCGCGTCGCCCCCGAGCGGATCGTGGTGTGCTCCGGCTTCGCGCACGCGCTGCGGCTGCTGTTCGACGGCTCGCGCGGCGCGGGCGGCGGGGTGCTGCGCGGCCCGTTCGGTGTGGAGTCGTACGGGCTCGGCTTCCACCGCGAGATCCTGGAGGGCTCCGGCGTCCGGACGGTGCCGCTGGATCTGGACGAACAGGGAGCCATGATCGGGCAGTTGACCGAGGGGCCCCGGGTACGCGGCGTACTGCTCACGCCCGCGCACCAGTTCCCCACCGGCGGTCCGCTGCACCCGGCCCGGCGCGCCGCGGTCGTCGACTGGGCCCGCACCAGCGGCGGCCTGGTCATCGAGGACGACTACGACGGGGAGTTCCGCTACGACCGTGAGCCCGTCGGCGCCGTGCAGGGCCTGGACCCCGAACGGGTCGTCTACCTCGGCTCGGTCAGCAAGAGCCTGTCCCCGGCGGTGCGCATCGGCTGGATGGTGCTGCCCGAGCCCCTCGTCGACGGGGTGCTCGCCGCCAAGGGCGAGCGGGAGGCGTGGGCGAGCATCCTCGACCAGCTCACGCTCGCCGACTTCATCGCCTCCGGGCAGTACGACCGTCACATCCGCCGGATGCGGCAGCGCTACCGGCGCCGCCGCGACCAGCTCGTCACCACCCTCGCCGAACGGGCTCCGCACATCACCGCCACCGGCATCGCGGCGGGACTGCACGCGGTCCTTCGGCTGCCGCCCGGCACGGAGGCGTCGGTGGTCAAGGCCGCGTCCTGGCAGGGGATCGCGCTGGACGGCCTCGCCGCGTTCCGGCACCCGCGGGCCGCGACGTCGGCCGGGGACGGCCTGGTCATCGGGTACTCGACGCCGGCGGAACACGCGTACGGGGCGGCGGTCGAAGCGCTGGTCCGGGCCCTGCCACCCTCCGACGCCGCCTTCGACGTCCCTTCCAGGTGACCGGCGTCCCCGCGAGCCCGGCCTCCTCGCCCTGCGCACGGTGACCGGCACCCCCTCGCTCCGCAGCGTGCGGGCGGACAGCCGGACCGGCGCCGGCCGCCCCCGCGCCCGGTGACGAACGCGGTGACCCCGTGGGCCGGGGCCCACGGGGTACACCCGGCAGCGATCTGACGCCCGCACGAGCGCGGCATCCGTCAGCCCGGAACGCCCGGCAGACCCTGGGCGGCCTGGGCGGCGAACACAACGCAGTGCAGCGCCGCGAAGGCCCACGGGACCAGGCGTTCGGTGCGCCCGAGTTCGAGGAACCGGGGCGGCAGGGCCGCCTGTTCGTCGGTGTAGAGGGCCGCCGGGAGGTGGGTCTCCAGGGTGAGGAGGGTGCGGAACTTCGCCCGGTTGAGGTCACGGTAGGAGCGCAGTTGCAGCCACCAGAGCGTGGACAGCAGCAGAGCGAGGACGAGTTCGGCGACCGCGGCGAGCGGGGTGGCCGGGAGCGCGGCGGCGACCGTCGCCAGAGTGGTCTGCACGGCGAGGAAGTAGGCGTTCGCCTTGCCGCGGCGCACCGAGATGCGGTCGGCCATCTCGACCACCAGCTTGTACAGGTCCAGCAGGGTCTCGTCGGTGGACACGCTCGGGGAGGTGTTGATCGGCACGGGGGGTTCTCCTTCGGGGTCGGGTTCCTGGTGGTGCCGGGCCCCGGGGCGCCGTCGTGAGACGGCGCCCCGGGGCGGGAGGAGAGGGGTCAGGCGGCCTGCGGGAGGCCCTGCGCCCCGTCCTCCTCGGGTGCGACCGTGTCCTCGTCCTCCGGCTCGACGTCCCGGACGCAGACCTTGTTCTGCCGGAGGTCGATGCTGCTCACCTCGACGTCGAGAATCTCGCCGAGCTCGATCCCGTCGTGGTTGAGGTCGTGCCGCAGCTGCCCGCTCATCGCGAGGCAGTGCAGGAACACCGGGCGCTCACGGCCGGGGACCCGCAGCAGCACATAGCCGCCCTGGCCCTCCGGGGCGATCTTCACCACCTCGCCCTCCAGGCGCTCGTGCAGCGTCACCCCGGCCGTCGCGGCCCCGGCCGGCCCTCCGGCCGACGTGGCTCCGGTGGACGGAAGGGGGACCACAGGCCGGCCCCGTCCCCGCGCACCCCCCTGGACGAGGGCCAGGGTGACCCGGCGCCGGCGGCTCTCCACGGACAGCACCGTCACCTCCACCTGGCTCCCCGGGGTGAGTTCCGTCCCGGGCGGCAGCGAGCTGCGCGGCACCAGGCCGTTGACCGGACCGGAGACGCGGACGAACACCCCCGCCTGCCGCACGCTGTGCACCGTGCCGGTGAAGGTGTGCCCCGCCGGCTGGGTGGCCTCCAGCCGGCGCCAGGGGTTCTGCTGGCCGCTGAGCAGCGTGTACTTGGTGCCGCCCGCCGGGAGCATCTCGAAGGCGCCGTCCAGCCATTCGCCGACCGTGCAGAACCGGGCCATGTCGGTGACGATCCGGGACCAGTCGACATCCTCGCCGCTGAGCACCCCCAGGGTGCCGTCGACGGCCCGTACCACCGCGAACTCCGCGGAGACGCTGACCACCTGGGCGCGGGCCGGGGTGACCCCGCCGGTCACCAGCGGGATCAGCGCCATCTCCTGGCCGGGCTCCAGGCGCACCGCCTCCAGCTGTTGCCGCAGCTCCGCCCGCATGCGGGCCATGTCGGCGTACAGCGGGGTGTACGGGATGTGGCGCAGCCCGCGGACGTCACTGGGGATGTCGTCCGCGTGCTGCGCGAGGTAGATCATGCGCTTGCCGATCAGCTTGGCGGCCATGTACTCCATGGCCACGTTGGGCGTCCGGCAGGAGAAGTCGACGATGCAGACCTCGGCCTGCTGGATGCCGCGCCACACCACGTCCAGCACGTTGGCCGGGCCGTAGACGCTGTCGGCGCGGACCGGGGTCATGCCGGTCTCCGTGACGACCGGGCTGATGACGTCCTGGAAGTGCCAGTCGAAGTCGAACTCGTCGTCGTTGCGGAGAACCTTCTTGCCCATGGGCGTGATGACGAGCACGTTGCCGGGAACGGTCTGCTCGTCGCGGGTGAGTCGGATGTCATGCACGGCGGTTGCCTTCCGGAGGGGGCGCCTGCTGCGCCCGTCCCTACGAGACTCACGGACGCCACCGGCTTTTCCCCGCTCCGTTCGCTGAGCTTCCGCGACCCTCCTCCACCGCCCCCGGGCGCGAGCTCAAAGCGACCTCAACGTACGCCTCCCACGCGCGGGTTGACCGCTGCACAATTGACCCATGACAGACATGGGGGAGCAGTGGCGCATCCGGGTACTGGGTGACCTCGCCGTCGAGCGGGACGGGACACCGGTGGACCCGCCCGGCGGCCTCGCCGGTGCGGTGCTGGTGGTCCTGGCGCTGCGGTTACGGTACGGCGTGCGGGAGCAGGACGTGATGGCGTGGGTCCGGGACGGCGCCGGGCGGCCCGCGATCGCCTCCGAGGGGGCGGTGGCCCAGCACTTCACCACCCTGCGCCAGGTCGGACTGCCGGTGCCCAAGCGGACCAAGGGGCGCCCGTACACCGTCGGCCGGCAGGCGGTCCGGGTCGACGCCGAGGAATTCATCGCGGGCGTGGGGAGGTTGCGGGATCTGCCCGGCCCGCCGGGACCGGCGGAACTCGCCCCGCTGATCGGCCTGTGGCACGGCGACCCGCGCGTCTGCCACCCACAGGTCGACCCCGACCGGTGGAAGGGTGTGTTCGCGGGACGCGACCGGCTGCTGAAGGTCCTCGGCGACGCCGAACCGGAGCTGCTGGACCAACTCGACGGCCTGGAGGGGTTCCTGGACTTCTTCCCCGGTGACCGCCTGTGCGATCCGGTCCGGGAGCGGCTGCGGGCCGGCGAGCGGCGGCGCATCCTGGTGGTGGAGGACCAGATGGCCGACGTGATCGAGCGCGCGCTCGAGGGCTTCGGGTTCTCCTGCCTCACCGTCCGCTCGCTGGAGGAGTGGTGGCAGCTGCAGCGCTCTCGGGAGGCCGAGGTCAGGCAGCTCGCCGGGGCACTGGTGGACCTGCACCTGACCCCGGGGCTGGACGACCGGTGGGGCCTGGAGGTCGTGGAGTGGCTGGCCCGCCACACCGAGGTGCCGGCCTCGGTGATGACCATGGCCCCGCCGTCGGGTGACCTCTACGACAACACCCTCGTACAGCGGGCCCGTTACCGTCTGGTCGGCATCATCCACAAGGGCCCGCCCCCGGTCGACCTGACGGTCATCAGGACGGCCGCCGAGGCCCTGGTGTCCGAGGAGCCCAAGTGCCGCAGACGGCGGGCCGAGACCTGGCTGGAGTGGGCGGCGCTGCGCGCCGACGAGAAGCTGGACGCCGGGGGCAGCGGCCGGAACGCGGGGCTCCAGCGGTGCCGCCAGGCCGCCGACCGGGTGCGCGCGACCCTGCGCAACGGCACGGTGGAGGAGGCGGAACGCCAGATGCGCGCCTTCCTCCAGCAGTACCCGGGCTGAGGACCGGGCAGCCGCCGTCAGCGCGCGACGGGCAGCCGGACGCGCAGGTGCGCGCCGCCGAGCGGGGAGCGGTCCAGGATGTCGAGCCGCCCGCCGGCCTCCTGGACCAGCCCCCGGGTGGCCGACATCCCGGTGCCGCCGGTGCCGTGCCGGGACAGGTGCTCGCCGGTGCGCAGCAACTCCCGCTCGTCCTCGGTGAGTCCGGGCCCCGCGTCCTCGATGTCCACCTCGAACCACCTGCCGGTTGCGGCGGCGCCGTCCTCTTCGTCGGGCCGCCGGAGCCGCACCACGACGTCCGGGCCGCCGCGGACCGCGTCCGCCGAACCGGCCGCCCGCAGGGAGCGCACCGCCTGGGCCGCGTTGCGGATCAGGTTCTCGAACGCGGTCTCCAGGCCGATGCGTACGGCCAGTACCGGCGCTCCGCCGGTCACCTCGCCGCCCGGCTCGTCGCGGAAGGTGATGCGTACGCCCTCGTTGAACTCGACGTCCCGGGTGACCTTGCGCAGCAGGTCGCCCAGGTCGTGCACGGCCGGCGGCGCCTGGTGCCCGGAGACCGCCGTGCGGATCTGCTCCCCGCCGAGCCGGGGCAGCATCCGCATGACCCGGTCCACCTCGGCAGCGGCGGCGCCTTCGAGGTTCCGGCCGAGTGCGCCGAGGCTCTCCAGGATGACCGCCAGGTCGTTGTCCGCCTGGTGCGCGTGGTGGCGTACCGCCTTCTCGGTGCGCGCGGCGCGGGTGAAGGCCCTGGTCTCCTCCAGGCGCTGCAGCAGGACCTCCACGGCCGCGGCGGCCTGCTCGGTCGCGCCCTCGGAGAGCAGGGCGCCCAGGCCGGCCCGCAGGGTGCGGTAGCCGCCGGTGCCGTCAGCAAGCGCCTTGCGCCGCAGGAGGCCCTGCCCGCAGAGCCGTTCCAGGACGTCCTCGGCGTCGAAGAGCTGCCCGGAGCGCCGGGGGAAGTCGTCGGGCAGGCCGGCCAGCGGGAGGTCGGCCAGGATGTCATCGGACCGGAACGGCTCCTCGGGGTGCAGCGCGTACGCCAGGCCCAGAGCCGCCCGTTCCTCGGCGGGGAGCCCGTCGGTCACCTCGGAGCGCACCCGTGCCCGGAACTCGGGGGTGCGCACCAGGGCCAGTGCGGTGTGGCCGAGCCGGCCGTCGGCGGACCGCTGCGGCAGCACCTCCTCCAGCAGCATCCGCATGACCAGCGGATGGCCCTCGGACTCGTAGTCCAGGGCGTGCACCACGGCCGCGTCGGGGACGACGGCGTGCAGGTCGAGGAGCCAGGCCAGCGCCTCGCGCGGGGTGCCGCCGTCGAGGACGACGCCCTCGCCGGGGAACGCCAGGGCGCACGGGCCCAGCCGGGGGACCAGCAGGCGCAGCAGGTTGATCCGCCGGTGGGCGGGCGCCGACAGCAGACCGGCCGGCGGCGGGGCGAGCACCCGCAGCAGTTCCACGGCGGTCAGCGCGGCCACCCCGGCCGGCGTGGCCGGGCCGGGACCGGCCGTGGGCGCGAACCAGACCAGTGGCCGCGGCAGTCCGGGGGGCGGCGGTGCGTCGGTGGCGGAGACCCACAGGCCGACGCCGGCGGGGTCGGTGATCGGCAGGTGCGGCAGCCGGGCGTCGTCCAGACCGGTCAGCAGGGTGTGGTAGCCGTCGTCCCGGAAGGTCACGGGCTTGCGCACGTCCTCGCCGAGCATCGCGCTCAGGCAGGAGGCGAAGTCGGCGACGGAGGTCTCGTGGCGGTCCGCGGCGAGGGCGCGCAGCGACTGCAGCAGCGGGACGTCGGACGCGCCGAGGCGGACGTAGCGGGTCAGATAGTCGTGCCGCGGTGGCACGGACTGGGGCGGGTAGTGGCTGAGGACCTCCGCGAGGCCGCGGCCGAGCGCGGGGTCCCAGCGGGGCGGCCGGGGCACCAGGGCGGGGCCGCTGCCGTTCATGTCGTCGCCCTCCGCCGTCAGCAGCCTGCGGGCCGCCTCGAACTCGTTGGCGTCCAGGCAGGCCAGGACCGCTGCGGCGAGGGCCTCCGACAGCTCCGCGGCGCCGAGTTCCGCGCGCAGTTCCTGCTGCTGGCGCTGCTCGGTGCGGTGCACGGCGGCCTCGGCCTCGTCGAGCCGGGCCGTCGCCTCGGCGCGCCGGCGCAGTGCGGCCTCCTCGGCCCGCTGAGCCAGATCGTCCGGGAGGGTGGCCGAGCTGCGGGAGGCGCGCCGGCGCAGCAGGGTGACCCGGGACCGTACCGTGGCGAGGGCCTCCTGCTGGGCGGCGTCGAGCCGGGCGTCGAGGGCGGCGCGTACGTCCCGCGGCAGCGCGGGGCCGGCGGGGGACCCGGTGGTGTCCAGGAGGTCGGCGGCCACGGCCAGCTCGCCCTCGTCGACCAGGTGGTGCAGCCCCTGCGCGGTGGTCATCGGTTCGGCCAGGCCCCGCAGCACCAGGGCGGCCGCCTCGCCGGGCCCGAGCGTCCGGCCGTCGGCCAGGGCGACGGCGAGCAGGGGGTGGCGACTGCGGCCCGCCCAGTCGCGCAGCACCGTGTCGAGCACCGGCCCGGCCTGGTCGGGGGAGTCCGCGGGTACGGTCATGAGGCCCTCCAGCGGGCGAGGGGTTCCAGGTCGCCGAGGAAGTGCCGGGCCAGCACGCCCTCCGGCCCTTCCATCACGGACACCGCTTCGGTGAGTTCCGTCCAGTGGCCGGCCAGCCAGCTGCCCAGTTCCTCGGCGCCCGGCGGGGCGGCGCCCGTCGCGGCGGCCGACCCCGCCGTGCCGATGAGGTCGTCCACCGCGGCCAGTACCGGGTTCAGGCGCTGCAGGTAGCGCTTGAGGTGGCCGCCGAACATCAGGGTCCCGTGCTGGGAGGCGCCCCGGCCGGCGGCCAGCACCAGTTGCTCGGCTGGAAGGGCGCCGCGCCCCTCGCGCCACTCCCGCAGTTCGCCGTCGCCGCGTCCGGCGACGATCCGGCTCAGCTCGGCGAAAGCCCCGGACGGGGTGTTGAACAGGGCATGGTGGGTGCGGGTGCTGACGGGGCTGGCGAAGGTCATGGCCCGGGCGTGCGCGAGCCGCTGCTCCAGCTCTTCCCAGAACCTGGCCCGTTCGTGTTCCCGCCGCGAGCCGTCCAGGCTCATCCGGATGAGCTCCAGGGGCATCGGCAGGTACGCCGCCCGCCAGTAGGAGCCGACCCGGTCCACGAGCTCCCGCCACGACGCGTACAGATGGGGCCGTACGACCTCCAGCGCCTCGTGGCCGGAGGCGTCCCCCGCGAGCAGCAGCAGGGAGCAGGCCCCGAGGGCCGCCACCACCCGCTCCCCGACGGACAGCCCCTCGTCGAGGACGAGTTCCTCGAGGACCAGTTCCTCCAGGACCGCCGCCACGGCTCCGGGGTGGTGCGCGGCGCGTGCGGCGCCCAGCACCGCCGTACGGGCCCGGGGGCGGAAGCCGGCGTCGGGCAGGCCGAGGCGGAGCACCGCGGCCTCGACGAACTGCCCGGTGTTCCAGCAGTGCCGGATCAGCCACCGTTGCCAGTGCCCCGCCCGGTCGTCCTGCCCGCCGTCCCGGTGGTCGGCCAGGCAGCGGGCGGCGACCACCGCGACCAGGTCCTCGGGCCCCGACCCGCCGAGCAGCTCCAGCAGGTGCCAGGGATTCTCCGTCGCGCCCAGCACCTCGGCCACCAGGCGCGGGTCGGCGGCGCCCCGCTCCGCGTAGGCGTGCAGCAGTCGCTGGGCCGGGGCGTGGGCGGCGCCGGCCGACGGCAGGGCCGCGGCGGAACCGGGCCCGGCCGGCGGCCCGGCCCCGGCGTCGGCCTCCGGTCCGGTCTCCGGTGCGGCGGGCATCCCGACGGCGCCCGCCGCCCGGGCCACGGCGTCCGCCGCGGCGGCCCCGCTGACCCGGACGCTCAGCTCCGACGCCATCCGGTGGCGTCCGTAACGCCCGTCGAAGGCGAGGTAGTTGAAGCTTCCGACGACGGCCTCGTCGTCCCAGACCAGCAGCGCCGCCCGGGTGCCGCCCTCCACCAGGCGCAGCCGCCCGGGGAAGCTCGCCAGCAGATCCGTCAGCCGCTGCCGGGCCTCGCCGTACTGACGGCGGTCGCCGACCGGATGGGTGGCGTCCGGCAGGATCAGGGTGACCTCGACGCCCTCCTCCAGCCGGGCGCGCAGGGCGCCCACCAGCCCGGTGTCGACGATCTCGGCGGCCAGGCCGTCGGAGGCGATCACCAGTCTGCGGCGTGCCCGGTTCAGGGCGACCCGGAACAGCGTGCGGTGCGTCGCGTCCGTCACCAGGCGGACGGCGGGCAGCCGACGGGCCGCCAGCCGGTCCCGCGCCTGCCGCAGGTACGCGGTCCAGCCGCTGACCCACAGCTCCAGCGCCGACGCCTCGACGCTCGGGTCCTCGGCCGGCGCCTCCACCGCCGGCTCCGGCAACTCCTCACGCTCACGCGCCGGTTCGGCCGCCGTCCCGGCGTCCGCGGTCCGGAAGTCCGCGGCCCGTACCCGCAGCAGCCGGCTGTGCTCGTACGACGGCACCGAGGCCCGTACCCAGTCCAGCAGCTCCGTGATCACCGGGCTGTCGTCACCGGGCTGTTCCAGCAGCAGCCCGACGCAGGGCCGCTCCCCGGCCCCCGACAGCGGGGCCGCGCTGGTGACCAGGGCCGCCGCGCGGTCGGCCACCACCAGCTTGGCGTGCGTCCGGGCACTGGTCACCGGCAGCACCACCTGCTTCGCCCCGGCTTTCCCGCCCAGCCGTTGCAGGCCCTCCAGGGCGTTACGGGTCCGGTCGTCGAACTCCTCGTCCCGGTCCCGGTCGGCCGCCCCCCACAGCAGCACCAGCCGTACGTCACGCCGCACCGCGTCCTCGAGCGCCGGGAGGTGCCGGCGCAGCGACTGGTAGTGGATGCGCGGACTGCAGATCACCAGCTGGTCGGTGGCCTGGGCGATCAGCTGTCCCACCAGCCGCTCGTGCTCGTCGGCCGTCACCGGCCTCACCCGCATCTCCCGGTCCGTGCGCTCCCGCAGCAGCCCCTCCAACTGGCGCGCGTCGTCGGCCAGTTCACGGTGCCAGGTGTGGCGCTGCCCGGCCGGGACCCCGCGTGCCGTCTCCACCCGGTCCGCCAGGCGTGCCAACGCGCCGGCGGGGGAGGGCGGTTCGCTCAGCGAGCCCACCGCGACCTCGCGCAGCTCGCTGAAGGGCTTGCTGCCGGGCCCCTCCGCGGCGAGCTGGGTGAGCCGTTCCGAGGCACTCTCCCGCAGCTCGGCCGGCACCCGGTCGTCGACCACGGTCATCGTCAGCTGCTGGCTGTGCACGTCCCAGCGCGGCTCCACCTTCAGCTCGATCCACCGGCGGGTGCGCGGCCGTTCCAGACCGGGCGGCGGCAGTCGGTAGGACAGCACCTTGCGCCGGCGCCCGGAGTCCACCGACTGGTGGGACCTGTCGGCCGGCGGCTGCCGCTCATCGGCCTTCATCGACTCGTCGAGCGCCCGCAGCACAGCCGACTGCGGCACTCTGTCCAGGCCCACCGGGTCGTCGCCCACCGGCAGGGCGAGCCTCGGGTCGGGCGGCGACAGCGGGCCGCGGGCGGGCAGCACCCGGCGGGTGATCTGGTCGATCATCAGCTCCCGCTTCTCCCGCACGTACTCCGCACCGGGCACCGGAACGCCCCGGTCCAGCTGGTCGGCGACCTCCGGCGGCACGACGATCCGGCTCAGCGAGCGGTCCATCGTCAGCAGCCCCGCCCGCCACAGGTCGTAGACCAGGTCGTGGACGATCCGGCGGCCCAGCTGCAGGTGCCCGGTGAGCTGCCCCACGTCGTTGAGCCCGGCGCGCACCGCGTCCAGCAGCACCAGCTCCATGGGCGACAGCGCGCCGCCGTAGCCGAGCCGGACCTGCAGTTCCACCGTCTCGCACGGCACGTAGACGACCGCGACGCTCACCTCGCCTCCAAGGACAGGACGTCGGCGGCGTTCAGCACGACGCCGTAGTGGTCCACCGCCTGGCAGACGGTCTGCCAGAACGTGTCGCCGCCGTTGTCGAACCCGGCGTAGTGCGCGTACTCGCCGACCACCACCAGCAACTGCCGGGCCCGGGAGAACAGCACGTTGATCAGGTCCCGGCGGGACAGGTGCCCGAAGCTCTCGGCCGCGCTGCCCGAGCCACGCCGCTTGTTCCGCACCAGCGAGACCACCACGATGTCCGCCTCCCGGCCCTGGAAGGCGTGCACGGTCTGCACGAACCGCGACAGGTCGCCGTAGCGGTGCAGGACCTCGGCCTGCCGGCGGTAGGGGGTGAGCACCGCCAGCGGCTCGGCGCTGAATCCGTCGCGGCCCGGGACCGGGGCCGGGCGCATGGCCGACACCAGGCGGTGCACGATGTCCGCCTCGCCCTCGTTCTTCCAGTACGGCTGCTCCTGGCAGTTCGGCAGCCCCGCGGTGTCCAGCCACACCAGGGGCCGGCCGCGCAGCCAGCCCGGCGCCTCCAGCGGAGCCGGGGTCTCCGGGTGGCGGGTGGCCAGCCCGCCCAGCGGCATCCCGTCCGTGGGCGGGCGCTCCCCCGGGCGCGGCGGGCGCGGGTAGAACACCCGGCTGATCACCTGCGCGATCGGCTCACGCATCCGGAACTGGGTGGACAGCCGCGCCGTGGGCCGGTTGCGCCAGGTGAGCGACTCCGCGTCGGCGTCCGGCCCCGTGCCGGCGCCGCTGTTCCCGTCCGCGGGTTCCGGCTCCGGGAAGAGGCTGCCGAACAGGTCGAACGCTTTCAGGTACGTCTCGCGGTTGGTGCCCGCGGCGGCGATCGCGGTGCTGGGGTCGTTGACGCACGAGTCGAGGAACCGCACCACCTCGTCCCGCCGGTGCGCCGGCAGTTGGAAGTGGTCCCCGATCAGCGTCCAGCGGGTGCCCCGGACCAGCGGTATCGCCAGCTCCGTCGGCCACGCCTTGGCCGCCTCCTCCACGATCACCCAGTCGAACGACGAGGCCCCGCCGGTGGTCCCCAGGTTGCGCGGTGTGGCGGTGGCGCAGGTGGCGAAGATGATGTTCGCGCCGCGCTGCAGCCGGTCCGCCAGCTCCGGCAGGACCGGCTCCCGGGCACCGGGGTCCAGCATGTCGCGCCACCGTTCGAGCACCGGCCGCACGTCGGGGTCCACCCCGGCGGCCAGCTGCTCGTCGATGCCCTGCCGCATCTGCCGGGCCCGGCGCAGCACCAGCTCGCTGCGGAGCCAGGGGCGGATCTGCTCGTCCGGGTTGCCACGCTGGGACACCACGCGCAACGCGATGGGCACGTCGGCGTCCGCGTCCGTCGGCCCCTCGTCGTTGCGGGCGCCGATGTCCCTCAGGATGCGCGCCGCGAGGTTGTCCAGCGTGAAGTTGGACTGGGCGGAGACCAGGATGCGATGGGTGGGCTCCTGCTCGAGATAGGCGGCGACGGCGCGCGCGGTGACCGTCGTCTTCCCCGTCCCGGGCGGCCCCTGCAGGGCGAAGAACGGCTGGTGCACCAGGATGTCCCGTACCGCCTGCCGGCCGCCCTTCAGCAGCCCCTGGCCGGCGTCCGCCCAGCGCTGTGGCAGCGTGGGCAGGGAGAACGGCCTGCGTAACTGGCTGACCAGCGACTTCAGGGCGAACAACTCCCAGCGGGCGTCCGCCTGCCGGTGCAGCACCGTCTCCGAGCCTATGTCGTCGGCCGGCCGGATCCAGCCCCTCGGCGGAATCTTCGGCTGCCCCGGTTTGGGCCTCAGCACGATCCGGTCGCCGCCCTCGACCCTCACCACCTGCGCGTGCACGCCCCGTACGTTCCCCCTCTTGCGGTCGTGGTCCCCGGCGTACACCTCGACGTCGGCGCTGCCGCTCTCCTCGTTCTCCAGCCGGCCGAAGAACTCACCGAACGGTGGCCGCAGTTCGGGGTTGCCCGCGTACTTGGTGAGCAGGGCGTGACTGTGGACCCGCTCCTGGTCCCGCTTCTGGTCCCAGCGCACCAGCGTGCCGTCGCCCGGTGCGAGCGCCACCGTCTCGTACGGGTAGCGGCGGGCGCGCAGTTCGACGCCCTGGAACTCCAGCAGCCAGTTGATGGCGCGCTCGTAGTCCAGCTGTGCCGTGGACTTCGCGACGGCCGGGCGGAGCGCTTCGGTGAACTGCTCCCAGCTCGGCCGGTTGCGGCGCATCGCGTTGAGCCGCGCCGCCGGGGTGCGGTAACTCAGCGCCTTCATCTCCGGCATGGGCCGCTTCAGCGAGGACGCCCGCAGATCCTCCAGCTTGTTCTGCACCCCGTACGCGTCCCGCCGCGCCACGTACTTCACGACCAGCACCTCGGGCATCGGAGCCCCCAGGCTCAGACCCTGCTGCGGCCGGAGCAGCTGGCAGAACCACAGGGCACGGGCACCCGCCAGGACCACGGTGGCCTCCCGTTTGCTCTCCGTCATCCCGCCGTTGACGAACGGATCGGCGCCGTCCGGGGACCAGAGCACCTCGCCGCGGCGCAGGTCGGTACGGAGCAGCTCGGCCGTCTCCCGGACGCCTGCCTCACTGTCCGCCGGGTGCTCCAGCCACCCCCACTTGCCCAGGGTCTCCTCGCCCCGCTCCGGCATGAAGGCCAGCAGATGCGGCAGGCTGCTCACCGCGCCGCCGAACTCGGTCATGTTCGCCTCATGGTGCTCGTTGAGGTAGCCCGCGACCTCGTCCGCGGTGGGCCGGTTCCGCGGCTGCGGGTCCAGCATCCGCCGCAGCAGGTCACGCAGCGCGGCCGGCAGCCGGACCTGCCGCAGCCGGTCCCGCAGATGCTCGCCCAGGCGCTCCAGCCGGTCCCGCTCGGCCACCACCTCCGCCGCCTCACGGGGCACGCGCCCCGGTACCAGCTCCCGCGGCAGCGGCTCGACGAACCACTCCCAGGCGACCGCCGCCAGCCCGTACACGTCACCCTTGGCGCTCTCCACGACCTGGTCCGGCTCGCCCGGCCGGGGCAGCAGGTACGCCAGCCGCTCCGGCGCCAGGTACGGCAGCGGCTCCGGCCCCTCAGCCAGCACCAGCTCCCGCAGCTGCGCGGCCGCCGAGGAGTCCGCGGACGCGCCGCTCAGCAGCCCCGCCACGAAGGAGCTCAGCTCGAACCGGGCCAGCCGCAGCCGGTACTCGCCGTCGGACCCGACGACCACGTCCAGCGCGGCGGGGGAGAGCCTGCGGTGCGTCAGGCCCAGGTCGTGCACGATCGCCAGCGCGTCCGCCAGCAGCTCGAACTGCCTCAGCGCCCCCGTCGGATTCGCGCGCAGGTTCTCGCCGTCCGCCGGGGAGAGCTGGTTGTCCGCCCCCACCGTCGCGATGAACGCCGCCTCGACCCCCTCGCCCGACTCCGTCCTCAGCTCCGCGTCGTTCGCCGTGACGGCGTCCAGGTAGCCGCCGCCCAGCAGCACCGGCAGACAGGGGTGTTCCAGCCCCGACAGCCGGGTCAGCGCCCGCACCTGCTGGTCCCACAGCAGGCCGCCCAGCTTCGTCAGCCCGAGGTAGACCGAGACGTCGACCTGCCGGTTCGCCTCCGCGTCGAACAGCTCCCGTGTCTGGTACAGATGCCCCGGCAAGAGTTCCCGGAGGCCGATCGGCTCGTCCGGGACCATGGCCTCGTACGGTCCGCAGCGGGCGGTCGCCGCGTCGCAGCAGAAGTACTCGATCAGTCCGACGACTTGCTCCGCCCCGAACGCCACAGCCCTCGCCCCCCTTGCGCCGGCAGCACACGCGTTGCCGCAAGTATGGGGCAAATGGGCGGTGTCGGTGAGGGATGTCGCCATCCCGTCATGCTTCCGGACGGCGCGCTGCTCGTCCGATGCGGTGCTGACGACGGAACCGGTCGCCGTCCGCGGGCTCAGGAGCGCGGCAGGGCTTCCTCCCTCGTGGGCGCGCGGACTTCCGACGGCGGTGTGGCGCGGCGCGTTGTTGGTTAGGGTGGCGGGCAAGGGCGGCTGCCGGCAGACGAGTTGGGGCCCGTACGCGCCGATGGCTGCGGCAGCGCGCGGCCCGTACGGCCGGCACTTCCGGCCCGGCCGTGACCAGCGGCCGGTTCACGGCGTCGCCGGATCGCGGGAGCGCCAGGTGACACGGCGTCCGCTCCGACGGATGGGTGTGGGGGATGGGGGAGGTGCGTCGTATCCGCCGGATGGACTGCGCTCGTGGGCGGTGGGCGGTGCGTACGCGCACCGGCCCGGGCGGCGGCGGACGCGAGGAGGCCGTCTCTGGCCCGCCGGCGGGAGCCGGGGTACGCCGAGCGGACGCGGGGGCCCTGTGACCGGCCGGCCGGCGCCCGAGGTGCTGCCCCCGTCGCTGCGTGTACGGCTCGCTCTGATCGCCGCGCTCGCCGCGCTCGTCGTCGCCGTGCTCGGGGTGCTCCACGCCCACGACAGCGAGCCCGGCGTGGTGGACGCGCGGATCGGGGCGGCGGTGGACGGTGCCGGGCAGCCATGGCGGTACGCCGCCCTCGCCACGGACTTCCTGGGGGAGCCCGCGGGAGCGGCGACGCTGGTCGTGGCCGCCGTGACGGCCTGCCTGCTGCTTCGGCGTCCTCGCGCGGCGGTGCTCGTCGTCGCCGGCGTCGGCGTCCCCGTGGGGACGACGACGCTGCTCAAGCACGTGGTGGGACGCACCATCCACGACGGGAACCTGTCCTACCCCAGCGGGCACACCGCCTTCGCCACCGGGCTCGCGCTCGTGGCGGCGCTGCTCGCGACCGGCCGCCTCGGCCTCGGCAGAGCGGCGGGTACGGCGCTCGTGCTCGGCGCGTCGCTGGTGGCCGGCGCCGCCATGGGCTGGGCGCAGGTCCTCCTGGGCGCGCACTACCCGACCGATGTCCTGGGCGGCTGGTGCACCGCGCTGGCGGTGGTGCCGACGACCGCGTGGCTGGTCGACCGGACGGCCGGCCGGCTGCCCGGCCGCACGGCCGACCCCGGCCGCCGGCAACGTGTCTGACCCTGCGTCAGGCGCGACGGCGGAACACGGGTCTCACCGGGCGTCCGGTCAGCCAAGGGGTGGGGTCGGCGGCGTCCAGCGCCTTCCGGTACACCGCACACGCCTGGGCCACCACGTCGACGGTGTGATCGATGTCGGCGTCGCCGAGCGCACTGCTCACCACGAACGACGGGGCCAGCACCCCGCCCGCGAGGAGTTGGTGCAGGAACAGGGTGCGGTACGGCTGCGACGGCTGCCGGTTCTCGTCGAGGGTGGCGTAGACCAGGTTGCTGGCCCGGCCCCGGACGACGATGTGGTCACCGACGCCCGCGTCGGCCGCGGCCGCGCGGACACCGGCGGCCAGCCGCTCGCCGAGGGTGTGCAGCCGTGCGGTGACGCCCTCTTCGACGTAGGTGGTGAGCACGGCCATCGCGGCTGCCAGGGAGTGCGTCTCCGCACCGTGCGTGGTGGACAGCAGGAACACCCGGTCGCCGGGATGACGCAGCCCGCCCCGCTCCATCAGAGCGCGGCGCCCGGCCAGCGCGGCGACGGCGAACCCGTTGCCCAGCGCCTTGCCGAACGTGGAGAGGTCGGGCACGACTCCGTACAGGCCCTGGGCGCCCGCCTCGGACCAGCGGAAACCGGTGATCATCTCATCGAAGATCAGAACGCAGCCGTGCCGGTCGGCCAGCTCGCGCAGGCCGGCGAGGTAGCCGGGCGGCGGCTCGGTGTGGGTGGCGGGTTCCAGGATCAGGCAGGCGACCTCGTCCGCGTACCGGGTGAGCAGCTCCTCCGTGGCGGCCAGGTCTCCGTACGGGAACGCCACGGTGAGCTCGGTGGCCGCCGCCGGGATGCCGGCGGACATCGGCGTGGTGCCGATGAACCAGTCGTCGACGGAGAAGAACGGATGGTCGGCGCAGACGGCCACCCGCGCCCGCCCGGTGGCGGCGCGGGCCAGGCGCACCGCGGCGGTGGTCGCGTCGGAGCCGTTCTTGGCGAACTTCACCATCTCGGCGGTCGGCACCGTGGCCAGGAAGCGTTCCGCCGCTTCGACCTCGACGATGGACGGCCGGACGAAGTTGCTGCCGCGGCCGAGCTCCCGCCGCACCGCCTCGATCACACGGGGATGGGCGTGGCCGAGGCTGACCGAGCGCAGGCCGGAGCCGTACTCGACGTAACGGTTGCCGTCGACGTCCCACACGTGGGCCCCGCGGCCGTGGCTGATGACCGGGGCCAGGTTCTCGGGGTACTGGTCGTCACCCTTGGCGTAGGTGTGCGCACCCCCGGGGATCAGGGCGTGCAGCCGCTCGTTCGCCAGCCGCGACCGGGGCAGGACGTACTCTTCGGGCTCTGCGGTGTCCACGCCGGGCTCACCTGCGTACGCTCCGGGCTCTTTCGTGTCCACGCCGGCCTCAGCCCTTCCTCTGTCGCAGGACCTCGGCGAGACTCGGGGCCTTGTGGTCCCGGGCGGAGGCCGAGGTGACCGGGAGCGGCCACGGGATGGCGAGTTCCGGGTCGTCGAAGGCGATCGTCACGTCCTCGGCCGGATCGTGCGGGCGGTCGATGCGGTACGAGGTGTCGGCGGTCTCGGACAGCGCCTGGAAGCCGTGCGCGCACCCCGCCGGGATGTAGAGGGTCGCCTGCGTCTCGTCGGACAGCTCGAAGAAGGCGCGTTCGAGGTACGTCGGCGAGTCCGCCCGCAGGTCCACGACGACGTCGAAGATCTGCCCGTACGAACACCGCACCAGCTTGGCCTCGCCGGCGCCGGAACGCAGGTGCAGGCCGCGCAGCACGCCCCGGACCGAGCGGGACAGGCTGTCCTGGACGAAGGCGTCCGGGTCGAGGCCCACCGAGCGGACCACGTCGGCGTCGAAGGTGCGGCAGAAGAAGCCGCGCTCGTCGGCGTACGGTGTCGGCTCGAACAGGTACGCGCCGGCGATCTCCGGGACTTCGGTCGCTTTCATGGAGTCTCCTGCCGGGTGGGGGCGTGGTCGGGCGTGGGGAACAGCGCCTCGGTCAAGGCGGCGAACTGCTGCTGGACGCGGCGCGTGATGACCAGGTTCCGCTCGGAGAGGGTCCGCCTCAGCTCCTGCGACCGCCGCTCCAGCGACCGGAACTGCTCCAGCAGCCGGTCGGCGTCGACCTCGCGGGCCGCGTGGCAGTACGCGTCGAGACCCATCTCCGCCATGAGGACGTCGCTCTTCGCCGAGTAGCTGAGTGCGAGCGTCGGCGTGCCGGCCTTCAGCGCGCAGACCAGGTTGTGGTAGCGGGTCGCCACGACCGTGTCGGCAGCCGCCATCTCCTTCATCAGGTCGGCCAGGGAGGCCGTCTCGGCGGCGGTTACCAGCGGCGAGTCCACCGCTTCGAGGACGGCGTCGACCACCGGCCGGTCGAGCTCGTCGCCGGTGAGGAGCCGGACGGGCCTGCCGTCCTCGACCAGCGCGCGGACGAAACGGGTCGTCCCGTCGAGGTAGCGCCGGTGGATCTCCTCGGCCCTGGCCCGCTCGTCGTTGCTGCCGTGGAAATCCATGACGCCGACGCAGACCAGGCCAGGCGAGCCCGACGGCGCGCTCGCCGGCGGCGCCGGCAGGGCGAACACGAGGTCCGTGTAGACCTCGTCGCGGGCGGTGTCCACGCCCATCGCCCGCATCGCGTCGCGGGACTGGTCGTCCCGGTACGACCGGTACGCGGCCAGCCGCGTCGACCAGCGCGTCAGGACCCGGGTCGGCCGGTTGCCGATCGCGGCGGCGCCGACGCTGACGAGCGCGACGCGGGCGCCGAACACCCGGCCCATCGCGCAGAGCAGGAACAGCGAGTACGGGAAGCCCCACGGCCGCAGGGGCAGCGTGGTCTCCAAAACGCCCGTGCCCGGCACGATCACCACGTCGTGCCGGCGCACCCAGGCGGCGGTGCGGACGACGTCGACGAGCTTGCCCAGGCCCTTGCCCGCGATCGCGCCCGCCCGGGACGCGGTCCGGTACTCCCCGCGGTACCAGTTCAGCCGGGTCGCGGGGATCCCGTACCGGGTCCGGACGACCTCGGGTCCGCCGCACAGCGCGTCCACGACCGCCTTCGGGTGCTCGGCGCGCAGGTACCCGAGCACGGCTTCGAGCGACCCGTCGTTGCCGACGTTGCCCGCGCCGAGCAGGCCGAACACCCCGACGCGCACCGGGGTCCCGTACGAGGACGTCATGCCTGCCTCCCCTCACGGCCGGCGACGAGGGCGTCGACGGAGACGGTGGACCCGCCCGGGCCGACCGGGGCGCGGTCCTCGACCCGCTCACCGGCGCCCGGGCGGGCCCGGCTGGTCATCCACCCGGCCAGGTGGCGGTAGCACGCGCGCCGGTCGGCCGGGGACAGCGGCGCCCGCCGGACCGCGGCGACGAAGCCCCAGACGTACTCCGCGAGCAGCCGGGGCGTCGGGTGCAGCGGGCCCGCCCGGCGCGGGTCCAGATTGACGCACCGGGAGCGCTTGGACGGATTCGCCCGCTCGGCGCGGGTGGGGTGGTCACGGCGGAAGTACAGCAGCTCCGGCACCTGGTGGAACGGGCCGTGCAGGGTGATCTCGGCGACGAAGGTGCGGTCCGCGTGGTGGTAGCTGTCGTGCGGCTTCACCCGGCGCAGCACGTCGGCCCGCATCACCCCGTAGAAGTCGTCGCCACCGGGCTCGAACAGCAGACTGCGAAAGCGCTCCGGCGCGTGCGGCGAGTCGGTGGAGAGCCCGTACGCGTACGGGACCTTCACCCGGCCGTCGCCGTCGATGACCGCCTGGCCGCTGTGCGCGAGGATCACGTCCGGCCGCTCGTCGAGCGCCGACACGCAGCGCCGCAGCAGGTCCCGGGCGTACAGGTCGTCGTGCGAGGCCCACTTGAACAGCTCGCCCCGGCACTCGGTGAACACGTAGTTGTGGTTGGGCGCGGCGCCGATGTTCCGGGGCAGCCGGATGTAGCGGATGCGCGCGTCCCGCGCGGCGTACCGGCGGCAGATGTCCTGGGTCCCGTCGGTCGAGGCGTTGTCGGAGATGACCAGCTCGAAGTCCTCGTAGGTCTGGCCGAGCAGGGCGTCGAGCGCCTCGGCGAGGTACTCCTCGCCGTTGTACACGGGCAGGCCGATGCTCAACCGGGGATGCGCGGTCATGGCGTCCTCTCTTCGGAGATGATGGGGTGGTTCCGCTCGCGCAGGGCGGACCGCAGCTGCAGCCACCACACGGCCGAGCCGCAGGCGGCCGCGGAGGCGACGCCCCAGGCCGAGCCGACCGTTCCGGCCGCGACGGCCCCGCCGAGCCCGCCGCTCACGTAACAGGCGGAGGCGAACAACTGGCAGCGCAGGCTGCGCCGGGCCGCGGCGAGCGCGCGCAGCCCGGCCGCCGCACCGGTGCCGAGGCCGGCGCCCGCGACGCCGAGCGTGACCGGCACGATGAGCGCCGAAGCGGAGCTCCAGACGTCACCGAGAACGAGCTCGCCGAGCCGGTCCGGCATCAGCAGCAGCGCCGCGCCCCAGAGCAGCGCGGCGACGGCCTGCCCGCCGCCCAGCAGGAGGCAGAACGGACCCAGCCGGTGCGGGGCCTGCCGCACCACCCGTGCCGCCTCCGCGACGGTGACCAACGACAGCCCCATCAGCACGGCGAGGAACGGGCCGAGCAGGAGCTCGGCGCCCCGGACCACGCCCACCGCGCCGACCCCGACGATCGCGCCGAGCCCGTACGCCCGCAGCTGGCTCGCGCCGCTGACGCCGACGTTCTCGACCAGGTACCGGGAGCCGAGGTCGAGGTGGTCGCGCAGCCACTCGCGCGCACCCGTCAGCCGGGGACGGATGCCGGACTGGAAGCAGCCGTACAGCGCGGCCACCGTGGCGGACCCGCCCCAGGCGAGCACGAAGGCGGTCACGCTGCCCACGCGGGCCGCCACCACCATGGCCGGGACCAGCGCGACGCCCCACACGACGTCGTTCACGAACGCCTTGCGACCGTTGCCGGCGGCGAAGAAGGAGTACCGCCAGGCGTCCTGCAGCAACAGCCCCGGCAGCATGACTCCGAGGCCGGCGAACGCCGGCCCCACACGGCCGCCCAGACACAGCCCCGCCACCAGGCACGTCGCGCCGATGACGGCGCCGACGCCGAGCGCGGTACCCGACGACCGGGCGACCGCCCCGCGCCAGGACGCTTCCGCGACGCCGCTGAAGCGCACCACGAGCGGGTCGGTGGCCAGCCCGCGGGAGACGCTGAGCACCACGCCGTAGGTCACCCAGGCCAGGCTGAACACGCCGAAGGCGGTCAGCCCCAGCGAGCGCGCCACGTAGATGCCCACCACGAAGTTGGACAGGCTGGAGGCCGCCTGGTCGGCCAGTCCCCAGGACAGCCGGCCGACGACGGCCCGCCGGCCGGGCGCGGCCCGGCCGGCGGGGGCCGTCGTCTTCTCGCTCCCGGTGGTCATCGCGTCATGCCTTGATCAGCCCGGCGCCGTGCAGGGCGTCGGCCGCGACGGCCACGGTGTCGAACGGCAGCCCCGACCGCTCGGCCACGTCCAGCAGACTGTGTTCGCCGTCGGAGAGGCTGAGCACCCAGAGCATGGCCATCTGGGCCTGCTGGGCGTCACTGCGGCCGCCGAGCGCGTCGTACAGCCCGCGCCGCCCCAACTGTGGTTCGCCGTAAGGGCTGAGGTTGACGTATCGCCGGTTGCGGTCGAGGAGGGCGAACGCCTCCCGGCAGACGGCGAGCGTGTCCGCCATCGCCTCGGGGGAGACGAAGTCCGGGTTGTCCGCCGAGGTGTGGTACTCGGGGTAGCCGGCGTACGGGGTCCGGCTGAGCGAGCCGACGCCGAGGTCGAACCCGGGCGAACAGAACTGCCGCTCGTCGTAGCCGTACGGAGTGAACTCGGCGACGTGGTGCGGGCGTTGCGAGGTGGCCAGCACGTGCCGCATCACCCGGTCGATCTCCGCGTCGCCGCGCCTGCTCTGCTTGTACGTCAGCCGGCCCGGGTCCCCGGCGCAGGCCAGCACCAGCCCGTGCCGGACCTGCTCCAGCCGCTCCCGGTTGCGGGCCAGCCAGGTGATCGCCCCGATGGTGCCGGGCGCGAACAGGAACCGGTAGGTGTAGTACGGCGTCCGCTCCGCCAGCGCCCGGGCGAGGAACGTGGCCACCGCGATGCCGGCCAGGTTGTCGTTGGCCAGCGACGGGTGGCAGACGTGGCAGGAGACGATCACCTCGTCGCTCACCTGCCCGGGGACCACGTGCTCGGCGTAGGTGAGGTGGCCGTCGGCGAGTGTGGAGTCGACGCGCACCTCGTACTCACCGTCCGGCATCGCGTCCAGGGTCTCCTGCGCCAGGCAGAACCCCCACTCCGGCTTGTAGTAGCTGGTGCGGTACGGGACCCAGGACGGGTGGTCCGGCAAGGTGTGCAGGTGCGGCCGGAGTTCGGCCAGCGGCATGGTCGCCGACACCGGCACGCTGTAGCCGAGCACGTGCAGGCTCGACGCGGCGAAGTCCACCACCCGGTGGCCGGCGGCGTCGGCGACGTACGCGTCCTTGATGTTCCACTCCTGCGGCACGGTCCAGTCGAGCACCTGCGTGCCGGTCGGCACCTCGTGCACCCGCAGCGGGACGTACTCGCCGACGATGTCCAAGGTGGCGCGCACACCGTCGCCGGTGATGCTCCGGCACAGCGGATACAGCCGCTCCACCAGCGCGTGCATCTGCTCGCCGGTGCTCTTCCCGTCCCGCGCGCTCACCGGCGCCACCGCAGGGTGTCGTCGACGGCGCCGGCCTCGGACGCCGCGCGCAGCACGGCCAGCCGGGTGAAGCGGCGCTCGAAGTCCTCCCGGGTCAGCCCGTGTTTCCGGTAGGCGTCGGCGAGTTCGAGCGCGCCCTGCTTCACGGTCCACTCGCAGTCGAATCCGGGCACCGCGGCGCGGAACCGGGAGAAGTCCACCCGGTACGACCGCGGATCGGCCCCGGTCTCCCCGGTGATCACCACCCGCGAGCCGGACACCGCCTCGGCGACCTGCCCGGCGATCTCGGCGACCGTGACGTTGTTGATCTCGCTGCCGATGTTGAACGCCCGGTCGTGCACCGCTTCCCGCGGCGCGTCCAGCGCGGCCGTGAAGGCCCGTGCGATGTCGGCGGCGTGCACCAGCGGGCGCCACGGGGTGCCGTCGGAGAGCACGAGGACCTCGCCGGACAGCAGGGCGTGTCCCACCAGGTTGTTCAGCACGATGTCGGCGCGCAGCCGGGGTGAGTAGCCGAAGGCGGTGGCGTTGCGCATGAACACCGGGGTGAAGTCGCCGTCGGACAGCGCGTGCAGGTCGTCCTCCACCCGCACCTTGGACTCCGCGTACGGCGTCACCGGGCGCAGCGGGGCGTCCTCGCCGACCAGGTCGTCGCCGCCGGCGGCGCCGTAGACCGAGCAGGTCGACGCGTACAGGAAGCGTCGTGTCCCGGCGTCGCGGGCCAGCCGGGCCAGCCGCACCGACGCGTGGTGGTTGATGTCGTAGGTGAGCTCCGGCGCCAGCGAGCCCAACGGGTCGTTGGACAGCGCCGCCAGGTGGATCACGGCGTCCACCCCGGCCACGTGCGCGGCGGTGACGTCGCGCAGGTCGACCCGCGGGCCGGGCGGATCCACGGGCGGCGGGCCGAGGACGCAGTCGGCGAACAGGCCGGCGTCGAGACCGACGACCTCGTGCCCGGCGGCCGCGAGGACCGGGGCCATCACGGTGCCCAGGTAGCCCTGGTGTCCGGTCAGCAGTACGCGCAAGGTTCATTCCCCCAGATCGAGAGTGAGTTTGTTGACGGCGAACGCCTCGGCGTAGCGCGCGTGGCATTCGATGCCACGGATCCGGGCCAGCCCGAGGAAGGCCTCCCGGTCGTACCAGGGCCGGTGCCGCTGCGAGGGGTAGTGCTCCTGGAGCAGCCGCACCTTGCGTTCGGCGATCTCCGGCGACAGCGGCTGGTACGCCGCCGGACGGCCCAGATCGCCGTCCCACTTGACGATCTCGTAGCCGAGCACGAGATGGTCGCGGAACGCGGTGGGTATCAGCCGCGCCAGGCCGTGGTGGTCCTGGTGCGCGTCATCGGTGCGCGGGGCCAGCACGAGATCCGGGTCGGTCCGCTCGCGCAGCTCCTCTACCGCGGCCTTGGCCTCGTCCCAGTGCGTCGGCAGCCGGCCGTCCGGCAGCTTGAGCACGGTCAGCCGGAGGTCGGCGCCGGGGCAGAAGGCGGCCAGCGCGGCCTGTTCCTCCCGCTCCCGCTCGCCGCCACCGCCGGAGAGCACCAGCGCGTCGACGCGGATGCCCGGGCGCGCGAGGCACAGCGTCAGCAGCGTGCCGCCGGCGCCGATGGCGATGTCGTCGCAGTGCGCGCCCACCGCGGCCAGCCGGTCCAGGCGCCCCGCCCCGAGCCGGATCACGCGGTCCTCACCCCGGCGGCCGCCCCCGCGCCGCCCCGTTCCCACACGGCCCACGGGCGGTCGCCCCGGGCGTAGGCGTCGTCGAGCGCGGCCCGCTCCTTGACGGTGTCGGTCGGCTTCCAGAAACCACGGTGCTGGTGAGCCACCAGCCGCCCCTGCTTGGCCAGTTGGGCGCATCCGTCGGCGACCAGGTCCCCGTTCTCCGGGATGTGGTCGAAGACCTCCTGGCGGAGCACGAAGTAGCCGCCGTTCTCCCACAGCGGCAGTTCGCTCACCGCGGTGATGCCCCCCACCAGGCCGTCCTCTCCCAGCTCCACGCAGTGGAACGAGGACTGCGGCGGCACCACCATCATCGACGCACCGGCGTCGCGCCGCGCGAACCGGTCGATCATCTCCGGCAGCGGTGCGTCGGTGAGCACGTCGGCGTAGTTGGCGAGGAACATCTCGTCACCGTCCAGGTGGTGCCGCACCCGGCGCAGCCGCTCCCCGATCGGTGACTCGATGCCGGTCTGCACGAACGTGATGGTCCAGGACGCGATGTCGGTGGACAGCAGCTCGGTCCGCCCGCCCCGCAGCACGAAGTCGTTGGACGTCGTCTCCTCGTAGTTGAGGAAGAAGTTCTTGATGTGATCGGCCCCGTACCCGAGGCAGAGGATGAACTCCGTGTGCCCGAAGTAGGCGTAGTAGCGCATGACGTGCCAGATCAGCGGCCGCGGCCCGACCATCGCCATCGGCTTGGGCACGTCGTCGGAGGCTCCGCTGCGCATGCGCAGCCCGTAGCCGCCGCAGAACAGTACGACCTTCATGACTTGACCTCGACAATGCTCAGTTCCGGTATCGGGAAGACGAGCCGGCCGCCCCAGGCGTGCACGAACGACAGTTGCTCGACCAGTTCCGCCCGCAGGTTCCACGGGAGGACCAGGACGTAGTCCGGCTTGTCGGCGGCGATCCGCTCGGGCGGCAGGATCGGGATGCGGGTGCCCGGCGTGAACCTGCCGTGCTTGTAGGGGTTGCGGTCGACGGTGTACGGGAGCAGGTCGGGCCGGATGCCGCAGTGGTTGAGCAGGGTGTTGCCCTTGCCCGGGGCGCCGTAGCCGACGACCGTCTCGCCGCGCTCGGCCGCCTCGATGAGGAACCGCAGCAGGTCCCGGCGCACCTTGGCCACCCGGGCGGAGAACTCGGTGTACCCGGCCAGCTCCTGCAGCCCGGCGGCCTTCTCCCGGTCCAGCACGTCGGCCACCCGCCCGGTCGGCTCGCCGGCCACCTCGGCCGGCCGGGCCCACAGCCTGATGGAGCCGCCGTGCGTGGGCAGCAGCTCGACGTCCACGAGCGCGAGTCCGCCGGTCGCCAGCGCCCGGCTCGCGGACGCGACCGTGTAGTACTGGAAGTGCTCGTGGTAGATCGTGTCGTACTGGTTCTCCTCGATCAGGGTCAGCAGGTGCTGCACCTCGATGGAGACCCACCCGTCGTCGGCGACCAGGGCCCGCAGCCCCCGGGTGAACCCGACCACGTCGGGGATGTGCGCGTACACGTTGTTGGCCACGACCAGATCGGCCGGGCCGTGCTCGGCGCGGACGGCCGAGCCGGTGGCCGGGTCCAGGAACTCCGTGAGCGTGGGGACACCCGCGTCCCGCGCCACGGCGCCGACGTTCACCGAGGGCTCGATGCCGAGACAGCGGATCCCACGGTCCCTCACGTGCCGCAGCAGGTACCCGTCGTTGCTCGCGACCTCGACCACGAAGGCGTCGGTGGTGAGCCCCAGCCGTTCCACGGCGCCGGTGACGAACGTACGCGCGTGCTCCACCCAGGAGGTCGAGTAGGAGGAGAAGTACGCGTACTGCGTGAACGTCTCCTCCGGCGTGATCAGCGGAGGGATCTGCGCGAGCCAGCAGTCGGTGCAGACCCGCAGGTGCAGCGGGTACGCCGGCTCCGGCAGGTCCAGTTGGTCCGCGGCGAGGAAACTCTCGCACGGCGGTGTCGCCCCGAGATCGACGACGCTCACCGGCGCCGCCGCGCCACAGAGTCGGCATCGTGTCATCTGCTGCCCCCATCCCGCCCGCGCGGATGCCCCCGCCGCGGGCCAGTGTTCTCGTCCCCTGCCGGCGGCGGGCCGTCCCCGCCGCCGGGCCGCACCGCGATCGCGGTGCGGTACCCGTCCACCAGGCGCTCCAGCCCGACGGCCGGGCTGAAGTCCCGCTCGTAACGGCGCCGGGCCGCCCGGCCCATCTCCCGGTTGCTGTCCGGCCCGGCCGTGATCCGGCGCAGGCAGGACGCGAGCGAGGCGGCCTCACCCGGCCGGTGCAGCAGCCCGGTCACCCCGTCCTCGACGAGCTCGACGAAGGCGCCGTGACCGGCGGCGACGGCCGGGACCCCCGCCGCCATCGCCTCCACGACCACCAGGCCGAACGCCTCCAGCCACGTCGAGGGAGCCACCACGGCGACGGACCGCGCAAGGGCCTGCCGGCACTCCGCCGGGCCGTACAGGCCGACGTACCGCACGTCGTCCCGGCCCGCCGCCCAGGCGGCCACCTCGCGCTCCAGGGGCCCCGTGCCGGCGATCACGAGCGGCACGCCCACTCCGCCGTCAGCGGCGATCTCGTCCCACGCGGCCATCAGCAGCCGCACGCCCTTGGCCTCCGCGAGCCGGCCGAGAAAGAGCAGATGCTCGCCCGCGCCCGCCCGGCCGGAACCCGGGTCGGGCACGAAGTTGTGCTTCACCGCCAGCCGCTCGGCCGGCATGCCGGCCGCCACCAGGACGTCGCGCTGGGCCGCGGAGATGCAGAAGAACCGCTCCACACCGGACCACCACCGCCGCCGGTTGACCGACAGGCTGACCGCGAGCGGCACCGTCGCCAGCCGGGAGTTCCGGTAGCAGCCGTGCCGGACGGCGGGCAGGGGCGAGGACCCGACGCACTCGGTGCACGGCCGGCCGTCCCGCTGCAACGTGCCGGGCGGGCAGACCTGGGTGTAGTTGTGCAGCGTGGCGACGGCGGGCACGCCCGCGTCGGCGCACGCGGCCAGCACCGCCGGCGACAGGAGCGGGAAGACGTTGTGGACGTGCACCACGTCCGGCCGCTCGGCGCGGAGCCGGGCGGCGAGCTTGGCGCGCACCGCCGGGTTCCACGGCACCAGCAGCGGCAGCGCGGCCTTGCCCGGCAGGGACCGGGCGGCGATGTCGTCACTGCGCCGCTCGAACAACTCGACGCGGTGGCCTGCGCCGCGCAGCAGCGCCACCTCCTGGTCGACGACCTTGTTCTCCCCGCTCGGCTGCGCCGATGCGTAGCGGTTGTGCACCACGAGCACGTGCATGCTCAGATCACCTCCGGTCTCCGGGCCCACCGAGGGACGCGTCGTCGAGGGGCTTCGGGCGTGGCGAGGGGAGCGGTCGCGGCCGGGGTCGCCAGCAGCGAGGCGGCCACCGCCAGATGCAGCAGATAGGGGGAGGCGTCGCCCAGCCCGGC
Source organism: Streptomyces sp. NPDC005803 (assembly GCF_040630435.1). Taxonomy (NCBI): domain Bacteria; kingdom Bacillati; phylum Actinomycetota; class Actinomycetes; order Kitasatosporales; family Streptomycetaceae; genus Streptomyces; species Streptomyces sp. NPDC005803. The sequence goes on along the minus strand of NZ_JBEXXO010000009.1, from coordinate 49,886 downwards.
CTCGGTGTAGGACGCGATCGCGCAGTAGCTGATCAGGAAGATCGCGCAGGCCCTCGACAGCGACGGCGGCCTCAGCAGCGCGACGCCGCCCAGCACGACGACGATCGCCGCCACCAGGACGACGCCGGTCATGCCCTGCTCCTGGTAGACGGCCAGCCAGCTGTTGTCGATCGGCAGCCCGTCGAACGACTTGTCGCCCAGGCCCGCGCCGAACAGGTACTCCGAAGGCGTCCGGGGCGCTGCCAGCAGGGCGTCCCAGACCTTCTGCCGGCCGGTGAGGCTGGTGAAGTTCTCCTGGCTCTGCCCGCGCAGGAACCACGCCTGCACCGCGGAGCCGAACGCCACCGCGGCCACGGCGGCGCACAGCACCGTCCAGGCGAAGAACCGGCGGGCGGCGGCGCTGGTCAGGATGAGCGAGGCGATCGCCAACGCCAGCCCGATGAGCAGACCGAGCGTGGCCGTCCGGGTATGGGTCAGCGCGAGCAGCACGAGTGCCGGGACGATGACCACCGCCGCACTGCCCCTGTCGGTCCGGCGGCCCAGGACGAGCAGCACGGCGAGCCCGATGATCACCGCGGCGTACTGCCCGATCTGCGGCGGGGTGAGCGGCCACAGCGCGCCGACCAGCCGCCCGCCGTAGAGCTCGGGCATGGCGGCCCCCGGCGAGACGGCGGCGCCCACGGCCACCGACCCGAGGACCAGGAAGTACATCCGGATGTGATGCCGGACGAACGTCAGGCCGCCGTCCCACCAGCGGCTGAGCAGCCACAGCGTGCTGACGAAGAGAGCCAGCCGGGCGCAGCGGAACAACGCGCCGAATCCGGACGCCAGGTCCGCGCTGGACAGCACGCTCGACACCAGCAGCAGGGTCAGCAGGAACACGAAGGCGCCGGCCCGGATGCGCAGCCGGGGATTGACCGCGAGCGCCAGCGTGAACGCGGCGACCAGCGCGCCCATGGTGACCATCTGGATGAGGGAGCGGGGCAGCGGGATGATGGTCTCCGCCCCGGCGGAGCCGAGCGTGTTGAGGATCAGCAGCCCCCAGGCCGTCCCGACGATCTTCGGCGTGTGGCCCGTGTCCATCTCAGCCACCCTCCCGTGCGGGGAAGGTGCTGCCCGCGTCCTGCCGGTACGGCGTGCCCTGCCACTCCCCGGCGTCGAGGACCCGGCTCGGGTCGTGGGCGACGAACTTCCATGGTCCGACGTAGACGTTGTCGTGCCAGCGGTTGTGCTGCTCATGGGTGATCGCCTCCGCCACCCGCTCGCCCCGGTACGGCGACCAGTCGGGATAGGTGCCGTAGTTGGCCAGCACCGCCATGCGGTCGCACTTCGCCGTGCAGTCGAGGACGGACTTGTCCAGCACGAAGCGGTTGCCGTGGATGTCCACCCGCTGGGTCCTCCACCGGCAGTCGGCGTAGAGCGGTGCGGTGGCGATCGCCGGCTGTGCGCAGCGGCCGGTGTCCTTCACCAGCAGGGTGCACTCACCGGACGAGGTGTTGGCCGGGCTGTTGCAGAACCGGTCGGCGTTCTCCCACAACGTGATCCCGGACCAGTTGTCCTCCAGCACGTTCCGGTAGATCTCGATCTTGTCCGTGCGGGCGCGGACCCGTGGTTCGCCGCCGGACTCGGACAGGTAGACGGTCGCGAAGGGGAAGGTGTCGCCGCGCTCGGCGTACCTGCGGCCCTCGACCCAGTTGTTCCGCCGGATCGTGTTCCTCCGGATGACCGCGTTGTAACTGGTCTCGTAGATCAGCGCGGCACCGTCGTTGGCCTCGAGCACGTTGTCCTCGATGCGGAAGTCGTTGTTGTTGGTGTCCGCCCACAACCCGGCTCCGCGGTTGTCGTGCACCCAGTTGCCGCGTACGTCGGCGCCGTCGACGGCCCAGAACTTGACGCCTCCGGTGCAGCCGCAGCCCGGCCGCCGCCGCTCCCAGTCGTCGGTGTTGTTGCCCACGATCTCGTTGCCCTCGACCACCAGGCCGCCGATACGGCCGGTGCCCTTGTACGCGTTCATGCCGTACTGACCGTTGCCGCGCAGGCAACTGGCGCTGACCCGCTGGCGGGCGCCGGACATCAGCCCGGCGCCGGAGTTGTCCTGGATCGTCGCGTGCTCGATCACCCACCCGTCGGCCGAGTCATGGTTGACCACGCCCTCGTCGTGCGGCGCGACGAAACGCTGCACGGTCAGATAGCGGATCGTGACGTCGCGGGCGGTGCCGCCGAACGCGTACTGGTTGGTCTTTCGGCCGTCGAGCACCGCGCCCGGGGCGCCGAGGTAGCTGTTCCCCTCCTTGGGGACGACCTGGGCGTACCGGTCCGACTCGAGCCTGTGCGTGCCCGGCCGCAGCCAGAACGTGGTGTGCGGGGGGCTGCTGCTGGTCTTCGCGGCCAGGTCGCCGGCCACCCCGGGATCGACCGTCACCGCGCCCGCCGGCGCCCGCGCCGGCCCGGCCGGGGGCTCGGCACACACCCGGGCCACGCCCGCGGACGGCGCGGCGGTCGGCTTGGGCCGCACCTCCGGCGCGCTCTCGCAGCCGGTCGCCGCCAGCAGCACCAGCGCCACCGGCGCGGCCGGCCACGCCCAGTGCCGCCACCTGATCCCCACGCGTCCTGGCTCCGGGGACTTCCGACGGATCTCCGCGGCGTCGCGACGCCCGGCACGCAGGCTCTGCGCACCGGCCGAAAGCCCCAGCACGCCCCGTACGAGGGATCCCGTCCGGCACGCCGAGAGCACGCACCGGCGACGCTGCCCGGCCGCCGCGCGGCGGGCGCTCCTTCCTCCACGGACATCCATCGAAGGCCCCTAGCCGCGGAATCCGAGTACGGTGGTGAACCCCTGCGCGCCGTCGGTGAAGCCGGTGCCGACCAACGTCGTGGCCGGTTCCTTGCGCCCGAAGCCGGGGGAGTACCAGCCCAGCGGCGGATCGCTCTCGCCGCGATGCGCCTGCCAGCTCAGCTGCCCCGGCAGGTCGAGCGCCGCGGAGCGGTCCTCGCCGTCCCGGCTCCAGGTGAGCACGGCCCGGTTCCCCACCAGGTCCGCGGTGATCGCCGGGCCGAGGTGGAACGCCATCCGTACGGCCCGGCGCGGACCGCGCACCTCGTCCACCACCCTCAGCTCGTGGCTCGCGGCGGTCAGCTCCACCCGGCGGCGGTGCGTGGAGCGCGGGTAACCGTCGTGCTCGGCGCACCAGCGGGCCGCCCCCGCGTCGGACGTGTCCACGTCCACGACGCGGCTGCGGGCCTGCCGGGTCCAGAGGAACGGGCCGCCGGAGACGGACTGGTCGGCGCCGTCCAGCTCCAGGGTGTTGTGGCCGAGGGTCGACCGGAAGTACTGCCGCCACTCGGGCTGCCCGTGGTAGCAGAACGTCCCCGGGTCGGCGAGCACATCGACCCCGTCGTGCCGGACCTCCACGGACAGCGCGTCCGCGTGGGCGTGCGCGGCGATCGACAGGAATCCGTGCGGACCACCGTCGCAGCGGCACCAGATCCCCGCCGGGCCCCGCAGGACGGTCAGGCCCGCGTCGGCGAAATGGGACGGCCGGCTCGCCGGGCGGGACACGGGCGGTGCGGTGGGCCGGATGAGTCCGGCCAGCATCGGGGTGCGCACATCGGTGCCGGTCACCGCCGGCCACCAGTCGAGCCGCCCGAACACGGCCTCCCCGGTAGCCAGCAGCGAGCCCCAGCGGTCGGTGCCCGCCCCGTCCACGACCAGCCCGTGCCCGTCGTCCGAGTCCCCCTGGCGCGGCGGCCGCAGCCGGTCGTCCACGACGGCCGCGAGCGCGTCCGTCATGCGCAGCAGCACCAGCCGGACCGACGCGGGAACCGGCAGGCCGGCGGCATCCGCCTCGGCCAGCGCGGCGAGCCCGAGCTCCAGCACCAGCCCGTGGTACTCGCCGGCCAGCTCGCGATTGAGGCCGGAGGCGAAGGTGTTGCTCCGCAGATGCCTCTCCAGCGACCGCAGCGCGTCGGTCTGCCAACGCGCCGACGAGGGGAACCAGCCGAAGGCGCAGGCCGCGGCGAACTGCCCGGCGGCCTCCGCGATCACGTGGTTGTTCGCCGACGACCCCCGGCTGGGGAAGGCGGCCAGCCAGCGCTGGTGGTGCCAGATCTGCCGGAGCGCCACCGGGTTGCCCTCGAACAGCCCGGCCGCGCCCGGCCAGCCGTCGAGCAGCCGCCGGATCCACACCCAGGACAGCAGCCGGATCCCCAGCTCGATGCCGCTGATCCAGTGCACGCCGCGCAGCGGCGCGTTGGCCGCCCACCACGACCGCAGGTGCGCGGCCACCCGCTCGGCGTACCGCTCGTCCCCGGTGAGCGCGTAGGCGGCGGCGAGCACGGTGAGGTACTGGTGCCGGGACAGCTCCCAGATCTGCTTGACGTCCCCGACCGCGTCCTCGTTCCGGTACGGCACGTCGAAGGCGTAGCCCCAGGGAGCCCGGCGCCCGGTCTTCGGGTCGTACGACCAGTCCGGGTCGGAAAGGTCGTCCCGGACCACCCCGAAGTACTCGGCGTGCCCGTCCATCAGCCGGTCCGCCTCGGCGACGAGGCGTTTCGCGGCGTCGGGTGGCACCGCGCCGAGCGCCCCCGCGGGCAGCACGGCGGTGAACCGGGCGCCGGTCACGCGCGGGCAGCCGGGCGGCGCCGACCGCCACCGCCGCCTGCGCACCGCGTCGCCCACCCGGCCGCCGACCTCCCGCGGCCCCATCCGGGACAGCCGCCGCAGGTACCAGCCCGCGCTGAGGGTCATCGCGCTCCCGTCAACGTCACCGGCGCGCCGCCGGCCAGGCCGGCCTGCACGGCGAGGGTGGCCGCCGTGGTGGCGACCAGCGACTCCAGCGGCACCGGCATCGGCCCGCCCGTCCGCACGGCCTTGATGAACGCGGCCAGTTCGGCGGACTGGCCCTTGTCCCGGGCCCTCGGCAGCCGGGAACTGTTCCACCGCTTGCGGCCGTCGTAGACCGAGGCCCGGACGAAGTCGTCGAGCCGCAGCGCACGGCCGTCCGCGACCAGGTCCAGCGTCTCCTTGGGGAAGCCGGCCGGGCCGGTCGTCACGTAGCTGAGGGTGGCCGTGGACCCGTCCGGGTAGCGCAGCACCACCTGCAGATCCTCGTCGCCGGGCGAGGTGACCGCGTACACCGAGACCGGGTCGGCCCCCAGCAGCCAGCTCGCCGTGTCGATGAAGTGCCCGCCCTCGCCGGCGAACCGCGAGCCCTCGCCGTGCCGGAGGTACCAGCTGCCGTGCTCCAGCCGGCCCGCGTTGACCAGGTAGCGGACGCACCCGGGCCCGGTCCGGGCGCCGAACCGCTTCCGGGCCTCTTGCAGCAGCGGCGCGAACCGGCGGTTGAAGCCCACCTGAAGCCGGTCGTTGCCGGACTCCTCCACCGCCGCGAGCACGCCGGCCAGTTCGTCCTCGGTGAGCGCCAACGGCTTCTCCACGAACACCGCCTTGCCGGCCAGCAGCGCCCTGCGGGTCAGTTCGGCGTGCGAGCTGTGGCGGGTGACCACGAACACCGCGTCGATGGACGGGTCGCCGAGCACGGCGTCGAGATCGGTGGTCGCCTCGGCGAAGCCGAACTTCCGCTTCGCGTTGGCCGCCGACAGCGCCGTCGTGGTGACGACCGTGGACAGCTCGACGCCGTCGCGCTGGGCCAGGTGCGGCAGCAGCATGGACGTCGCGTAGTTTCCAGCGCCGGCGAACGCCAGCCGCACCGACGCCTTGGCCGGCCGGACCGGGGCGGGCCCCGCGCCGACGCGCCGCACGGCGGGCACGGCCACCGCCGGGGCCTGCGCCTCCTCCACGTGGTCCGGGTACCGGAACAGCACCGCCACCGCCTTCAGACCGCCGTCCTTCAGGCTCCGGTACGTCTCGACGGCGTCATCGAAGTCGGCGGTGTGGGAGACCAGGGGCTCCACGTCGACGCGGCCGAGGGCCAGGAGATCGAGGAAACACGCCAGGTTGCGGCGCTCGGTCCAGCGCACGTAGCCGATCGGGTAGTCCCGCCCCTCCAGCTCGTACTCCGGGTCGTAGCGCCCGGGGCCGTACGAGCGGGAGAACCGCACGTCGAGTTCCTTCTCGTAGTACGCGTTCCACGGCAGGTCCAGGCGGCACTTGCCGATGTCGACCACCCGGCCGCGGTCCCTGCTCAGCCGGGCGGCCAGCTCGACGGGCTGGTTGCTGTCGCCGCCTGCGGCCAGGTACACCTGGTCCACGCCGTGACCGCCGGTGAGTTCGACGACGGCGTTCTCCACGGCCGAGGAGGCGGGATCGCCGCAGGCCGCCGCGCCCAGCCGCTCGGCGAGCTCGCAGCGCACCGGATCGGGATCGACCCCGACGACGCGGACCCCCGAGGCGGTGAGGAGCTGCACCACCAGCTGCCCGATCAGCCCGAGGCCGATGACCAGGGCCACGTCGCCCAGCTGGGACTCGCCGCGGCGGACGCCCTGCAGCGCGATCGACCCGACGGTGCCGAAGGCCGCGTGCTGTGGCGCGAGACCCTCCGGCACCGGGGCGTAGAGGTTCTTCGGCACCCAGTTCAGCTCGGCGTGCAACGCGTGCTCGTTGCCGGCGCAGGCCACGAGGTCACCGACCGCCACATCGTCGATCCCGGCGCCGACCTGCTCGACCACCCCGCACAGCGAGTAGCCCAGCGGCGTGTAGGAGTCCAGCTTGCCCATCACCTTGCGGTAGGTGGCGGGCACCCCGTTGGTGGCCACGCTCTGCACGACCTTGGCCACCTGGTCCGGCCGGGAACGGGCCTTGCCCAGCATCGACATGCCGGCCTCGGACACCTTCATGAGCTCGGTCCCGGTGGATATCAGCGAGTAGGCGCTCCGCACCAGCACACCGCCCGGCTTGCACCCCGGCGCCGGCACGTCGAGCAGCGCCAGCTCGCCACTCCTGTAGTTCTGCACAACCTGTTTCACCCGAAGTCCTCTTGTCTCTAAGCCGGTGAGGGCGCGTTCTGGCCGGTCCCGGAGGTCGCGCCCCGGTACCAGTACTCGAGGGTCAGCACATGCCACAGATGCTTGGAGAAGTCCCGGTGCCCGGCGGCGTCCTCGGCGACCATCCGGGCCAGCGCGTCGCGGCGCAGGAACCCGGAACGGACCAGCACGCCGTCGTGCACCACCTCGCGCACCAGCGGGGCCAGATCCCGGCTCATCCAGGCGCGCAGCGGAGCGCTGAACAGACCCTTGGGCCGGTACACGATCTCCCGGGGCAGGACCGAGGAGGCGGCCTCCTTGAGGACGGCCTTGCCCTGCCGTCCGACGATCTTGCGGTCACCGGGCACGGCGAACGCCGCCTTGACCACCTCGACGTCCACGTACGGCACCCGCACCTCCGTCGACGCGGCCATGCTCGACCGGTCCGTGTACGCGAGGTTCAGGCCCGGCAGGAACATCCGGGCGTCGCCCAGGCACATGCGGTTGACGAAGTCGTCGAGCTCGTTGTCCTGGTAGACGTCCGCATGCTCGGTCAGCACGTCCCCGACCGTGCCGGCCAGGTCCGGATCGACCAGGGCGAGCAGCTCCTCCCGGTCGTACATCGTGTAGCTGCGGCGGAACGCGGTCTCCTCCGGCAGATCGGCGAAGGAGAGGAACCGCTTCGCGAAGCGCACCGACCGGTACCCCCGGCGTGCCGTGGCGACCGGCAGCCGGTCCACGGCCCCGGCCAGAGCGCCCCGCAGGGGCCGCGGGACGCGCTGGTAGCGCAGCGCGAGCAGGTTGGCCAGGTGCTTGCGGTAGCCGGCGAACAGCTCGTCGGCGCCCATCCCCGAGAGCATCACCTTGACCCCGGCCTCCCGGGCGGCCGAGCAGATCAGGAAGGTGTTGATCGCGGCGGGATCGCCGATCGGCTCGTCCAGGTGGTACGTCATCCGCGGCAGCAGGTCGAGCACGTTCGGGGCGATCTCGATCTCGTGCAGATCGACGCCGAACTGCTCGGCCACCCGCCGGGCATGGCGCAGGTCGTCCGGCATCGCCTCGAACCGGGCGTCCTCGGCGCGGAACCCGATCGTGTACGCCGAGATCCCGGGCCGGTCGCGGGCCGCCAGCGCCGTCAGGTAGCTGGAGTCCAGCCCGCCGGAGAGGAACGTCGCCACCGGCACGTCGGAGAGCAGGTGGCGCCGGGTCGACTCCTCGACGACGGCGGCGACATCCGGCCGCTCGCCGGCCAGGGCCCGCTCCTGCGCCTCGGCCGCGACGTCCTTCAGATCCCAGTACCGGCCGCGCTCCACCCGGCCGTCGGGCCGGCACCGGAGCCAGCTCCCCGGCGGCAGCTTCTCCGCTTCGCGGAACGCGCACCGGGAGTCCGGCACCCAGTAGTACAGCAGCGAGGCCACCATCGCCGCGTGGTCCACCTCCAGCGACCCGCCGGTCACGGCGGCCAGCGCCTTGAGCTCCGAGGCGAACACCAGACCCTCGCCGCGCCGGAGCAGGAACAGCGGCTTGACGCCCAACTGGTCGCGGGCGAGCACCAGGTCGCCGGTCCGCTCGTCGAAGATTCCGAACGCGAACATGCCGCGCAGCCGGGGCAGGCAGTCCGTGCCCCAGCGCCGCCAGGCCTCCAGCAGCACCTCGGTGTCGGAGGTGCCGCGGAAGCGCACCCCGGCGGCCGCCAGCTCGGCACGCAGCTCGGGCGCGTTGTACAGCTCGCCGTTGTACGTGAGGGCGAGGCCGCCCGAGACCATCGGCTGGGCCCCGGTCCCGGACAGGTCGATGATGGCCAGCCTGCGGTGCCCGAGATGCACTTCGCCGTCTCCCACGGGGTGGCCGTACCGGCCCGCCCCGTCCGGACCGCGGTGGGCGAGGGTGTCGGTGAGCCGGTCGGTCACGGCTTTCCCGTCCGGCCACCGGTACGTGCCTGCGATGCCACACATGTGCTACCGAGCCTCCTGGTCACTGTCCGGGACCTGCGCCGCCCACACCGGCAGCCGCTTCGTCCCCCGCCGGCCCGTTCCGTTCTCCCGGGCCGGCCGCTCGTTCCGGCCGCGCGGGGCGGTGCGCGGCCCGTCCCACAGGGTGCCGTCGGTCCGGTCACGCGGATCGGGGTCGATCAGCACCACACCGATCACCGCGACGCGCTGGTCCGCGAGCTGCCGCGCCACGGTGTGCAGCCACGCGGCGCTGCTGTGCCCGGCGCGCACGACGAGCACGGTGCGCGTGCCGAGATGCGGAAGGCCGGTCCACGCCGCGCCGGGCGCCACCGAGCCGACGCCGATCCGGCGTTCCTCGGGGGACACGGCCGCGTCGTGTTCGCCGCGCACCACGGTCGGATCTCCCGGCTTGGGGCGGCGGCGGGTGAGCTGCGGGCCGGGCAGACCGTCGACGACGACCACCGGCCCCCGCGCCGCCAGTTCCCTGGCGACGTTCAGGGCGATCACGCTCGTGCCGCGCGCGCAGCCCAGTTCCAGCAGCGACACCGGTTCCGCGGAGTCCCGCACGGTGCGGGCCAGGGTCGTGGTGAGCCGGTCGCGTGCCGCCCGGGTCCGCCGGCGCTGCCACGGCCCGGCCGGCCGGCGGGGCACGCGGCGCAGCTCCGCGATGACCGAGGCGCCCAGGTTCGCCGCGATCTCCCGGCGCAGCACGGGACGGTCGGCCACCACCGTGCTGACCGCCGCCACCGCGAGCCCGAGGGCGAGTCCGAGGACGAGCCCGATCGCGGCACGGGTGGCAGCGGTCTTCGGCAGGGAGCGCCGCACCGCGTGCGGGGCGTCCACGATCTGCGTGCCGGCGACGACCCGGGGTGTGCCGGTGCGGGCCTCGGCGGCGCGCTGGTCGAACTCGGCGATCCGCGAGTCGAGTTCGGCCCGGCGGGCGAAGAGCGACTCGATGCGGGCCGATGCCTTCGGGTCGCTCTCCGGCGAGCCGTCCCCGATCGCCTTGTTCACCTGGGTGAGCTCGTCCCGCATGAGGTCACGCTGGTCGAGCAGGGCGTCGGCCTCCGCCTTCGCGCCCTCCCGCATCCGTCTCACATGGTCGGCGACGAACGCGTCGGCCAGCGCCTTGGCCCGGGCCACCGCTTGCGCGTCGCTGTCACCGGTGACCTCGATCTGCAGCAGGTTGTTGGTCAGACCGGTGCCCCGGTAGTCCCGCATGAAGTCCTCGGGGTCCTGCGGCGACTTGAGGGACCGCAGCGCCTGGCCGGCGATCCGCGTGGTCCGCAGCAGCTCGACGTCGGTGCGGATCAGCGTCCCCGTGTCGTTCGGCTGGTCCTCCTTGTGCGCGACCAGCACCATGGTCACCGCGGCCGGCGGCTGCGGCAGCAGCACCGCCACCGCCAGGCCCGCCAGCAGACCCAGCAGCGCCAGGGAACACCAGAGCCGGCGTCGCCGGCGCACGGCGACCACCAGCGCCTGCAGGTCCAGCAGCGGAGCGGCGTCCGACGGCTCCGACGTCCTTCCCGTCGTCACGCGGAACCCCCCGTCACGTGACCGGACACCGCGAGCGCCGACGGGGCGTCGTCCCGACGACGGCCCGCGGACCGCGTCGGACGGCCCAGGACCGGGCCGGCGACGATGACGCCGACGACCTCGTGCCTGCCGTCCTCACACGCTTCGGCGACGCCGGCGAGCTCCTCCGCGGTCCAGCTGCCCGCGCTGAGCACGACCAGCACACCGGACTCGGTGGCACGGTCCGGCACCATCGGCCGGGGCACCGACACCTCGACCACGCGCAGCACGGGGTGTCCCGTGCCCGAGGCGCTCGCGGAAAGATCGCTCTCGGCCTCGGCGACGAGCTGCCCGGCGGCCCGGCGGGCGAGCTCGTCGCCGGCCGGTACGACCACCAGCAGCCGCCGGGGAGCCGGCAGCTGGTCCCGGAGGCGCGCGCACACCCGCTGGTAGCGGATCCGCACGCCGGCCTCGTCGCCGGACACCCGCGGGGCCGGCATGTCCCACCGGGTGCCGACGCCGAGCAGCCGGCGGACCCAGGCAAGCGGTCCACGGCCTCGCGGCCGGTGCGCGGGCAGTCCACCCGGTACGTCGACGGTACCCAGCAGCGCCGAGCCCAGGGCCGCGGCGATCTCCGTCTCGGTGCGCAGCCGGCGGTCCATCCGCGCGGCGGTGAGATGGCCGATGATCGCGAGGAGGAAGAACAGCAGCGCCCCGGCGCCGATGAGCTGCGTCCGCGTCGGGGGCGCCTCGCCCGTCGGCCGGGCCGCCGGCCCCATGACGACCATGCCGGCCTTGCTGGTCGCCAGGTCGGCCTCATCCAGCTTCTTCATGGCCTCCCGCAGCGCGGTGCGCAGCTTCTCGAGCTCGGTGCGGGCCTGCACGCTCTCCACGGTCTGCCCCGGATCGGTCGCATCGGCCAGTTCGGTGATGCGACGGTCGGTCTGCTCCACCTTCTTCCGCAGGGCCTCGGGGCCCGCCGCGTCGGGGTCGGTGCTGTCGCCCGCGATGCGCGCGGCGAAGGTGACGAACTGCTGGGCCACCTCGTCGGTGAGCCGCTGCGCGCGCTCCGGGGTCTCCGCCGTACCCGAGATCTTGACGATGTTCCCGTCGGTGGCCTTGGCGCTCACCCGGTCCCGCAGCTCGGCGCCGCTGACGCCGGGCCGGCCGAGCGCGGCGGCCGCGCGGTCGACGACCTCCGAACTCGTGGCGACCTCCGCCTGCGTCAGCAGCGCGCGCTCCTCCCACTGCCCCGGCAGCAGGACCGACGCCGACGCCGTGTAGCGCGGCGGCACCAGCAGCGAGACGCCGTAGCCGGCGAGCGCGCCCACCACCGTGAGGACGATGAGGAGCCGCCACCGCCGACGGAAAATCCGCCCGATCGTGACCAGGCGTATCGTGTCATCGCTCAACGGCGCGGCCTTCTCCCTGTCCGGCCGCGGGCACCCGCCGGCACGGAAACCTGGTCACGGCAGGCAGCGGCGTACGCGGCGAGCAGCGACGCTTGCGAGTTGCGCCAGGAAAGCTGCCCGTTGATCCGCTCCTGGCCGGTCTTGCCCATCCGGGCCCGCCCTTCCGGATCGTCCAGCAGCAGCGCGATGAGCGCGGCGAACCCGGCCTCGTCGCCGGCGGGCGCGTAGAGGGCGGCGTCACCCGCGGAGACCCGTGCCTCCCGGAGGTCGAACGAGACGATCGGCCGGCCCATCACCATGTATTCCAGGACCTTGTTCATGGTCGACACGTCGTTGAGCGGATTGTGCGGATCGGGGGAGAGGCACACGTCGGCGGTGGACAGGTAGCGCACCAGGTCGGCGTCCGGAATGCGGCCGGTGAACTGCACCTGCTCCGAGAGCCCGAGCCGCCGCGACAGCTCCACCATCGCGTCGAAGGTGTCGCCGGAGCCCACGAACACCGCGTGCCAGTCGGTCCGTCCGAGGTCGTCGCGCAGCTTCGCGAGGGCCCGCAAGGCGTAGTCGACGCCGTCCTGCGGGCCCATGACCCCGAGATAGCACAGCAGGTGAGGCTTGCCGCGCTTCAGCTCCGGCTCGGGCGGCACGGGGTGGAAGCGGTCGGTGTCGGGCGCGCTGCGCACCACGAAGACGTCCTCCGCCCGCCGGCCGCCCCGGCGCACCGCGACGTCCCGGTAGCTCTCGTTCGTGGCGAGCACGATGTCCGCGGCCCGGTAGGTCAGCCGTTCCAGCGCGCACACGGCGCGGTAGAGGACGTCCTCGCCACGGCCGAACCGGGAGAGGTACAGCTCGGGGACCAGGTCGTGCTGGTCGAAGACGAACCGCGCTCCGCGCCGCTTCAGCCACAGCGCGGGCAGGAACAACAGGTCGGGCGGGTTGCAGGCGTGGACCACGTCGACCGGGCCGACCTTCCGGGCCAGCCGGACCGTATGCCACAGCGCCGATCCGTACTCCCGCAGGTAGCCGGCCGGTCCTCCGGTGGCCGCCCGCAACGGGTAGCGGTGGATCCGCACCCCGTCGATCACCACCTCCGGTTCCGTGTCCCGCTTCTCCCCCCGGGGACAGATGACGTGCACCGTCCAGCCCGCGTCGCGCAGCGTCGTGCACTCCTGCCACACCCGCCGGTCGAAGGGCACCGACAGGTTCTCCACCAGAATCAGCGCACGCCGGATCGCCCCGGCGCCGCCGATGGGGTCACCAGGCAAGGCCCAGGTACCCCGGCTCGGTCCGGCGCGTCTCGGCGTCGGGAAGGTGGACGAGGTCGACGATCACCGGGCCGCCGCCACGGGGCAGCGCCGCGAGCACGGCCGGGTCCCTGGTCCCGACCAGGCACACCTCGGCGTGCGCGAGCACCTCCTCGACGGAGTCCGCGAGCAGCTGCGCCAGGTGCGGCAGCCGGGTCTCGATGTACTCGCGGTTCGCGCCGATCAGCCGGGAGAGGCTCACGTTGGCGTCGTGGATCCGCAGGTCGTAGCCCTTGCCGAAGAGTCTCTCCGCCAGCTCGACGAGCGGGCTCTCACGGAGGTCGTCGGTGCCGGGCTTGAAGGACAGCCCGAACAGGCCCACCCGCCGCTTGCCGGTGCGCTCGACCAGCTCCACCGCGCGTTGCAGATGCGCGGAGTTGGAGGGCAGCACATGGGCGAGGATGGGCACCGAGACGTCGGCCCGCTGCGCCGCGTGGACCAGGCTGCGCAGGTCCTTGGGGAGGCAGGAGCCGCCGAAGGCGAAGCCGGGCCGCAGATAGGCGGGGCTGACGTTCAGCTTGCGGTCGGCCAGGAACACGTCCATCACCTGGTGCGAGTCCACGCCGAGTGCCTGGCAGACCGCGCCCAGCTCGTTCGCGAAGCCGATCTTGAGGCCGTGGAACGCGTTGTCCGCGTACTTGATCGCCTCGGCCGTCGGGACCGGCACCCGGAACACCTCGCCGGGCAAGCCGTCGTACAGCGCCGTCACCGCGTCGCCGCTCGCCGGGTCGAGTTCGCCGATGACGGTCTTGGGCGGGTCGAAGAAGTCCCGCACGCTCGTGCCTTCGCGCAGGAACTCCGGGTTGACCGCGACCCCGATGTCCACCCCGGCTGTGCCGCCGACGTGCTTCTCGAGGATCGGTACCAGCAGGTTCAGGCAGGTGCCGGGGAGCATGGTGCTGCGGAACACGACGGTGTGCCGCCCACCGCGCTCGGCCAGCGCGGCGCCGATCTCCTCGGTGACCCGCTCCAAGTACGTGGTGCACAGGCTGCCGTTGGGCTCCGACGGGGTGCCCACACAGACCAGCGACATCTCACTGTCCCTGATCGCCTCGCGGACGTCGCCGGTGGCGCGTAAGGCTCCCGTCCGCACGACCTCGGATATGAGCTCGCCGATGCGCTCCTCCACCACCGGGGCCTTGCCCTCGTTGACCAGGTCGACCTTCACCTGGTTCACGTCCACCCCGATGACCTCGTGGCCCATGTCGGCCAGGCACGCGGCCGACACACAGCCCACGTAGCCGAGCCCGAAAACGCTGACCCTCATGACCCGTTCCTCCCCCTACGCAGGCCCTTGTGGCCTGCGGTCCGCGCACCGTCCGGACGTCCCCCGCGCATCAGTAGGCCCCCTGGCCGTAGAGCGCCGCACGCAGCGTCTTCCACAAGATCACCGTGTCCAGGGCGAGCGACCAGTCCTCCACGTACCGCAGGTCCAGCCGGACCGCCTCGTCCCAGGACAGGTCGCTGCGTCCGCTGATCTGCCACAGGCCGGTCAGCCCGGGCTTGACCAGGAGCCGCCGCCGGATGTCGGGGCCGTACGCAGCGGACTCCTCCGGTAACGGAGGCCGCGGACCGACGAGCGACATCGATCCGGTGAGCACGTTGAAGAGCTGCGGGAGCTCGTCGATCGAGTACCGGCGCAGCACCGCTCCCACCCGGGTCACCCGCGGATCCCGGCGGAGCTTGAACAGCAGGCCGGCGCCCTCGTTGAGGTCGGCCAGTTCGGCACGTGCCCGGTCGGCCCCGGCCACCATGGAGCGGAACTTGAGAATGGTGAACTCGCGGCCGTCCTTGCCGACCCTGCGCTGGCGGTAGAAGGCGCCACCCCGGCTGTCCGCCACCACGAGCAGTCCGACGAACACCATCAGCGGCGCGAACAGCACCAGCAGGATCACCGCGCCGATCCGGTCGACGACCCCTTTGACCGCCCGGCGGCCCCCGGTGAAGGTCGGCATGCTGACCCGCAGCAGCGGAATCCCGAGCACCGCGTCGACGTGCACCCGCGGGCCCGCCACCTCCATCAGCACGGGGGCCACGACCATCTCGGCGTCGCTGCCTTCGAGGTTCCAGGCCAGCCGCCGCAGCCGGTCCGGCGACCAGTGCGGGTCCGGTGTGACCGCGAGGACCCGGTAGCCGTCGCGGCGCATGTGGCCCGCGACGTCCGTCAGCCGGCCGACGACCGGAACTCCGTCCACGTGGTCACCGTCGAACCCGAGCCCGTCCGTCGTGCACACCGCGTCCACCCGCCAGCCGAGGTGCGGGAACTTGCGGGTCCGAGTGATCAGGTCGCGCACGGTGGCGAGACTCCCGGCAGCGAGCACCGGCCGCAGACACCGGCCTTCCTGCCGTTGTCTGTGCAACCAGAGACGCAGTACATACCGCGCGGTCATGGTGATGAGCGCGATCGCGGGAATCGCGACGAAGATCCAGAGTTTGATGTTGCGCGAGGTCAGGGCTATTCCGCCGAGCGCCAGAACAACCGTCGCCGCGAACAGTGAGCGTCCGAGCCGGCGGAATTCCTCGGCGCCCTGGCCGAGCACGGCCGGAGCCCATGACCGGCTCACCGTAAGGGCGACCAGTACCAGCAGTTCGGTGCCGAAAGCGAGAATTCCCCATTTCTCGTGCCAGTTGGCCGCGTCCCGGGCCCCGAAGAAGTTGCCGATCGACGCCACCACGAAGGCGGTGGCCACCGTGTCGCTGGTCATCACGGCACGGCGGTACCGCTGCTCCCAGTCGCTCGCGGGCCGGCTGATCGCCCCGTTCGCCAGACGCCCGCTCGACGACGGAATCGGGCTGAATGTTCCCCCTTGCCGCACAAGACCCCCCAGGTCCCCAGTGGTTCGACGTGTTCGCCTAGCACTGTTCCTCCCCCCGGGAGGCCCCCAGCCCCCCGCGTGGCACTGCCCTTCCCCCCGGGAGGTCCCCACCTCCCGCGCCGCACTGTTCCTCCCCCGGGAGGTCCCCACCTCCCGCGCACGACATCACGGCCCTTGCAGTGCTACGTCAACAACCCGCCCGGCGGCAGTGGTCGCGTACGTTCCGCCAGGCTCTTCAAGTGTGCGATAACCCGCCGGAACTCCGGGCGCTTTCCGCCCCCGAGGCCCCTGTCGGGTTTCAGGAACTGATCATTTCCGTGTAGGGCGCCGGGAACGCCGCTGCCGGCATTTCGTGGTGCCGGATCTGAAGATCATTACGGGTCGTCCTGTGCCCGAACTGCTGAAGCACGGTCAATCTAGACCATCACGGCCAGTGTGTGGAGGGGATGTGTGCAATTGGTTGACGCGCTTTGAAAGCGCCCCCCATCGGTAACCGCTTGCGGCCCTCTGGCACCACCGCGCACCCCGGCGGACCGCCCGGACCCGGGAGCCGGCTTCCGCGCGGAGCGCCCCTGCCCGATGGCCCTCGCGCCGCTGTCCGGCCAGGCCGGAGGCGGGAAGGGGGCTTGCCGCCCGCTCCTCGAACCGGCGCACGGTTTGCGGGAGCCGGGTCACCTGACGGCCGGTGGCCGTTCCTGCTCGGAGACCACGCGCATGCCCAGCCCCCGGACCCGGTAGATGCAGGTGTCGTCACCCCACAGCGACGCCTCGGCCACCGCATAGGCGCCCCGTTCGTCCGTGCCGCTCTCCACGACGTCCATGTCCACCCGGATGAGCCGGTGGGCGGGCGTGATCTGGCCGCGGTACGTCCAGGCCGTCTCGCGGCCGGGCAGCACCGGCTCGAAGCGCGGGCGGGGAACGCCGTCGGCCGCGCCGCGTTCGAGCAGGTACCACTGGAGCAGTTGGCACATGGCCTCCACACCCAGGGAACCGGGCTGCACCGGGTCCTGGAAGAAGTGGGCCCGGAAGAACCAGGCGTCCGGGCGCACGTCCTTCTCCGAGCGCAACCGGCCGAGTCCCGCGCTTCCGCCCTCAGGCCAGTATCCGGTGATCCGGTCCAGCATCAGCAGCATGGGACCCGGCAGACGCGGTTCCCCCGTGCGGTACGGGGCGGGCCGGGCGGTCAGATCGACCGTGCGGCCGCAGGGCTCGTCCAGACGCGCCCGGTCGTCCGCCGACGTCGCGAGACCCTGTTGCTCGTCGAAGGCCGACCGGGGGAAGTAGCCGAAGGCCGTGGAGAGTTCGAACACGGGCGTGCCGTCGGCCGTGCACGACACCCGGAACGACTCGATGACCATGTCACCGCCGGACGAGACGCGCGTCAGTTCGGCACGGGTACGGACCGTACGCGTCGCCGGCGTCACCTCCCCGGTGACCGTGCCCGAGCCGTCGAGGTTGCGGAACAGCAGGTCCACGTCGGTGGTCAGCGCGCTGCCCACGTACGAGGCGAGCCATCCGCAGGGCTGCAGCGCGGTCTCCATGAGCACGGCGAACGGCATGGTGCGGCCACCGCTCTGCTCGAAGTACCAGGCCTCCGCGGGCACGTCGTACTCCGCGACGACGGCGCTGCCCTCCCGCATCCCGGCCTGCGGTCCGTCCACCGAGACGATCCGGCTCATGAAGTGGTACGGCGGACCGGGAAGCCGGGCCACCCTTCGGGTGCCGTCGAAGGGCTCGTACATGGTGCCGAACGCCTCGCTCGGCCGGCCCCAGGCGCACGCCAGCAGCGAGGGGTAGTCGAAGGGGAATCCGTCGGCCGCCGTGGCCACCGGCTTCTCCTCCCGGTGCCCGGCCAGCCCGCCGAGCAGCGGGAGCGGCACAGGGGCTCCGCCGGCCTGGACGGCGGGCGGACCCGAGTGCCGCCAGTGCGACAGCGGCCAGTCGGGCACCAGGCGCAGCGCCATGCCGCGGCCCAGGAACGCCTTCGTGCCGTCCACCGAGCCCAGCACGTCGGCGTGGAGCGTCGGCACCGGCCCGGCCGAGACCCCGCGCACGAACACCTCGTAGACGACCTGCCGGCCTTCCGGGGTCGCCTGGCCCCGGCACATGGCCTTGTAAGGCTGTCCGCTGACCGGTTCGAAACGCCAGCCGTCCCGGTCGACGGTGAAGCCCATGGCCGTCAGGTAGAACGCCATCGCCTGGAGACCGCCCTGCAGCATCAGGGTGCCGGGCATGCAGGGGTCGTCCTTGAAATGCCCGGCGAAGAACCAGTCGTCCGGCGACAACGAGGTCTCGGCCCGCAGATAGCCCCGGCCCCACGGCCCTGCGGCCGGGTCGAACGCGGTCACCTCGTCCAGCAGCCGCAGCCGGTCCCCGTCGAGCCTCGGCGAGCGGATGTGGGCGGCCGTCGCCTCCCAGCCGGGCCCGAAGCAGTCCGCGGGCCGCCCCTGAGCCAGGGCCCGGACCCGGTCCGCGCCGAAACGGCTGCGTTCGCAGCGGACGGCGGGCGGATCGAGCGGCAGGCCCTCGCCGGGTGCGTCCTCGGCCGGATCCCAGCGCACACCACCGCTGCCGGCGAGCTCGGCCGGGGTGAAGAACCCTGCCTGGCCCTCGCGGACACTGAGCCGGAGTTCGCCGTCCACGAAGCAGTCGTAGTGGAAGAAGGCCAGCCGGACGCCCTCGGCCTCCGCGTGGCCGTCGACATGGATCTCGAAGGACAGGGTGTCACCGGCTTTCGGTGGCGCGCCGTGAAACGTCACCTCGCAGCCGAGCAGCCGGTAGGCGCGCTCGCCCCGGTTGAGGAGGTCGACCCCCAACCAGCTGAGGAGGAGCAGATCGGCCTGACCCGCCTCGATCAGCAGGCCGGCCGGCATGTGCCCCGTGGAGTCCAGGTACCAACTGCCGGGCAGGACGTCGGTCTCCGTCCAGATCCGGCCGTCCGTGCGCACCGGACCCGGCAGGGCGAGCGCCGCGGGCACCGCGTCGATGCCGGTGACCCGGTCCGCGAACAGCATGGGTGGCCCGGGCATCCGGGTCTGCACCGCGTACCCGTCCTGCTCGGCGAAGCGCGGGCCGAACAGGGCGGAGATCTCACCGGAGGCGAGGTACTCCAGCTGGGCGCGGTCGAACACCGGCCCCGGCCTCGTGGCCGGCGCGGGCGCCACGTCCGGAGCGGGAGTGGGCAGCGGCAGCGCACGGGGTGCCGGGCGCGCGCCGGCCGGAGGCGGAGGCGGGACGACCGGTCGAGGCGCGGCGGGGCCGGCCGGCCGTACGGGGCCGGGGTGTGCCGTTCCGGCGGCCGTCAGCGCCGTGACGGCGAGCGCCGACACCCGGAGGAACCGCTGATGGGCCTCGGCGGCCCCGGCCATGACCTCTTGGTGCAGCGCGGCGAGGCGCCGGCTCTGCCGGGCGACCGCGGCCCGGGCCCCCGCCGCCCCCTGCTCCCGCGGGCCTCCGGCAGGCGGCCGCAGCCGCTGGTCACCGGCGCCGGGAAGGGCGGGCGCTGCGGTGGCCGGGACGGTGGCGCGGCCGGAGTCCGGACGCGGCGGGGTGACCGGGGCGGCGGGCCGGCCGGAATCCCGGGAGGGCGGGGCGGCGGGGACGGGCACGGCGGGGGCGACGGGCCGGCCGGGGCTCCGGTCCGGTACCGGGGCGCGGCCGGGGCCGTCGTCGGGTACCCGGGCCAGCTCGGGAGCCCGGGGCAGGATCGTCACAGCGGGCTCCAGGGACGGCAGGCACGGGGACGCGACGACGGGGACGGTGACGGTGGGGCCGGGGCGCGGGAGCTCCGTGGCGGCCTCGGCGAGCCGGGCGAGCAACCCGTCGGCCCGCACCGGCACTCCGGCGACGACGAGTTCGGCGACGGCGAGGCACAGTTGCCGCAGACCGGTGCCGTCCGGGGCGTCCAGCGCGACGGCCACGTGCTCCCGGTCGCCGAGCACCCGCTTGATCCAGCCGGTGCACAGCTTGCGCGGCCCGTGCTCCACGAAGACCCGGACACCGTCGGCCCACGCCTGCTCGACCGTGGCCGCGAAGTCGATCGTGTTCAGCCCCTGGGCGGTCACCGCCTCGGCGGCGCGCTCGGTCGTCGGCCGGTACGCCTGCCCGGTGAACCCGCTGTAGAACCGCACTCCGGGCACCTCGACCGTGGGACGGGTGTGGGCTTCGCGCCACGCCTTCCGGACCTCCGCCAACTCCGGTGCGTGGGCGGCCATGTCGTACTCCAGCTCGATCGCGAGGCCGGCGCCGAGCCGGCCCACCACGGCCGCGCACGCCCGGGACTCGCCGCCGATGACGCAGATCCCGGGCGCGTTCACCGCCATCAGATGCACCGCGGCCTCCGTGGCGAGCTCCGCCCGGACCACGTCCGCAGGTGCGCCGACCAGATAGCTCGACCACCGGGTGCCCCCGATGCCCCGCCGCTCCCAGTGACGCCGGACCGCCCGGAGCTCACCGGTGAGCTCGGTCGTGAACAGGCCGCTGTCCCGGGTGGCTTCGTACAGTCCCGAGGCGTCGGGCCAGGCCCCCAGCGCGACCAGCGCGGTCGACTCGCCCGAGGAGTACCCGAGCGCCGCGTCCGGCCGCAGTCCGAGCACCTCGCGGCTGAACACGGTGTGGACCGTCGCCAGTTCGGCGGCCGCCCAGATCTGGCCGAGCACCCCCGGCTCCCGGGCGGCCCGCAGCCGCGTGCCGAGCGCCCGGTGAGCTTCCCGGACGGCCTCGCCGAGGGACGGCAGGGCGAGCATCAGCTCGTGGCCCATCCCCGGGTACGCGGCCGAGCCGTTGGTGTACACGAACGCGGTCTGCCCGGTGACCGGACGGTCCCGGTACAGCACGTCGGCCGGGCGGGCCCCGCCCTCCGTCAGCCAGCGGCGGGCGGCCTCCTTGCGGTCCGCCAGGGCGGTGTCGCCGTCGGCCACGAGGGCCAGCCGGGCCGGTCCGGCGCTGGACTCCGCGCCGGAGGCCAGCGCGGCCAGAACCTCCTGGCGGCCGGCCCCGGAGAAGACGTGCAGGCGTGGAGCGGGGCCCCGCAGCCACGGCCGGACGTCCCCCGCGCGCAGGCGTACGCCCGTGGCGGGCCCGTCCAGCGGTGTCACCACCGCCCGCGCGGTGTGGGCGACGGCCGCGGCGTCCGCGGGCCCGTCCGGACGGGGCACGGCGCGGTGCTGGAGCGAGAGCGCCGCGACGGCGACGGAGACCAGGCCGGACGCGGCATGGGCGCGCCCGAAGGCCGCCGCGGGATCGAACACCGCGTCGGGCCCGTCGCCGATGACCATGTCGGGCGCGTCGGCGGCCTCCTCGTCGAGCTCGTCGTCCAGCAGGGCGACGACGGTGTCGCCGTCCCTGCGTGCCGCGTCCAGAGGCTTGAGGACCAGGACGACGGCCGCGTCGCCCGGGACGTCCTCGCGCCCGAGTTCCCGCAGGGCGGCCCGGTGGACCGCCTCGCAGGACAGGTCGGCGGCACCGACGACCGCCGCGTCGGCCTCGCCCGACCGGAGGGCCCGAGCCGCGAGTCGCAGTGCGACCAGTCCGGAGGCCTCCTCGGCCGACACCGTGAACCCCGGGCCGCCCAGATCGAGTTGGGTGCTGATGCGGTTCGCCGCGAGGTTCGGCAAGCTGCCCACCACCCCCTCCGCCGTCATGGGCGGCGCGAACGCGTCCCGGGCGGCATCCGCCGACGGCACGGTGGAGGCCGGCCCCGCCTGCTCCAGCCAGTACGGAACGCGCCAGCGGGCGCCCGCCCGGGCCACCTCGGGGTGCACCCCCGTCCCGATGACCACCATGGTCCGTTCGCGGGGGAGACGCACCTCCCGTACGGCCTCTCGGGCGGCCTCCAGTACCAGGAGCTGGTGGCGCACGGTCCGCTCCAGGGCCAGCGGAGGGAAGCACAGGTCCGTGAGTTCCACGGCGATCCCCGTGGCGGGGCCCCGCCGTTCACCCCACAGCACCGCACGGCGGAGGTCCTCGGCTGACGTTCCCTCGCCGACCCGGGCACCGACGGCGACGATCGCCACCGGCGTACGGCCGCCGGCTGCGCCGGGTCCGGGAACCGCGCCCGGGCCCGAGGCGGGGCCGGCCGGTCCGGAGGGCAGCGGGACCGCGGCCACCGGCCCGCGCGCCGGCCGCCGCACGGCGGACGGGGGCGCGTCGTCCGCGGCGTCCACGATCAGGTGGGCGTTGGTCCCGCCGAACCCGAAGGCGCTCACCGCGGCCCTGCGGGGCCCCGCCCACTCCTCCGCCGCTGTGACCACCCGCAACGGCGTGCCCGCGAGCGCGTCCAGCGGCCGCCCCGCGCCGAGCGTCGCCGGGCGGACCCCCGCCCGCAGAGCACCGAGCACCTTGAGCAGTCCGGCGACGCCCGCCGAGGCGAGGAGGTGCCCGACATTGGACTTCACCGAGCCGATGGGCACGTCGGCACCGGCCCCGAAGACCCGGGCCATGCCGCGCGCCTCCACCGCGTCCCCGACCGGCGTCCCCGTCGCATGGCACTCGACCAGCGACACCGACCCGGGGGCGACGCCGGCCCTCTCGTACGCCAGGCGCATGGCCCGGACCTGCCCCTCCTCCGACGGACTGATGAGCCCCGAACCGCGCCCGTCGTTGGACAGCCCCACCCCGCGGATCACGCCGAGCACGGGCAGGCCGGCGGCCCGGGCCGCGGACAGCCGGGTCAGGGCGACGAACCCGGCGCCCTCGCCGTGCACCAGCCCGTCCGCGTCCCGGTGGAAGGGGCGGCTGCGTCCCGTGCGGCTGGTCGCGGACAACCCGCAGAACCCGACGTGCGGGAACAGAGGGTCGGGCCGGCTGACCGCACCGGCCACCATCAGGTCGGCCGTGCCGTCGTGCAGCCGGTCGCACGCCAGCTTGACCGCGTACAGCGAGGACGCGCAGGCGGCGTCGAGGGACCACGCGCCCGCGCCGAGCCCGAGCGCGCGGGCCGCGAGCCGGGCGGGCAGCCCGGAGGAGAAGCGGTTGCGGGCGTCGGGGCGCGTACGCCGCTCACCCGTCAGCAGGGCGTCACGGACCGGGGCCCGCTGCGCCGACAGCCAGACGTGTTCGGCGAAGGCAGCCCCGGCCGATGTGGGGTACGACAGGTTTCCCAGCACCAGCCCGCCGCGCGGCAGCGGGCCCTCGTGACCCGCCTCCGCGAGCGCCTGCCGCACTCCGTACAGCACCCAGTGGAAGAGCGGGTCCAGCGACGCGATCCGCTCCGGGGCGAGGCGGAAACCGCTCGGGTCGAAGACGGACTCGAACCCCTCGACGTAACCGCCGACATCGGTCCAGGTGCGGTCGAGGCAGTCGTCCACCGAGCCCATCGCCCAGCGGCGCGGCAACCGCCAGCGCCCCTCCGGGGCGGCCGACAGGCTGTTGCGGCCGGCGGCGATGTTCTCCCAGAACGTGTCCGGGTCGAGCGCGCCGGGCAGCACACAGCCCCGGCCGACGACGGCGATCGGTTCGACATCCATACGGGTACTCACTTCACGGCAGGGCGCGGGCCGGGGACGAGGTCAGGAGGGGCGACGGACGAGTTCGACACCGGTCAGTTCCACCAGGACGGACCCGTCGGCGTCGATCAGAGCCGCGTCGCAGCGCGCCCCCGTGGCGTGCGCCTTCCGTCCCCGCACGACACACCGCACGGCGCCGTCCACCGGACCGCGCCGGTACACCGCGCATTCGGCGACGGCCATCGGCAGCGTCGCCGCCCCGAGCACCGCCTCGCCCCAGAGCAGGGCGAGTTGGAGCGCGCCGTCCACCGCTGCCGGGTCGAGCGGCCAGGGCCCGCCCGCCCAGTCCAGGGCCCGCAAGCCCGCGACGGTCGCCTCGGCTCCGTGCTCCGAGACGCCGTGCACGGTGCGCAGGACGTGGAACCGGGGGCCGTGGAAGAGGGTTTTCCCCTCGTACACATCGGCCTGTTCGCACGGCTTGAGGCCGTCCGGGGCGACCCACGCGGCCGGATCCGGCACCCCGGTTCCGGTGTCCAGCACGGCCCGGAAGTGCGCCAGGCCGTCCTCGCCCCGCAGTTCCGCCTCCAGACCCGACGGTGAACCGGGTGCGCCCCGGCTGCCGAGCACGGTGAGCCGGTGGCCCGCACCCGCCAGTTCCGGCAGGGCGCACGTCCTGTACACCCGCAGATCGCGCAGGACGAGCGGCCCGGGTTCCGGCAGCCACGCCGTGGCCGCGCCCGCGAACCAGTTCAGGACCATCGCCAGGGGCAGCACGGGCACGCCGGCCGGCGCGTGGTCGGCCAGGTGCGGCGAGTTGTCCGAGCGGACCAGCACCTGGGCCCGGGACGGACCACCGGCCGGGGACAGGGCCGCCGGGTCGTCCCCGGCCGCCAGGACGACGCGGGCCTCACCGACGGCACCGTCCAGCTCGGCCGTGAAAGCGGCCGCGCCCCGCTCCAGCGGGATGAGCGGGACCCCGGCCCGGCCGAAGCGCGCGGCCAGGGCGGGCGTGACCATGCCGCCCTGCCAGGGGCCCCAGGCCAGGCACCGCACCAGGCAGCCGGGGCGGCGGGCCTGTTCGGCAGACGCGACCTGGTGCAGGACCTCGTTGGCCATGGCGTAGTCGCTCTGGCCCGGGTTCCCGAACACGGCGGCCACGGAGGAGAACAGGCAGATCGTGTCCAGGGGGTCGTCCGCCGTCGCCGCGAGCAGCGCCCGCAGACCGTCCACCTTGGTGGACATCACCAGCTCGGCCTGATCGGCGCCCTTGTCGGCGATCAGCTTGTCGGCCAGGACCCCCGCACCGTGCACGATGCCGGTGACCGGCCCCCATGCGTCGCGTACGTCGTTCAGGGCGGCGGCGAGGGCGTCACCGTCGCGGGCGTCCACCTGGACGTACCGGACGGGTGACCCGGCTGCCTCCAGCGCCGCCAGGGTCGCGCGCACCTCGCGCGCCGCCAGCACCTCCCGTGCCCGCTCCGCGATCCGGGCGGGCGAGGAGTCCGCCGCGTCCCCGGTGGAGCGTTCGGCGAGCAGACGGGTCAGCGTCGGCTCGTCGGCGGCCGGAGCCAGCCAGGCGGGTTCGGCGGCCGGGTCGGTCCTGCCCACCAGCACGATCCGCGGACGGTGCGTCCTGGCCAGGTCCAGCAGGGCGGCGGCGGTCACCCCACGGGCCCCGCCCGTGGCCACGATCACCGAAGCGGAGGTGATCCGCCGGGTGCCGTCGGGCGTCACCGGCTCGGGCGCCATCCGCAGCAGGGCGCGGGTACCGTCCGCGCGGAGGCCGACCTCCATGTCGGCACCGCCTTCGAGGAGTTCCCGCACGACCGCCTCGGCGACCTCCTCGTCGTCCCGGCCGCCCCGCTCGCAGTCGATGATCCTGACCGAGGCGTCGGGCCACTCCTTCGCCGCGGTCCTGGCCAGACCGGCGACCCCGCCCAGCCACGCGCGATCGGGCGCGTGGCCCCCGAGGCCGAAGTCGCCCCCGGTGTCCTGGACCGTCACGAACAGCGCGCCGCCTCCGGCCGCCTGTGCCGCCACCGCACGCGCGGCACGGAACGCCGACCGGTGGACCTCCTCCGCTTCGTCCTGCGCGCCGCTCGCGGTCAGCCCGCCGAGATGGACGACAGCGCGTGCGTCCGCGGGCACCTCCGCCACGGCGGTGGCGTCCGCGCCGAGCTCCGTCAGCATGCGGGCGACGAGGCCCGTCAGCCCGGAGCCGCCCGTGCCCTCGCCGGTCACCACGACCGGCCCGTCGAGCAGTCCCGCCGTCGCCAGGCCGGACGCCGGCGACTCCACCGCGCGCGGCACCAGCCTGGCCAGCGCCGCCTGCCCTCCGGGGTCGGTGCGCAGGGCGGGAATGCCGGGCGTCTCCGGGGTGTCGGCCAGGTCCTGGGAGCCGGCCACGTCCTGGGCGGGTACGAGCCCCCCGGGAGGCCGGGCCTCGCCGATGAGCGCCTCGACGATCTCCCGCAGCGTCCGGAGCTTGCCGAGGTGGCCGAGGTCTCCTGCGGCCATGTCACCCACCTGACGGCGTACGGCGGACAGGATCTCGACGCGCTTGATGGAGTCGACCCCCAGATCCGCCTCCAGCTCCATGTCCATGTCCAGCATGTCGGTGGGATAGCCGGTGAGCCGGGCCACCACCGACAGGAGCAGCTCCTCCAGCTCCGACGGTGACAGGGCCGCGGCACCATCAGCTGGTGCTGGTGCTGGTGCTGGTGCTGGTGCCGGCGCACGTGTCGCGACCGGCATGGGCGAGGGCGTTGTCCCGGCCCCGATCGGCGCGGAGGGCGCGGTGGGCGCCGGGGTGGCCGGGGCCTGCCCGGCCGCCGGGACGCCGGCGACGACCGGAGCCGGTGCGCGCGGCGACGAGGGCCGGGGGAGCGGCAGCGGCACGGGGGCAGCCACGGCGTCGGGCGCCTCCGTCGTGCGGGGCACCCCGAGCATCGCGGCCATGGTCGTCTCGGTCATCCGGAGAAAGGCCATGTGGCTGTCCACCAGCATGCGTTGACAGGCCGCGTGGGCCTCCGCGGTGTGCCGCTGGACCTGTTCGACCGCGGCGTACCAGTCGGCGCCGACGGCGGCCCCGGCCTCGGCGCCCTGGGCGGGACCGGCCTTGTGCGCGGGTTCCGGCGCCCATGCCTGCCCGTCGGCCGGCGGCTGCGGGGCGGGTACGGGAGCCGGGGCGTACACGGGAACGGGGACCGCCTGAGTCTTGGCTGCGGGGACGTGCGCGGGGGCGGGCCGCGGCCGGTGTTCCGGCTCACGGTCCGGTACGGCCGGCGCTTCGTCGGCTGCGGCGCGGGGCGGGTGGAGCTGACCGTAGTTGGCTCCGCTGATCTTCACGGTCATTCGGGGCTGGTGCTCCTTGGCTGAGGTTCCGGGCGAGCCGTACGGCGCCCAGAGAGAGTCGAGATCGAGGGGGACGCCGAGCACGGCGAGTTCACCGAGCGCGGTGTGCAGGGCGCCGACCCCGGACCGGCCCGGCCGGTCCAGCGGAACGGCCGTGTGCGGGCGGTCGCCGAGGATCTGCCCCACCAGGCCGGTCAGCGCGGCGCCCGCGCCGACTTCGACGAAGGTGCGCACCCCTGCCGCGTACATCGCCTCGATCTGGTCCTGGAAGAGCACCGGTGAGGCGAGATGACCGGCGATCCGTCGGCGCACCTCGTCGGGCGTCGAGGGGTACGGTGCCGCGTCGGCGTTCCCGTAGACCTCGATGCCGGGCTCGGCGAGCGGCACCGTGCGCAGGTACGCGGCGAACGGCTCGGCGGCCGGGGCGACCAGCGGGCTGTGGAAGGCGGTCGAGGCGGTCAGCCGACGGGTGCCCACCCCCTCGGCCGCGAACGCCTTCTCGGCGCGCCCGACGGCCTCCCGCGCGCCCGAAAGCACCACCTGGCGCGGGGAGTTGTGGTTGGCCGTCCAGATGTCGCCGAACCCGCCGGCGGCCAGCACCTCCGCCACGCGCGCGCGGTCCGCCGCCACCGCCAGCATCGCGCCCGGGGTGAGCGCCGCGTCCCGCATCAGCTCCCCGCGGCGACGGGCCAGACCCACCAGCGACCCGGCGTCCAGCACCCCCGCGCAGTGCAGCGCCACCAGCTCACCGAAGCTGTGGCCCGCCACGCAGTCCGGCCGCAGTCCCAGCTCCCGCACCACCTCCAGCAGCGCGATCGCGTGCACCGCGAGCGCGGGCTGCGCCCACTCGGTGGCGTCCAGCAGGTCCCGCCGGGCCGCACGTTCCGCGTCGGTGAAGGCGGGCGGCGGGAACACGGCCCGGTGCAGGGGCCGTCCGTCGAAGCGGGTGCCGCCCAGCCGGTCCCACACGGCCTGGGCGGCCGGCGCCAGCATGGCGAGATCGGCTCCCATCGCGACGTACTGGGACCCCTGGCCCGGGAACAGGAAACCGATGCGGCCGGGTGCCGGCTCCCCGCACGCGTACCGGATGCCGGAGGGGGTGGAGAACGCCGTGCCGGGCCGCTGCCGGATGAGCGCGAGCGCCTGCGCGGACTTCTGCCGCAGGTCCTCGCCGTCGGTGGCGACGACGGCCAGCCGCATCCGGGCGGCCGGCGAGAAGGAGGCGTGGCTCTCCCGTGCCGACGCGGACAGCGGACGGCCGTCGTCCCGCGGCGGCGCAAGGTCCGACGGGGAGTCGCCGCTGAACAGGACGAGTTCGCTCGGGGCCGTGCGGTGGCGCAGGGCCGCGCGGCCCGGCGCGCCCGAGGGCACGTACTCCTCCAGCGTCACGTGGAAGTTGCTGCCGCCGAAGCCGAAGCTCGACACCGACGCCCGGCGCGGATGCCCGGCGGGCCGTACCCACGGGCGGGTCTCCGTGTTGACGTAGAACGGGCCGTCGGGGGCGGCGGCCGCCGGGTTCGGCTGTTCCACCTTGACGGTCGGCGGCAGCACCTTGTGGTGCAGCGCCATGAGCGCTTTGAGCAGCCCCGCCGCACCCGCCGCGCACTTGGTGTGGCCGATCTGCGACTTGACCGAACCGATCGCGCACCACTGCCCGTCCGTACGGCCCGACGCGCCGAACACCTCGCTCAGGGCCGCCAGTTCGGCGGTGTCCCCGGCTCTCGTTCCGGTCCCGTGCGCTTCGACGAGCTCCACGGTCTCCGGTCCGTAACCCGCCGCCTCGTAGGCACGTCGCAGGGCTCGTGCCTGCCCGTCGGGCAGTGGGGCGTAGATCGCCGTGCTCCTGCCGTCGGACGAGGTGCCGATGCCCCGGATCACGGCATGGATCCGGTCGCCGTCCCGCTCGGCGTCGGACAGCCTCTTCAGTGCGTACATGACGACCGCTTCACCCAGCATGGTGCCGTCGGCCGCGGCCGAGAACGGCCGGCAGTCACCGCTGGGGGACAGCGCGGGCGTCTTGGAGAAGCACAGGAACATGCCGATGTCGTTCCCCGTGTCCACGCCTCCGCTGATCACCAGGTCGGCCCTGCCGAGCGCCAGTTCACCGACCGCCGTGGACAGGGCCGCGAGGGAACTGGCACAGGCGGCGTCGGTGGTGTGGTTGATGCCGTGCAAATCGAACCGGTTCGCGATCCGGCCCGCGACGACGTTGCCGAGCAGCCCGGGGAAGGACGATTCCCGCCACGGCGTGAAACGGGCCGCGATGCGGTCGCACACGGCCTGCGCCTCGCTCTCCGCGAGTCCGCTCTCCCGTAGCCCGGCGAGCCACAACGGGCGCTGGGAGCGCCCGTACATGTGCGGGAGGAGCTCCAGGGCGGCCGCGCCGAGGACGACGCCGGTCCGGTCCCGGTCCACCCCGGCCGAGCCGCCGGCGTCGGCCAGGACCTGGTCGGCGACCATCAGGGCGAGGAGCTGGGAGGAGTCCGTCGCCGACAGGTTGGCGGGGGGCACCCCGTAAGCCATCGGGTCGAAGTCCACCTCCGGCAGGAAGGCGCCCCGCCGGGCGTACGTCTTGTCGGGGGCGGCCGGGTCCGGGTCGTAGTGGTCCTCCACCCGCCAGCGGGAGGGTGGCACCTCGGTGATCAGGTCACGGCCCCCGGTCACGATCCGCCAGTACCCGGCCGCGTCCATCGCGCCGGGCACCAGGGCGCCCACGCCGACCACGGCGACGGGAACGCGGTGGGGCGGGGTTGCGTGCACGGTCTCTCCTCGGGGTGGGGCGGCCGGCAGGGGCGCCTTCGCGCCGTCGGGGCCGCTCACGCCAGCTCGCACGGCGTGTAGGTGAACGCGTCGGGCGGCAAAGGCACGCCGTAGGTGCGGAGTTGATGGGCTCTGGTGAGCACCGCGGCCCCTTCGAGGAGGTTGAGCGCGATCTGCACCACGGACCGGTTCGCCGGTTCCGCCAGCACGGTGCCCGCCACCCACCGGTTGAACGCGCCCATCGCCGGCCCGCACCAGATCTGGAAGTCGGCCCGCCGCGCCGCGTCGCCGGTGATCGCCCACCGGCTCGAACTGCCCAGGTACCAGCGGAAGACCAGGGCCATGCGGTGCTTGGGGTCGGCCTGCGCCCGCGTGATCTCCGACGGGTCGCGCTGTTCCCAGAAGGCTCGTGTGCGCTGCCAGATCTCGTCGAACGGGGCACGCAGCACGTCCCGTTCGAAAAGGGCGCGCAGCGCGGACGGGATCTCCTCCAGCGAACCGTGCGCCCGGTACGCCGCGTGGAGCCGGCCGGCCCGCTGGGCGAACAGCGTTCCCCGGGACAGCACTTGCAGTTTCACGCCGAGTTCGAACATGTCGGCCGCCGGCGCCATGGTCACATCGGCGATGTCCGCGTCGCAGAGCATCGCCTTGGCCTCGTCGGACAGGCCGGCCTCGGTGGCGGTCTGGTTGACCGACCCGACGACCACGTAGGACGCGCCGAGGGCGAAGGCGGCGGCCACCGCGTCCGGTGTGCCGAGGCCGCCGGCCGCGCCGATCCGGACCGTCCGGCGGTAGCCGTACCGGCGGCACAGGGTGTCGCGCAGGACCGTGATCCTCGGCAGGACGACCGACAACGGCCGGTTGTCCGTGTGCCCGCCGCTGTCCGCCTCCACGGTGATGTCCTCGGCCACCGGGACCAGGGCCGCCAGCTCCGCCTCCTCCCGGGTCAACTTCCCCTGGGCGACGAGCGGGTCCAGGAGTGCCGCCGGGGCGGGAGACAGGAACCTCTCGGCGACCTCGGGCCGGGAGACCTTGGCGAGCATCCGCGTACGCCGGACGATGTCGCCGTCCGCACCCCGGCGCAGTCCCCGCGCCGCACACCACACGACGGCCGGCGTCAGCTCCATGAACGCCGACGCGGAGATCCGGGGGACACCGCACCGCAGCAGCAGTTCGGCGACGCGCGACTCCAGCGCCGGTTCGGCCGGTGAGTGGATGAGGTTCACGCCCCAGTTCGGGCGCGGTCCCAGCTCGTGGGCCAGCGTGTGGACGGCCCGCTCCACCTCTGCGTACGCCAGCCCGCCCGCGCCGAAGAACCCGAGCATGTCCGCCCGGGCCATCGCCGACACCATCGCGGTGGTGGCGATGCCGTTCGCCATCTCGCCCGCCACATAGGGGAAGCGGACGCCGTGCGCCTCGCAGAACGTACGGCCGCCGAGCCACTCGGGATACAGCGGGGGCAGCGTGCCGAGCACCCTGCCACCGGGGGAAGGACCGGCCGCGAGCCCCAGCTCACGGCCGTCCGGCCCGCTGACCACATGGACGGGCTCGCGGATCCGCCGGGCCAGGGCCGCGATCCCGTGCGGGGAGAAGACCGGCGGGGACGTGGCGGGGGAGCCGGGAGCTGCGAGGACGGACAAGGAGAGGCTCCAACGGAAGAGGATGTCTGCTGGTCAGGCGTGTCGGACGGGCGGGCAGGCGGTCACGGGCGTGTCCGCCGGCCCGGAGGGCGCCCGCCCCCGCCGGGCCAGGCCGGACCAGAGGTAGTCGAGGCCCACCGGGGCGGATATGGCCGAAGGCCCCAGCGACGACCGGACCCGAGTGTCGTCGAACCGCCGCCGGTGGGCGAGGTAGGAGGTCATGCCCGGGTAGAAGTCCAGCAGCGCCTCCAGCGCCGACGGGTCGTCCGGCTTTTCGGCGACCAGGTCGATCGCGAGCGGGATCAGCCGTTCCAGCAGGGTCACGACCGTCGGCACGGGCACATCGCGGTCATGGACGACGTGGTACGTGTCGACCCCGCCCGAGGGCGTCAGGGCGGCCAGCCGCACCATGACCTCGGCCGCGTGCTCCACCTGCAGCAGGTTCAGCCGGCCGTGCGGATGCCCCACCGTCCGGACACGGGGACGGCCCACCGCCACGGGGCCGGAAGGGCCGCCGTCCGGAAGGCCGCGGCACTGGTCGCGCGGCCCGGGAACGCGGTCCGGCGCGGCCCCGTCCGCGCACCCGGAGCCCGCGGCGCGCCGCGCGTCACGAAGGATCCGCTCGATGACCATCAGCGGGTGCGAGGGCAGTTCGGGGTGCGGCGGCAGATCGGTGACCAGGATGCTCGGCCGCAGGACCAGGACGGCGCGGCCGTGTTCCCTGGACCACGCGTGGACCAGCAGCTCCGCCTCGTACTTGGAGCGTTCGTAGGCGTTCTCGAAGCCGCAGGCATCGTCCAGCTCGTCCTCGTACGCCACCCCTTCGCGCCGCGCCCCGGCCACGAAGGCGGTGCTCACGTGATGGACCACGGGTCGCTGCCGGCCCGCGGCGGCCAGCTCCAGGATGTGCCGGGTCCCTTCGACGTTGGTCCGGCGCAGGGTGGGGAGGTCCCCCTCCAGATTGATGCTGCCCGCACTGTGCCAGAGCGCGCCGATGTCGTCGGCCAGCTCGTGGAACCTCCGCGCGGACAGCCCCAGCCGGGGTTGTGCCAGATCGGTCTCCACCACCCGTAAGCGGCCGGGGAGACCGGCGGTGAACGCCTGCGGAGCGCCTGTCAGTTCGAAGAACCGGGTGACGCGGTGCAGAGCGTCTCCCGACCCGGCGTGGGTCAGGACCGTCAGCGTCCGGTGCGTGTCGAGCAGACGACGTAACAGGCGCAGTCCGAGAAATCCGGTGGCGCCGGTGAGGGCGACGTGCACGACCATGGCTCCAAAAGCATCGAAAGGGCGTCCCGCGACCGTGTGCGGGAATGAACGAGGGACGGCGCCGGGTGGCGACCGGGGAACGGCGGAACGGGACGCCGCCGCCCGTCCCACGACACGGAGTGTCACCGGCGGTCGTGCCGCGCGCGGCCCCACGGGTTTGGCCGGTCCGGTTGCGGCGCGTGCTCGCCGGTTCCCCGACGCCCCGGCCCTGCCCAGGGCCCCTCAGGCCGGGTCCGGTGATCTCCGGCGCACGGCACACGATGTCAGACCGTGGGCAGGGCAGGCCCCCTGAGGCGACCTGCTCACCCGAACGAAGTACACCGCGCTCCGAGTCGCGCGCTCCGCACCTGTGGCGACACCCCGCCGCAGGCCAGGGCACCCGTACGTACGGGGTGACGGCACGTACCCGGAGCGTGGGTCCCCCCTTCGAGGGATTTCCCAGGCGGTGTTCCGGGCGCGGCTTTCCCGGGTGCCCGGTGCCGGGGGCGTCGGGTCCCGAAGGGCAGCGGGCCAGTCACGGCACGGGGGAACGGGTGCGGCGGGGCCGGAAAGCGGATGCGGCCGTCCACCGCCTGCGGGCAGGAGCGGGGCGGCTGCGGGCAGGGGCGGCGTCCCGGCCCCGGACGGATGCGCTACGACCGGTGGTCATCCTGAGGGCCGGCCCGGGCGGACGGGCTGCCCGGTCCGGTGCCCGTCGCTGTCACCCCGCTCGTGCTCCGCCCGCCCTCCTCCCGCCGGTCCGCTCGCCGCCGGCCAGAACTGGAGCCCTGCCCCATGCCCGATTCCGATCAGTCCACCCGGTCCGCCTCTTCGGATCCCTCCGTCCGGCCCGGCCGGTCCGTACCCGCTCCCCGCCACCCCGCCCACCCCGTCGACCGCGCGTTCCTCAACCTGGAACGCCGCCGGCCGGACGTCCGTTGGGACGCCGGAGGCGTCGCGTACCTCAGCGGCCCGCCCCCGGCCCTGGCCGACCTCCGCGCGTACGTCGGCTTCCGCCTGGGCGACCTCCCCCTGCTCACGAGCCGGGTCGAGGGCGGCCGGCGGCCCCGGTGGCAGCCGGACGCCGACTTCGCCGTCGAACGGCACGTGCACGAGGTCGTCGCCGACGGCCCCGACGCCTGGGACTCCGCTCTGAACACCGCGCTCAACGCCCCGTTCGCCCCGGGCGCCTACTGGGGGGTCTGGCTCGTCCACGGCCACGCACCCGACGCGTACGCCGTGTGCTACCGCTTCCGGCACGCCTGCCAGGACGGTTCGGCCGCCGCCATGACCTTCCGGACCATGCTGGGCGAGGGGGAGCCCTCGGCCCGCCCGGTGCCGGGCCGGGGCCGCGGGGCCGGGGTGCCGCGGCGCGTGGGCGCGGCCGTCGGGCTGGCCACGAAGTTCGTGGCGGGCTCCCTCGCCGTCCGCGGGTACCGTCCCGACGCCGCGTTCGTCCCGTCCGGGGAGCAGCGCCTGTGGCGGGGCCGCGTGGCGGTGGACACCCTCCGACGGATCGGCGCGGCGCGCGACGGCTCGGCCCACGACGTCCATCTCGCCGCACTCACCGGGGCGTTGTCGGCCTGGTCGGCCCGGTCCGGCGTACCGCTCCCGCGGGTGACGGCCGTCCTGCCCGTCGACGCACGCCGCGCCGACGAGGAACAGACGTGGGGGAACCGCTGTTTCGCCCTGCCGCTGGAGTTGCCCGTAGGGGCCGCCTCGCACCACCCGGACGGGTCCCCCGACGCTGAGGCGCCCCTGCGGCGTCTGGACCACGTCATGGCCGCGACCCGGAAGTTGCGGGGCGAGACCTGGCGGCAGGCCATTCAGGACCTGGTCCGCTTCATGCCGGGCCGCCCCACGGAGTGGTACCTGCGCAGGGTGCTCTCCCCGCGCCTCACCAACGTCATGGCCACCTCCATGCCGCTCGCCGACCGGGGGAGCCTGGGGGAGACGCAGGTGACGGGCACCGCGCTGCTGCCCCTGCTCGTGCCCGGCCACCTCTTCGGGGTGGGCCTATCGTTCTTCGGCGACTGGGCCGAGGTGTCCTTCGTCGCCGATCGCGCCCTTCCGCTGGGGGGACTGCTGCCGGAGCTGTGGGAGCAGGCCGTGGAGGAACTGGACTTGAGCTCAGCCCCGGTGTGAGCCCGGGCGGCGGGCGCGGACGGCTCGCGGAGGGGGCGCGTCGCAGGTCCCCAATGAGCCGAGCGGCCGGCGCGGAGAGGTCGCGCAGGAGGTGCGCCACCGGCCCCCCTGACCCCCTCCGCGCCGGTCACCCCGTCGCGCCCGGATCCGGGAGCATCACACCGCGTCGGCCGCCCGGGCGGGGCCGGCCGCACCGGACAGCGGCCGGAGCGCTCCGCGGGCCCGGCGCCTGCCCGCTCGCAGTTCCCGGCGGAGGGCTCCGCGGTAGGAGCGGACGTCGATCTCGATGCCGTGACGGTAGGTGGACACGTACGTCCTGTCATGGCGGCGCCGCTCACGGGCGATCGCTCGCGTCATCTCCGCCGGCGACGGCAGGGTGACCGCGCCCTCGATCAGGTCGGCGATCCATGCAGCCTGGGGTTCGAGCAACGGGAAGGCCTCACCGCCCGGTTGGGCCAGGCCCATGAAGTAGAGGCCGGGGAGCCGGGGCGGGACCGTACGCAGGTAGAGCTCGGTACGGCCGGCCGGGGCGGCGAAGACGGACGGGTCCAGGAAGGGGAAGGAGAGGGAGTAGCCGGTGGCGTACACCACGGCGTCCACGGGTTCGCGGCTGCCGTCCGTGAATGTCGCCGTGTCCCGGCCGAAGGAGCTGACGCCGGGCTTCGGGGTGACCGCTCCCCGGGCCAGCTGCACGAGGAGTTCGTCCGAGGTGGAGGGGTGGGCGGCGAGGGGCCCGCGGACCGGTTCCGGAAGCCCGTACTGAGCCGGGGCGCCACGGGTGAGCCGCAGGAGGAGCGCCATCGCCGGGCCCTTGAGGAACTGCGGAAGACGAGACAGCGGGCTCCGCGGCAAGTGGTCCGCCGGCCGGCCGAGCAGCATCTTGGGGAACACGTGCGCCGCGTCGCGTGCGGAGAGGAACGTCCGCGCCGCCGTACGGGAGATCTCCGCCGCGATCTCGCACGCTGAGTTGCCCATGCCG
Source organism: Streptomyces sp. NPDC005803 (assembly GCF_040630435.1). Classification (NCBI taxonomy): domain Bacteria; kingdom Bacillati; phylum Actinomycetota; class Actinomycetes; order Kitasatosporales; family Streptomycetaceae; genus Streptomyces; species Streptomyces sp. NPDC005803. Next base: position 14,401 of record NZ_JBEXXO010000009.1, on the reverse strand, counting down.
ATCACCAGCACCCGCCGGCCGGCGTACGGCTCGGGGGTGCGGTAGGCGTGCGAGTGGACAGCCGGCCCCTCGAAGTCCTCGGCCCCGGGGACGGCGGGGTCGGGCAGGCGCGGGTCCCAGTGGTGCCCGTTGGCCACCACCACCTCGGTGTAGCACTGCGTCTTCGCCTCCCCGCCCGCGTCCCCGCGGCGTCGGCGCGCCACCTCCCATCCCCCGCCGTCGAGGGGCCGCACCGAGGTGACCTCCGTGCCGCACTCGATGTGGCGGTGCAGTCCGAACGACGCGGCGTAGTCCTCCAGGTAGGCGAGGACCTTGCTGTGGTGCGGAAAGACGGGGTAGGTCTCCGGCATGGCCAGCGAGGAGAAGGACATGCTCTCCTTCGAGATGTTCGCGTGCAGGGACGCGTACACCCCCGACATGCCGTTGTCGTTGCCGTAGCGCCAGAGCCCGCCGATTCCTGAACCGGCCTCGAAGCAGTCGAAGGCAACGTTCCGGGAGGCCAGGACCTTGCTCGCGGCCAGGCCGGACGGGCCGGCTCCGATCACACACGTTCTCCGCATGAATGACCGACCTTCTTTCGTGTGCGTGTGCGTGTGCGTGTGCGTGTGCGTGTGCGTGTGCGTGTGCGTGTACGCGCCTGCGCCGGTGGTGCGCGGCCTTGCGGCCTGCGCGTGGCGCCGCAGGCCGTGTGTGTGAGGTCGCCGGTACGCGCGTGACGTGGCCCGCGGGCCGTGTTGTCGCGGACAGGTGGGCGAGGGCGCCGGCACGCGTGAACGGGCCGCAGGAGGGCGGGCCGTGCTCCGTCGACGGGCGGTCCGGCCCCCGGAGCCGTCACGCTAGCCATCCCCGCCCGTTCAAGGCCGGTTCCGGGCGGCAAACCCGTCGCACGCGTGACACGCCGTGCACGGGGTTGACGTCAGGGAACGGGTGCGCTTCCGGCGCCGTTTCCGCTGTGTGACCTGCTCGTTGGGCACGGGCGGGCCGGTGACGTCGCCGGGTGGCCGGCCGGAAGGGCCCGCCGGCCGGCTGACGCGGACCGGCCGCCATCCTCGGAAGACCGGCACGACGGAGCAGCGCGATGGACGTCAGAGATGTGCACCACTCCTACCGGCGGCACGCCGTTCTCCGGGGCGTCGACCTCCGGCTGCGGCCCGGCACCCTCGCCGGGGTCGTGGGGGAGAACGGCGCCGGAAAGACGACCCTGCTGAAGGTCCTCGCCGGTGAACTCAGCCCGGACCGGGGGACGGTGCGTCACAGCGGCAGATTCGGCTACTGCCCGCAGTCCGTGGTCCTCGACGACTCCTTCACCGTCCGTCAGCACCTCGACTTCTTCAGGAACGCGTTCGGGCTCGCGGACCTGCGGCGGGCCGGCGAAGTGATGGAGACCCTGGCCTTCACCGAGTACCTCGACCAGCGGGCGGGCCTGCTCAGCGGGGGATCCCGGCAGAAGCTGAACCTGACGCTGGCGCTCATGCACGATCCGGACGTACTGCTGCTGGACGAGCCGTACCAGGGTTTCGACTGGGAGACGTACCTGCGCTTCTGGGAGCTGGCCACGAGCCTGCGCGACGCCGGACGCTCCGTGCTGGTCGTCTCGCACCTGGCGTACGACATCGACCGGCTGGACCTGTTGTGGCGCCTGGAGGGCGGGCGCCTGCACCGTCAGGAACCGAGGGCGGAGGCGACGGCATGAGGCGGCACTGGTCCCTGTTCGTCACGGCGTCCCGGTACGCGTTGACCGGGCATGCCCGCAACCGGTTCGCGATGCTGCTGGTGGTCGTGTACATCCCCGTATGGATCGGCCTCGCCTATGTGGCCATTCCCGACCAACCGGCACCGTTCAGGCTGCGGGCCACGGGCGAGGTCCTGTCCCCGCCCGGCAACCACCTCACCCAGATCACCGGCGCGCTGAACGCGGTCACGCTGATCGCCGGGTTCATGATGTTCGCCGCCACCTTCACGGGGGGCGCTTTCGACCGCCGCCTGGCGATGGCGGGGTACCCGAGGTATCACCTCGTCCTCGCCAAGCTCTCCGCGCTCACGCTGGTCTGTGCGGCCGTCGCGGCGTACGCCACGGCCGCCGCCGGCTTCGCCTGGTCCCCTCGCCAACCCCTCGTCCTCGCCGCCGCGCTGTTCTGCGCCGCCCTGACCTACGGCGCGCTCGGAGTGGTCCTCGGGTCGGTGCTCCGCCGCGAGGTGGAGGGCATGTTCGCCATCCTGATGATCAGCATCCTCGACGTCGCCCTGCAGAATCCCCTGTCCAGCTCCGGTTCGGACACCCCCGTCGTGCGCTTCCTGCCGACGTACGGGGCCGTGCAGGCCAGCATGTCCGCGGCCTTCTCCGACGCGTCGGCGGGTGAGGGCCTCGGCATCCAGCTCCTCTGGCTCGTGGGGGCCGCGTTCGCCGCGTTCCTGGTCTTCCGCCGTCGCACCCGCAACGCGCTCCGGCCGGAACGCGAGCTACGCGTTCCGGCTCCGTCCGGGCCGGCGCCGGGACCGGCCGAGGGCACTCAGGGCTCCCCGCGCCGGGCGGAGCACGTTCCGGCGGCCCGGCGCGTACCCCCCGAGTGATCGCCGGATCATCTGCCGCTCCACGCGCCTTCGTTCGTCGTACGGACATCCGACGGCGCCGGGCGTCACCGGCCCGTGGACGGGGCACCGGTCTGTCGGACCGGCCACGGGCCGTGCCGCCCGCAGCGGCCGTGACCTAGGGAAGCGGGTGATCGTTCTGTAGCCGTCGGGCGCTGACGCGGTGCCCGGACCGACACGCACTTCCCGCAAGGAGCACCACCCCCCATGACTCTTTCGCGTACCGTCCAGCGGACCCTCCTCACCGCGGCTCTCCTGTCCGCCTCCGCACTGACCGCCCCCTCCCCGGCCCAGGCGGCCCCCCTGCCCCCGGCGTGTCAGGAGGCGCTGACCCAGACCCTCGACAAGTTCCCCGTCGTCGACTTCACGGTCCCCGACAAGGCGCAGAACACCATGCTCGGTGAGGTCCTGGGGCTGAGCGAGGCCGATCAGGCGGTCTTCACCGAGACGGCGTGCGCGGCCTGGAACGCCTGGGCGACCCAGAACGGCCAGGCGGTCGCCACGGACCTGGACACCCGCTACCGGAACGCTGCCGGCCCCGTGTGCAACAAGTTCGCCAAGTCCGCCCTGGCGACGATCAAGAAGTACGCGCCGAACGTGCCCGCCGAGACGCGGGAGATGGAGAAGGTGGCCAAGAAGGTCTGGGTGAACTCCATGGAGAAGCTGGCCGCGGACGCCACCAACGCCGACTGCCGTACGGCCTACACCACGGCGAAGGCGGGCTGGTAGCCGCACCGGACGACGGGGTCTCGGAGTCGAGCTCCCCCCGCGGCGACGGCCCGCCCACCCCCTCCACGAGGCGGCCGTCCCGCGCCTGGCGCGGGACGGCCGCGAAGAGTTGTCCGTCCAGGCCGTCGCAGGCCGGGAAGGCGACGAAGCGAGGCACCGGCGAGCCGGGCTCGACACGGCTTCCTACCGGTGATCACGCCGGGAGGCACCGTGCCAGTCCAGTATGAGGACGGTGGCGTCGTCCTTGAGGTTGCCCCGGCAGGCTTCCAGCACCGCGGTGGTCAGGGCGCGGACGGCCTCCCTCGGATGAGAGGTCCGGGTGTCGCGCACGACAGAGGCCAGATCGACGGCTGCGGCACCGCGTTCCAGCATGCCGTCGGTGAGCAGGATCAGGCGGTCGCCGGGGGACAGCTGAAGTTCCTGCAGCCGGTAGGAGGTCGGGGCCGCCACGCCGAACGGCAGGTTGACGGCGAGCCGGACCTCCTCGACCTCGGCGGCGCCGGCCCGCAGCCGCAGGGGCCAGGGATGCCCCGCGTTGACCAGCTCGCAGGTGCCCGTGTCGAGACGGATGCACAGCAGTTGTCCGGTGGCCAGCCCCCGGCTGTGGGTCAGCAGGGCCTCGTGCGCGCGCTCGGCCTGACGGAGCGCGTCGCAACCGGTGCGGCGGGCACCGCGCAACGCACCCGTGACCAACGTGGCCAGGAGGGCGGAATCGGTGTCGTGGCCCATGGCGTCCGTGATGGACACGTGCAGCGTTTCCCGGTCGAGCGTGTAGTCGTACGTGTCGCCGCCGATGTCGTCGGCGGGGACCAGTCCGGCGGCGAGGGTGAACTGGGGGGCCTCGCAGCAGGCGGCCGAGGGGAGCAACTGGTGCTGGATCTCGGCGGCCAGGCTGGTCCGGGTGGTGCGCCGGCCCGCGTGGTACAGGTCGGTGAAGCGACGGTCCGTGACGATGATGTAGGCCAGCGCGTGGGCCGCGTCACGGAGCTTCCCGAGCACGTCCTCGTCGGCGTTCTGCAGGGTCACCTCCAGCACACCGATGCAGTCGCCGCGATTGGTCACCGGCGAGATCACGCGCTGTCCGCCCTGGCCGTCCGGTTCCACGTGCTGGCGCTGGGTGAGGAGAACCCTCTCGTAGACCGTGTTCCGCAAGTCGATCTGCTCCGCCGCGTCCGCCGTGTCACCGTCTTCGGGCGCGGTCAGGCGCAGCAGCCGCTGCCCCAGGAGATCGACGAACAGGAACGACACGCGCTCCGCCCCGAAACGTTTGCGCAGGTCGTGCGCGATCACATCCACGGACTCCCCGGGCGGCGCGGACTCCGCGGCGGCCAGCAGTCCTCCTAGTTCCAGGTCTCTCGCATACATGGCAACCTCCCATCGTTGTCGCCACTTGTTCCCCGGGTTTCCGCGACCTCACCTGCTGCGTCCGTCACAGGGCGTCCGGCTCTGGTGGTATTTCTCCCGTTCTGTCCGTCGCCTCATGGGGCAAAGTGGGCGCGCAACGGGCGATGTGCGCCGGCCCTGCGAGCCGTTGCGCACTGGCTCGACGTCCACCGAGGCGACGGGAGTGGACGCCGACGGCTTTCTCCCGCCCGTACGGTCCGTACGCGGGAAGTGCGCCGAGCCGTTGCTCCCGCACCGCCCTCCGGATCAGACGGGGGCGGCCGCCTCGACCCCCGTCATCGGGTGAATGAGCGACCGGAGCTTCGCGCGGGTCTCCGGGTCCGTGGAGTAGATCATCGTCCCCACCATCCCCCGGGTCAGCAGGACCTTGTACGTGTTGCGGATGAGACGGTGGACGTCGGCGTCCGGGGTCGCCCGGGTGAACAGACCGAGCAGGCCGGCGACCCACTTCACGTAGGCCTCGCTGCCGCCGCAGCGGAACTGGCTGTCCAGCTCCACCACGACGCAGTCGAGCCCCTGAGCGGCGGCGGCGTCCCGGATCTGCTCCTTCGTCCCCATCTCGCCGGGGCGCACCACCTGATGCTGGTCGAGCAGGAACACCGGCACCCGGGCCGCGTCGATCAGTTCCGCCACCTGTGGGCGGTCGGTGCGCAGGGCGGCCTTGGTGTAGCGGTTGGCGGACGTCCTACGGAGCCGGTGGGCCTCGTCGCAGATGAGGACGTCGAGGTCGTTCGGCTCGGCCTCCATGAAGCTGTTGAAGTACTTGAACAGCTGCTGCACCTCGGGCTTCCGGGCGCCGGCGATCTTACGCATGGTTTTGGTGAAGGACGCCGAACCGGTGGCGTGCAGGGCCGTTTCCCCGCGCCGGTACAGCTCGCCCAGGAGCGACAGGGCGATGACGCTCTTGCCGGAACCTGGGCCGCCGGTCACCACGACCACTTGCTTGTGGTTCGACCGTTTGGCCTTGCGTACCGCGGACAACACCAACTCGTAGGCGACCCGCTGCTCGTCGAGGAGGACGAACTGCTCGCGGTCGCGAACTTCCGCCGCAGCGACGGCCATCAACTGCTTCGACGGGCGCGTCCGGCCCTGGACGAGCAGGTCGGCGGCCATCGCCCCGGACTCGGGCGCGAGCCGCGAACGCAGGAAGTCGAGGAACGCGCCGCGCTGCTCGGCTGTGTACATGCGGCCTTGCAGGTCTTCCGGAACCTCACGCAGGGAACTGATGCCGAATTCCGTCGCGTTGTGCAGGAACGCCACTCCGGCCACCGACTCCGGCATCCGCTCCAGCGCACCGTTGAACGACAGCAGGTAGGAGCAGTAACCGCGGACCTGCTCGATCGGGTTGAGCACAGGGCGCGGATACGCGTCTATCCGGCAGAGCAGCGGGTCCTCCTCCTCGGCGAAGGCTTGGCTCCACTGCTTGAGCTCCACGACGACGTACGACGGCTCACCCGTCGACGGGTGGACTCCGGCCAGTATCGCGTCGGCGCGCTTGCTGGTCAGGGGGAGGGAGTACTCGATCAGCATCTCGACGTCGTCGAGTCCGGCGTCGCGCAACGCACCGGTGAGAGCGGGAATGCTGCGCTCCCAGGACCGCACTTCGGACGCTGCGGGGCGGTGGCCGTGCGCGTGCTGGAAGTTCTCCATCAGGTGCAGCGCCAGCGTCCCCTCAAGAGTGCGGGCGGCGACGGTTGCGACGGACTCGCGGAACAGCAAGGAATGCCCCCAGGCAGCACGAAGTAACTCGTGCGGGTGGGGGCATGTCCTCTTCAGTCCGCTGACGCGGAACGGAAGCCCGTCGGGCCGCAGATGATCTCGCTCATCCTAGGACGGGTCCGCGGGGTCGTGGAAGCCGCAGTCGCAGGCACGCGAGGGTGACCATGGCGTGGTGGTGCAGGGCTCGCTCGGCGTAGCGGGTGGCACCGGCCCTCCCCATGTTCGAGATGTCCGGAGCAGCGTTCGCCGACGTCGCGGCGGCGGCAGGCAGGTCGGCCGGGGTGGCGGACTGCTTCGCCTCTTCCCAGGTGGGGTCATGCGTCGTGGCCGGCGCGCTGCAGGCGGAGGGCGGAGACGAGGAAGAAGACGCCACCGAGGACGGCGTAGCCGGCCAGGTTGCCCAGGGTGGCGTCGTCCTTGCCCGCCTGTGCGAAGAAGGACGCGCCGGCGAGGGTGGAGATGGCGCCGCTGGCGATCATGGCCCACTGGCCGCCCATGCGGCGCCGGGCGGCGCCGACGACGAGTTGGACGAGGCCCGCGGTGACGGCCCAGACGCCCCAGACGCGCAGGACCGCCGGGGTGCCGGAGGTGGCGGCGACGGCGAGGCCGATGGCGGTGAGGGTGCTGAGCGCGATGTTCGCGTACAGGCCGCGGACCGGGCCGTCGTTCGCGCGGGCGGACCTGCTGTCGACGACGGCGCACGCCACGTCGAACAGCGGGTAGAGGACCAGCAGGGTCGCGCTCAACGGGCCCAGCGTGTCGGCGGTCGTGAACAGCAGGGCGGCCCAGACGACGGCGAACGCGAAGCGTACGAAGTACAGCTTCCGCAGGGCCGCGGAAACGGGGGCGGGGGTGGTGCGGACGAGGGTGTCCATGGCTGTGCCTTCCGGTGACGTCGAAACGGTGCGGGATGAATGGGCGCTTCAGGTGCCGTGGTCCGCTTGCTCGACCGGGCACCGGACCGTGCCGGCCGTCCCCTCCACGAAGCTGACGCCCGCCCGCCGGGCGGGGCCCGGCGAGCGGTCCGGTGACGGTCAGCCATGAAGGGAGCACCGGCTTCGGAGCGGCCCCAGAGATGAGGGAGAACGTTCGGTCTCTTGCGTATCTAAGGGGGCTGCCGCCGCGGCTGTCAAGACCGAACGTTCTCCCTCATCCGTTTGGTAGTCTCGACCGCATGAGTCGGGGCACGAAAGACGGCAGCACGTCCGAGGCGCGATCCAGGTTGCTCGGCACGGCGACGAGGGTCTTCTACGCGGAGGGCATCCATTCCGTCGGCGTCGACCGGATCATCGCCGAGGCGCAGGTCACGCGGGCGACGCTGTACCGGCACTTCGCGGGCAAGGAGGAACTCGTCCTCGCTTATCTCGACCAGGCCGACCGGGGGATCCGGGCGCAGGTCGAGGGCGCGCAGGCGGGCGGGGAGTCGGCAGACGACAAGGTCCGGGCCGTCGGCCGGGCCATCACCGAAGGCATTCGGTCCCCCGGTTTCCGCGGGTGCGCCTTCCTCAACGCGGTGGCCGAATACCCCGACCCCGGCCACCCCATCCACCGAGCGGTACTGGCCCACCGGCAATGGTTCCTGGACACCGTCACGGAGTTGCTGGCACAGGCCGGCCACGTGCCCGCCGACGCGGCCGGCCGGCACTTCGTCATGCTGCGGGACGGCGCCATGACGGAGGGCTGTCTCTTCGACCCGGAACTCGTCTCCGAAACCTTCCTGCAGGGCGTCGAAGGAATCCTGCGGGCGCGCACCGTCTGAGCGCCGCGCGGAGAGGGCCACCCCGCCGGGCGCCCTCGGCCGGCGCGGACCGATCCACGGGAAGATGTCCCTGAGCCGCGCGACCTCGATGGCCGCGGCGTACGGCCCGGCGCCACCGCCGAGCCCCTTCAGCGCCCGCAGCGCGTCCTCGAACTCCTCGACGGTGCGGGGTGCTTCCCGATGCCGGCGCACCGGTCACGGCCCGGCCCGCCCGCCCGGGGGCCGCACCCGCGCGCGGCCCCGTAGCGGTCGTCGTGCGCCCGCCGGGGGGGCACGGGGCAGTGATTAGGGTGAGCGGATGGACGTACAGGACGCGCAGAAACAGCGGGCGGCGCTGCCCGCCCACGTGATAGAGGTCGGGGACGAGCCGCTGGTCCGGCCGGAGCGTGACTCGGTCGGGGGGTGGCCGTTCCTCGACGACGCGCAGGAGTGGCCCTCGTGTTTCTGCGGGGAGAAACTGGCTCTCCTCTTCCAACTCGACGTTCCCCAGGGCCTGGAGCCCTTCGGCGGGGACCATCTGCTGGTGTTCCACTGCCGGGCGCACAATGACGCGTCGGAGCCCGAGTGCGCGGGGGGCCGGCTCGTGCCCCGGTACTGGGACGCCCCGCAACTGCCGTACCCCCGGCCCTTCTGGCGCATTCTGCTCCAGCGGCAGGCGGCGCTTCCGGCCGCGGAGCCCGAACCGTCGGTCCGCGCAATGCCGTTGACGCTGCGGCCCTTCGTGGACGCCCCCGACGACCGCGGGATCGGAGCCCAGACCTTCAAGCTGGGGGGTATGCCGTCCTGGGCGCAGGACCCCGAGTCCTACACGTGCGCGTGCGGCGCCGAGCTGGAGTACCTGTGCCAGGTGCCCGAGGGCATGGAGTTCGCGGTCCGTCCCGGCCTGCCGGAGCAGCCCTACAGCGTGGGGCCCGACGCGTACGGCATGTTCCTCGGCAACGAGGTCTACCTGCTGGCGTGTCCCGCCCACTGCGACCCGGCGGCCGTCTGGCCGGTCTGCCAGAACTGAGCGCCGCGCCGCGCCGACGGGACAGGACGCGCGCCGTCCGCGGGCGGGCGTCCCGTCCCCGTCCCGGTGTCAGGCCGGGCGCAGGCCGAACCAGTCGAACGCGGCACTGCCCCGGGTCGCGTACATGCCGATGACCCGGCCGGTGAAGCCGCCGGCGACCTCCGTGGTGAGGTAGCGGCCGTCGAGCGCGGCCAGGACCTCGAAGCGGCCGTCGTCCGTCTCGTACCCCAGGTGGAAGGTGTCGGGGCCGCCGACGCGGAGGCCGGGCGGGGCCGTCGCCGCCGGATCCGTGACGGAGGGGGGCAGGACCACGCTCGTGGTGACGTCGATCCGCAGGGTCGACGGGCCGGGCGGCACGGCGTGTTCGGCCACGGTCCGGCACAGCGGGCCGATCCTGGCGACCACGCGGACCGTGCCGGCGCCGTCCGACTCCACCCGGTAGTGGTGCGCCTCGTCGATCCGTACGGCGAGCCCGCCCAGGCCGCCCGCGGCGACGTCGACCCGGGTACGGGCCGTGCAGTCGGGGTCCCGCTGGCGCCGGCCCACGAAGAGCGCGCCGGGCACGTCGAGGCTGTCCGCGCGGGCGTGCAGCACCAGATGACCCGGTCGCTCGTCCAGGCGGACGGCAGCCGGGTCGTGGCGCCTCAGGGACACCCAGCACGGCGCGAGCGCGGGGGAGTCGAACTCGTCCCGCTCCGGCTCGTCCGGCCACGGGTGCGGCGACAGCGCGGGGGCCTGCGCCCGCAGGTCCACCGGACCCGGCAGCGGCCACTCGTCCTCCCAGCGGACCGGCGCCAGGAACGTCTCCCGGCCCAGGCCGTGGTACTTCGGGGTGTCGCCGCGGGGGCGGGTGCCGAGAAGCACCATCCACCAGGTGTCGTCATGTGCCTGGACGAGGTCTCCGTGGCCGACGTTCTGCACGGGGTGGCCGGTACTGCGGTGGGAGAGCACAGGATTGTCCGGGTGCGGCTCGAACGGCCCCGGCAGACTGCGGGCCCGGGCCACCGACATGGCGTGGCCGCGTTCGGTGCCGCCCTCGGACAACAGCAGGTACCACCAGTCGCCGATCCGGTACAGGTGCGGCCCTTCCGGGTACTGCAGCCCGCTGCCCGACCACAACGCGACCGGCTCGCTCAGCACTTCGCCGGTTTCCGGATCGATGCGCACAGCGTGGATGCCGTCGTCCGAGTACACGCACCAGCAGGTGCCGTCCTCGTCCCAGGCCAGATCCGGATCGATGCCCGGCACGCCGACCGTCACCGGGTCCGACCAGGGCCCGGCGGGGTCCTTCGCGGTCACCAGGACGGTGCCGGCGTCGGTGACCACGGTCGTGATCATCCAGAAGCGGCCGTCGTGGTGCCGCAGGGTGGGCGCGTACACACCGCACGAGGCCGGAACCGTCTCCGGGAGCTCCAACTGGCCCGGGCGGTCCAGCGCGTGTCCGATCAGCCGCCAGTTCACCAGGTCGCGGCTGTGCCACAGGGGCACCCCGGGCACGTACTCGAAGCTGGACGTCGCCACGTAGTAGTCGTCGCCCGCCCGGCAGATGCTCGGATCCGGACTGAAGCCGGGTATCACGGGGTTGTCGAAGAGGGCCATGTCCGTCCCAGGAGGTGGTCGGGTGGCGGGACCGGCTGCCCGCCGCACCGCCACGATCGTCGAAGCGCTTCGACGCTCGCAGGGGGAAGGGGCGCTGTCAATGGAAAACGGGCGGCTTTCGAAGAACGGTCCGGCTCGCTCCCGACGGGGCGAGGGCGGAGCTGACGGTCCGTGCGGGCGGAGACGCCGTCCGGTCCTGCAGGGGCGGGCGCCGGCGCCGGATGCCGGACCGCGTGCGTGCGCGGCGGGCTGACGCGCGGCCGGCGCCTGTGCGCCGGGTGTCGGAACGGCGGGCCGCCCTCGTCGCCGCCGGGGCCGGTCAGACAGTTACCACAGCGTAACTTACTGACGGGTTACCTTCGGTAAGTGCCGCTGCTAGCTTGCGTTCACCCGCATTCCGAGCAGAGCGAGGAGTGAGCTGTGAGCCGCAAGAGCACCCGTTCGCCTTCCACCGCCCCCACCGCGTCCCCCCTGGTTCCCCCTGCCCGCCGGCCGCGCCCCGGCGGCATCCGCGCGGTGGCCGTCGCCGTGACGGCGGCGGCCTGCGTGGCCGCGTACGCGGCGCCCGCGTCCGCCACCGACGGGTCGCAGCCCGTGGTGTCCCGGGGGGTCACCATCCCGGCCTTCTACAACCCGCCGGCCGGGCTGCCCGCCGCCAACGGCGCGGTGATCCGCCACGAGCCGCTGCCGCTCGGGCTGAGCCTGCCGGGGCTGGACGGCCGCCCGATGCCGGGCACGGCGACCCGGCTGATGTATCGCTCCACCGACTCGGGCGGGCAGGCCGTCGCGGTGACCGGCGCCTACATCGAGCCGTCCGCCGCATGGAAGGGCTCCGGTCCGCGTCCGCTGGTGGCGCTTGCCTCGGGAACCGTGGGACAGGGCGACCAGTGCGCGCCCTCCATGACCCTCCAGTACCCGCTGACCCTGAGCGGCGAGACCGTGTCCGTCGGCTACGAGACCCTGGCGATCTACCGGCTGCTCTCCGCCGGCGTCGCCGTCGTGGTCACCGACTACGTCGGTCTGGGCACGACCGACCGGCTCCACACCTACGTCAACCGGCTCGACCAGGGCCACGCCCTGCTGGACGCGGCCCGCGCCGCGCACCAGCTGCCCGGCGCCTCGATCACGCCCGACTCGCGCACCGGCCTGTACGGCTACAGCCAGGGTGGCGGGGCCAGCGCGTCCGCGGCCGAACTCCAGCCGTCCTACGCACCGGACGTCAAGCTCGCCGGCACCTACGCCGGGGCCCCGCCGGCCGACCTGACCGCGGTGATGAAGGGCATCGACGGCAGCGCCCTCGCCGGCGCCCTGGCCTGGTCGATCAACGGCTTCGCCCAGGCCGACCCCGATCTGAGGGATGTCGTCGAGGCCAACGTCAACGACGCCGGCCGGGCCGCGCTGAAGGACGCCTCGACCATGTGCGTCGGCGATGCGATCTTCGGCTACGGCTTCACCAAGAGCACCAAGTGGACCACCTCCGGGAAGTCCCTCGGAGACGTCATAGCCGCCGAGCCCGGGGCGCAGGCCGCCCTCGACCGTCAGCGCATCGGCACGCTGAAGCCCACCGGCCCGGTGCGCCTGGCGACCGGCGTGCAGGACGACATCGTGCCCCACGCCCAGGCGCGCCAACTGGCCGTCGACTGGTGCCGCAAGGGCGCCGACGTCACCTACGACGCCATCGTCCTGCCGAACCTCGGCGACAAGCTCCTGACCAACCACCTGGTCCCGCTGATCACCGACCAGGGCGACGCGATCTCCTGGATGACCGACCGCCTCTCCGGCAAGGGCACCTCGTCCAACTGCTGGACGATGCCGCTCCAGCCCTGACGCCCCGACGCCTCACCCGGACTGCCGGGCGGACCTCCGGTCCGTCCGGCAGTCATGTTCTCCACACCGACGGCCTCCGCGGGCGCGAACCGGGATGAGGAAGACGCGGGCCCCGACCGCCGCCCCGGCCCACCGCCCACGTCCGCACGATCATGTCGGGCACCGTCGACGCGCTCGAAGCCGCCGCCCCGTCCGAGTGACGGCGTGCCCGGGGCCGCCGAAAACCGGGTGCGGCGGGCCCGGGGCACCGGATAGCGTTCCGCGCATGATCTTCCAGCAGCTCTACGGCTGACGCGGGACGGGGCAGCGCCCCGCCTCCGTCCGGCATGCCCTGTGCGCGCCCACGGCCCGGCTTTCGTGCCGGAGGTGCCGACGCGCGGGTGAGCCGTGTCCTCTTCGCCGCAGATCTGAATGGAGTGATCTTCCATGTCACGCCGCCGTTCCCACATCGCCATGGTCGGCATCCCCGCCGTCAGCCACGTCCTGCCCAGTCTTGAGGTCATCCGTGAACTGGTGGCCCGCGGCCACCGGGTGACGTACGCCAACGACTCGGCGGTGGCCGACCGGATCGAGGCCACCGGCGCCGAGTTCGTCCCGTACGGCTCCGTCCTGCCGGTCGCCGACAACAACTGGCCGGACGATCCCATCGCCGCGATGGGCCTCTTCCTCGACGACGCCGTCCAGGCCCTCCCGCAGCTGAGGGCCGTCTACGACGACGACCCGGCCGACCTCTACCTGTACGACATCGGCGCCTACGCCGCGCGTGCGCTGGCCGAGTCGCAGAAGCGCCCCCTCATGCAGCTGTCCCCGACGCTCGTCGCCTGGGAAGGCTACGGACAGGACGTGTCGGCGCAGCTGTGGGCACTTCCCGGTGCCGACGCCTACCGGGCGCGGTTCACCCGGTGGCTGGCCGACTGCGGCGCTTCCACCACCGACATGGAGGCGTTCTCCGGCCGGCCCGCGCACACCCTCGCCCTGATCCCCCGGGCGATGCAGCCGCACGGCGACGACGTCGACACGGACACCGTGACGTTCGTCGGCCCCTGCTTCGGGGGACGCGCGGCCGAGCAGAGCTGGACGCGCCCCGCGGCCGCGGAGCGCGTCCTGCTGGTCTCGCTGGGTTCGGCTTACACCAACCGGCCGGAGTTCTACCGGCAGTGCCTGGCCGCGTACGGCGACCTGCCCGGCTGGCACGTCGTGCTCCAGGTCGGCAGGCACACCGACCGGGCGGAGCTCGGCACCATTCCGGACAACGTCGAAGTGCACTCCTGGGTGCCGCAGTTGGCGATCCTGGAACAGGCTGACGCCTTCGTCACCCATGCCGGCATGGGCGGCAGCTCCGAGGGTCTGTACACCGGAGTGCCGATGATCGCCGTCCCGCAGGGCGCCGAACAGTTCATGAATGCCGACCGGCTCGTGGAACTGGGCGTCGCCCGCCGCCTCGACACCGCGGACGCCACCGCCGAGGCGCTGCGTACGGCACTGACGGAACTCGTCGCCGACCCCGAGGTCGCCGGCCGTTCGGCGAGGCTGCGGGCCGAGGCGCGGGCCGAAGGCGGCACCCCGCGGGCCGCCGACCTCGTCGAGGAACTGCTGGGCTGACAGGTCGGCACGACGGCGCGGGGCCGCGCGGTGGGTTTCACCGTGCGGCCCCGGGCCGTTGGCCGTGCCGTGTGCTGTGTGGCGTGCTGCGGGGTCAGCCCTTGCGGGCGGTGATCTCCTCGGTGAGCTGGGGCACGACGGTGAAGAGGTCGCCGACGACGCCG